>DASTJZ010000145.1:0-11310 GCA_035716185.1 Candidatus Dormiibacterota bacterium
TGCCGCGATCGGCCCGATCGGAAGCCCACGGATTTCCCTGGCCGGCAGCACGCGGCCAAATCCTTCCGGGTTCAGGACGGCCGGCGCGTCGGGCCAGACGGGCACGAGGCGTGACATCTTGACCTTTGTAAACCGGCAGCCGGACGGAAAAGCGAGATGCAGTTGACTCACTGAGGAAAAGATGACCGCGTGCTCGACGCCGTCTATCGAGAGCGATAGGAAATCGATTGGGGCGTCCCCTTGCGGCAGGGCCACCTCCGTGTCGGGGCCCTTGGGATCGAGCGGAATCACGACCTCGGCGTCGAACAGCTCCGCGTAAAACGCCTTCAACGCTTCGGCGTCATCGGGCCTGGCCATTGCCGCTTGGATCGCGTTCTCCACGGAGTTCTCGGGAAATCGGGCTGCAATCGCCGCGCGGGACTCTGCCATTACTGGAGACAAGAACGTCGAGCATTTCAGCAGCTTGCGTTCTAATCCCTGATCAGCCCTGCGCATCGCCGTCTTATCAAGCAAGCGTCAGCAGCAGGATCCCGCCGACGATGGCAAGTGCACCAGCAACCTTTAACCAGGCGCCGCGTCGTTCGCGAAGGCGCCAGATCCCCCAGGCCGTCACCAGCACGATCGCCGATTCCCGCAGCGGCGAGATGACGGCGAGCGGGGCGACGCTCAGCGCGAACAGGATCGGAAAGTAGGCGGCGGTCATCAGGACACCAACGATCAGCGACGTGCCCGGGTCCTTCGTCAGCTGGGCGCCCGGCAGGCGAGTGAACCGGCTAAAGAGCTGCAGGATCACGGCGATGAACAGCCACAGCAGCCAGCCGTAAAGCCACGGCGGCCCAAGCCGGACGCCGACACGGTCGAGTGAGCTGTACGCGGCGATCAAGACGCCGGTGGCGATCGCCGGGGCAAACGCAGGGGTATGTCGGGCAGGCCGGCGCACGGCCCAAATTCCCCCAAGCAAGCAGGCAATCCCGATCAGCGCCGCCAGATGCACCCGCTCACCCAGGATTAGCAACCCGACGGCAACCGCCAACAGCGGCGCCGTCCCGCGAGCGATCGGGTAGACCACCGACAGCTCGCCCCGTTGGTATGCCGCCGAAAGCGTGATGAAGTACAGCAACTCGAGCGCCGCGGAGGCGGCGACAATCAACCAGCCAATCGGCGGCAGGCCGGGGCGTGACTGCCACAGCCAGAGGGCAGCGATCGGCGGCAGGCTGACGGCGGCGCCGAAGGTGACCGCCCGCGCAGCCAGGGCGAGCGGGTTCTCGGCTGCCTTGAGCATCGCGTTCCATGCCGCGTGCAGGACGGCCGCCAGAAGAACGAGCGCAAGGACGGCCGGCGACACGCTCGGAGTTTAGTCAGGGCGCCGAGCAGGCGCCGATACCGATGCCACTGATACGATCGATCTCAGGTATGGCGCCACGTTCGCCCAGGGCGATCTGGAGCGGCACGATCGCATTCGGGATGGTCAGCATCCCGGTCCGGCTGTATACGGCCACCGAGTCCCACGATGTGCATTTCCATCTGCTGCACAAGGCCGATAATGTCCGGCTCAAGAACGTCCGCTGGTGCCCGAAGCACGAGAAGGCCGTTGCGTGGGACGACACCGTGCGTGGGTTCGAGTACGCCAAAGGCAAATACGTCCCCGTTACCGAGGACGATCTCGAGCACTTGCCGGTGAAGACGATCCACACGGTCGACATCTCGGATTTCGTCAAGCTGGAAGAGATCGATCCCATCTACTATGACAAGGCCTATTACCTGGCACCCGAAGAGACCGGGGTGAAAGCGTTCACGCTGCTCCGCCAGGCGCTGAAAGAAACCGGTCGGGCGGCCGTCGCCAAGGTCGCCATCCGCGACAAGGAAAACCTCTGCCTGGTCCGGCCCTACGAGGATGTCCTCTCGATGGAGACCATGCTCTACGCGAATGAAATCCGCTCAACCGAGGACATCGCCATGGACGGGACGAAAGTCTCGCCCAAAGAGTTGCAGATGGCGGTCTCGCTTATCGAAAATCTGAGCGATAGCTTCGATCCCGAGCGCTACGAGGATGAATACCAGGCGGCGCTGACGAAAGTCATCAAGGCCAAGGTCGAGGGTGCGCCGCTTCCCGAGGTACAAGAGGCGAAGGGCGCCAAGGTCGTGGATCTGATGGAAGCCCTGCGGGCGAGCGTCGAACAGACCAGGAAAAAGGGCAAGGCTGCGAACAAGCCAGCACCCCGCACGCGAGCCGCCAGCCAGCGCCGCCGGAAAAGCGCCTGAGGCAAGCCGCGCATCCGCTGACCCGTTCTTTCAGGGCCAGAACAGGTGGCCGAGGAGCATGCCGATCACGACGGCGACGACATAGCTGAGCCTCGGGTAGGCCCGCACCAGAGAACGGATCAGATTGCCGACCGGGTCCTGTCCTTTCCCGAGGGCGATGGTTTCGTTGACCATGATGGCCAAGACGATGCCGACGAAGATCGTGGCAATCAGGGAGAGGACGGCGCCGGCGCTAACGTGAATCACTTCGACCGATGAGCTCGCTGAGTCGCCGCGCCGCCGGAGCGAGCGGGCCGGTGGCCGGCCCCCAGAGAAAATGGCCGAGGATGATGCCTACTACGATCGCGACGACAAAGGCCCAGCCAGGAAACGCGCGAACCGCCTCCCGGAAGTAATCGCTGATCGGTTTGTTGTCGGTGAACAGGGCCCAGGTCTCGAAGAGCATCAGCACGAAGATGGCACCGACAAAGGCCGTGACCAGGAAGGAAAAGATGTTGCCCCGGTTGAGGATCATCGCCGGGCGGCGACGCCCTCCACCTCGGCGGGCACGCGCTGGATGGCCGCGACGAAGGACTCGGGCGTCAGCACGCCGCGCAGTCCGCTGCCATCGAGGACGACCACCCAGTTCGCCTGATGGATGAGCATCTGCGAGAACGCATCGTACAGCGTCCGGTCGGCAGAGATCGTTGCGTCTAAGGGCTGCGCCCGATCCCGAACGCGCCCATCGCCGTCCGCCTGCTGGCGATCCAGCTCGCCGACCGGCTTGCCGTCCCCATCGACCACGATCGCCCTCGCGGCACTGTCGAGCAAACGCCGCGCCTCGGCCAGCGAATCGTCAGCCCGAATGACCGGCGGCCGTTCCAGCGCCCGCACGTCGATCGGGGTCACGGCCAGGCGTTTCAAGCCCCGATCGGGACCGAGCAGGTCGATGACCAGGTCATTCGCGGGCTTGGCCAGGATCGCCGGGGGCGTGTCGTATTGCACCAGCTCACCCAGGTTCATGACCGCGATTCGGTCGCCCAGCTTGATCGCCTCGTCGATGTCGTGGGTCACGAAGATGACGGTCTTTCGCACCTCGTGCTGGATGCGGAGGAACTCGTTCTGCAGCCGCTCGCGGGCGATCCGGTCGATCGCGCCAAATGGTTCGTCCATCAACAGCACCGGAGGGTCGGCGCCCAATGCCCGGGCAACCCCGACCCGTTGCCGTTGTCCACCCGAAAGCTGGTGCGGATACCGCCGGCTGAAGGCTCGCGGATCGAGTCCCACCAGCTCGAGCAGCTCCTCGACGCGCTTGCGGATCCGGGCCCGATCCCAGCCAATCAGCCGGGGGACGGTGGCGATGTTGTCGGCAATCGTCATGTGCGGAAACAGGCCGACGTTCTGGATGACGTAGCCCATCCGCAGTCGGATGGCCACCGGATCGATATGGGTGACGTCCTGGTCGTCGTGGAAGATCCGGCCACTGGTGGGTTCGATCAGCCGGTTGATCATCTTCAGCGTGGTGGTCTTGCCACACCCCGACGGACCCACGAGCATGGTCAGCTGTCCCGTCGGGAACTCGATCGACAGCTCGCGGACGGCCACCTGGCCGCCCGGATAGCGCTTCGTGACACGCTCCAGCCGAATCATTAGAAACTCCTACTGTAAATTGCCCGGCCTCAAGGTGGCTGCTAGCATCGTGCCCATGCTCGCCACCGGGGTCCTCGGGGCAGCGGACGACCCATGGATCCGGTGGGACTGGATTTCCGGTCACATCGCGGTAATCCGAGACGCCCTGATCCAGCACATCGAGCTCACGGTCGTGGCGGTCGGGGTCGGCCTGCTGATTGCGGCGCCGCTTGGCCTGCTCGTCTGGCGCCGGCGGGTGCTGCGGGGACCCATCTACTCAGTCACGGGAATCCTCTACACCATTCCCTCACTGGCCCTGTTCGCCTTGCTCGTCCCTTTTACCGGGTTATCGTTTCTGACCGCCGAGATCGGCCTGGTTAGCTACACGCTTCTGATCCTGATCCGCAACATCGTGGTCGGGCTGGACGCGATTCCGCCCGAAGTCCGCGAGGCGGCCCGCGGAATGGGTTTCCGACCGGCGGCAGAGCTGGTCCGCGTCGATATCCCGCTCGCGATTCCAGCCGCGATGGCCGGGCTGCGCATCGCCACGGTAACGACGATCGGGCTGGTCACCATCACCGCGCTGATCGGAAAGGGCGGCCTGGGCAGCCTCATCAATGACGGTCTCATCCGTGATTTCAAGACCCCGCTGGTGGTTGGCACCGCGCTGTCGATCGCGCTGGCTATCGTTGCCGATTTGAGCCTGGCCGGGGTCCAGCGCCTGGTGACGCCCTGGGCGACGGCGAGGACCCGAGTATGAATTTCCTTGGTCAGGTCGCCGGCTGGTTCGCCGACCCGGCCCACTGGCAGGGCGATTTTGGGGTCCCAAACCGCCTGTATGAGCACCTGCTCCTGTCTGGAACGGCGCTCGCTGCAGCGGCGGCCATCGCCCTGCCGATCGGCATCGCGTTAGGCCACTACGGGCGGTTCGGCACCCTGGCGATCAACCTTTCCAACATTGGGCGCGCCGTTCCTTCATTCGCCCTGCTGGTGATCTCTCTCGAGCTGTTTGGCATCGGCTTCATCCCGCCCTTCATCGCGCTTGTCGCGCTGGGGATTCCGCCCATGGTGACCAACAGCTACGTTGGCATGCGCGAGGTCGACGACGACATTCGAGAGGCGGCGAAAGGCATGGGCATGCGCCAGCGCATCGTCCTGTGGCGGGTGGAACTCCCGATTGCCCTACCGTTGATCATGGCGGGGATTCGGACGTCGGCGTCGAATATCGTCGCCACCGCGACGCTGGCCGCGCTGGTGGCCTGGGGAGGACTGGGTCGCTTTATCATTGACGGCTTCAGCCAGCGCGACACCGTGCAGATCTTCTCCGGGGCCGTGCTGGTCGCGCTGCTCGCGATATCCGTCGAGCTTGGTTTGGGGGCGGTGCAGCGCATGACGGTTCCTGAGGGGCTTCGATTGACGCAATCCGCGGGCGAGGTCGCGACCGTGCCGCAGCCCGCAGTGATCTAGGCAACGGCGAGGCGGCGGAAGTAGAAACCAGAGGAGGAAGCGATGCGATTGCAACGGAATATTGTGCTAGGCGCGAGCATGGTCGCGCTGGCACTCGTGACGACCTCGTGCGGATCGACGGGTGGCCCCTCCAGCTCGGGCCCGATCGCCAGTCAGATGACCCTGGGCGGACCACCGGAATGCCCGACCCGGCCGTTTTGCGAGGCCGGGCTGACCAAGACCTACGGACTGCACTTCAAGGCCTTCAAGGCGCTCGATGCCGGAGGACCGCTGACAAAGGCCGCCCTGGATCGTGGGGACATCGATATCGGCCTGATCTTCTCCAGCGACAGCGCCTATTCGACCGGGAAGTACGTCCAGCTGCAGGACGACAAGCATCTGCAGAACGCCGACAACGTCGTGCCACTCATCCGGACGAGCAAGGCGACGGATGACGTCACGTCCCTGCTCAACGAGATCGATGGCAAACTGACGACCGACGACCTGATCGCCCTCAACAAGAAGTCGGACGTCGACAAGCAAGACCCCGACGTCATCGCCGCCAGTTGGCTCAGCAGCCACGGCTACAGCACGTCGGCATCCGGCTCATCGAAGGGAACGATCAACGTCGGCGCGCTGAACTTCCCCGAAAGCGCGATCATCGCCCAGATCTACGGTCAGGCGCTCAAGGGAAAGGGATACACGCCGACTTTCAAGCTCAATCTTGGCTCTCGCGAAGTGGTGGAGCCCGCGCTCGAGCGTGGGGACATCGACCTGTTCCCCGACTATGCTGCCACCGAGCTCGAGTTCCAGAACAAGGGCAAGGGTGAGGCGACACCGGATGCGGCGGCGACCGTCGCGAAGCTGAACACCTACCTGGGGCCGAAGAACCTCAAGGCGCTCGATCCGTCTCCTGCCGTCGACCAGAACTCGTTTGCCGTTCTCAAATCGGGCAAATACGGCAAGTACACGAAACTCTCGGATCTCGCCGGAACGGCCTAGAGCTCAGCGGGTAGCCCCGTCCCGCGATGGGGCTACCCCAGGCTCGGTTTCACCACCATCAGATACAGGATCGCCAGGATTGGAATGAAGAGACCGATGCCAAGAACCGTCGCGCGGATATTGGCCTGATGGTAGGCAGGCGAATCGATTCCATCACGTTCGAGCACCTCGATCTGCCGGGTGAGCGCCGGCGTTCGGGGTCGTTCCCGGCGAGCCCCTGCCAGAAGCCGTAGGTGACGTTCGCGCCCAGGCCGGTGATGATGAACAGGATGTGGAGCATCTTCACCAGGTTGTAGAGCAGCACGTTTAGCTTTTCTTCGGGCGGCGGCGCGCGGCATCGAAGGCATCCAGGCGCTCCCGCACCGTCTTCTCGAAACCGCGGTCCGAGGGATGATAGTAGGTGCGATCTCTGATGGCATCCGGCAGGTGTTGCTGCTCGACCTGCGCGTCGTCGTAGTCGTGGGCGTAGCGGTAGCCCCGGCCATACCCGAGGTTGCGCATCAACGGAGTCGGTGCGTTGCGGAGGTGCAGCGGCACCGGATCGGCGCGGGTGCGCTCGACGTCCTGCTGCACGTTCGAGTAGGCCGCGTATAGCGCATTGCTCTTGGGCGCCGTCGCCAGATACACCACGGCTTGGGCGAGCGCCAGATTGGCCTCGGGCATGCCGACGAAGTGGGCGGCCTGCTGCGCGGCCACGGCCTGGGTGAGCGCCTGCGGATCGGCCAGCCCGATGTCCTCGGACGCAAAACGGATCAGCCGGCGCGCCACATAGAGCGGATCCTCGCCGGCCTCCAGCATTCGGCCCAACCAGTACAGCGAGCCGTCGGGATCGCTGTCGCGCAGGCTCTTGTGCAGCGCGGAAATGATGTTGTAGTGCTCCTCGCCGGCGCGGTCGTAGAGCAGGTTCTTGCGCTGCACCGCCTCCTCGACCAGCGCCGCCGTCACCGTCCGCCGTCCCTGGCGTGGCCGCGCCAGAGCCGCCGCCGCCTCGAGGCCGTTGAGCGCCACCCGCGCATCGCCATTCGCCAGCCGAATCAATGCCGCCCTGGCGTGGGCCTGCAAGTCGACGCGCTGGCTGCCAAGGCCGCGCTCCGCATCGCGCACCGCCCGGTCGACGATCTCCCCGATCTGCGCATCGTCGAGCGGGCCCAGCACGAAGACCCGCGTGCGAGACAGCAGCGCGGCGTTGACCTCGAACGAGGGGTTCTCGGTGGTGGCGCCGATCATCGTGATCACGCCCTCTTCGACAAAGGGCAGCACCGCATCCTGCTGCGCCTTGTTGAAGCGGTGGATCTCGTCGATGAAGAGGATCGTCCGCTGTCCGGATTGCGCCCGGCGGACGCGTGCCTGCTCGATGTTGCGCCGTAGATCCGCGACTCCGGCACTGACGGCGCTGAGCGGCACGAAATGCGAGGCCGTGACCCGTGCGATCAATCGCGCCAGCGTGGTTTTGCCACTGCCCGGCGGCCCCCAGAGGATCATCGACCCGATCCGGTCTTCCTCGATCGCGCGCCGCAGCTCGTGCTCCGGACCGACCAGGTGCTCCTGGCCGACGAACTCGTCGAGTGAGGCAGGCCGCATGCGCGCGGCCAGCGGCTGGTCCTTGCCGAGCGGCGCTTCCGCGCTGGGAAACAGCGGCTCCTGCGCCATCCGCTGACTATAGGGCGTCTCCGGCATTGCTCCCCCTCACTTGTGCAGGCCGGGCTTCTGAGGGAAGGCGAATCCGTCCAAACAGTAGGACAAAGGTGAGTCCGGCCAGCAGGTAGAAGACCGCCGCCACCGAGAAGGCGAGCTGGAAACCGCCCCACACTTGCAGAAACCCGCTGATCAGCGGTCCGATCCCGCCGACGCCGATGCCGTCGGCGACCATCAGCGCCGTCGACAGACGGGCGCGTTCTTCGGGGACGACGTAGTCCATGCCAAACACCATGACCAGCGGTGCCTGGATGTTCAGCGCAACCTGCCGGACGTATAAGACCGCCGTCGCCAGCGGCAGTGAGGTCACAAACGCAAGAATCAGGATCAGGGGAAAGCCGACCATCTGGGCAAATCCGACCGTTCGCGTGAGGCCAATCCGGCGGCTGATCGCGGGCGCCGCCAGCGTCCCGACCGCGGTCACGGCGGCGCCGACCGCGAGGATGGTACCGATCGGGCCCGGCGTGAGCTTGAAGCGCTGGGCGAAATACAGTTGCACGAAGGTTAAGAACATGCCGGCGCCGACTCCAAGGAGAAATCCGGGAAGCATGAGTCGGGAGAAGCGCGGAATATCGACCTTCAGCATTCCGCGCGCCGGCATCAGCACCGCGGCCCGTGATGTCCGAGCTCGAATTGCCCGCGCGAGAAACGGCACCGCCAGGACAACGAGCGCCGTGGTCGCGATGAACGCGGTCCGGATCGCCGCGGGCGACGCGCTCGAGACATTTCCCCCTCGAGCCGCGGCCTCGGGAATCAGGCCGCCGAGGAGGTCGCCGATCAATACCGCGATCCAGCCAACCGACTGACTGACAGCAAAGAGCGAAACGCGCTGCGCCTCGTCGCTGACCTGCGCCAGCAGGGGGAAGCTCAGCACATCCAGGACGGTCAACGAGAAGGCGAAGGTGCCCGCGGCTAACACCGCCGGCAGGGGAGCGCCGAAGACCGCCAGTCCCGCCGAACCGAGCAGTGCCGCCAGCATGCCGACCAGCAGGAAGGGCCGATAGCCGATCCGGTCGGCCCAGGCCGCGAAGGGGAGGGCGACGCCGATCAGCGCCAGGGCCGGCAATGAATTGAAGAGCCCGATGACGCTGTTCGAGAAACCGAGCCCGCTCATATAGAGGTTGAACAAGAGGTTGAAGACGCTGAACGCGACCGAGATCAGCAGCGAGAAGACGAGGAACTGGCGGGCTTCAGGCGTGTACTTGCCCAGCACGGCCAGGCCCCGCCGAAGGAGCCTCAGCCCGAGGATTGGATTGCCTGGTAGATCTGCTGGCCGACCGCCGCCTGCACCGCGACCGGGTCGTTCTTGCGATAGTCGAGCCAGTAACGCACTTCGAGCGTAAGCCCGCCGTCGACATTCGGCTGGATGACGACCTGCGGTGGCGGGTCTTTGGCGAGGTCGGGCCGAGCCTTCAGTTGATCGCGCAACCGATCGACCATGCCATCCGGGCGGCTGCCGTCGGGGATCTTCGCCGTCAAGGTGAACAGCCGCGTCGGATACCGGGTGCGGTTGATGATCGTCCCGGTATAGACGAGCGAATTCGGGATCAGGACCTGCTGACCGTCACTCGTCCGGAGCGTCGTCGTCCGCATTTGGATGTCTTCGACGATTCCCGTGCGGTTGTCGACCGTGATCTCGTCGCCCAGGCGAAACGGCCGCTCCAACAAGAGAAACACGCCGGCGATGAAGTTCTTGAGGATGTCCTGAAAGGCAAGGCTGAAGGCGAGGGCGAAAAAGCCAAAGCCACCAAAGACCAGCGTCGCGTCGCCGAAGAGCGCCGTGAAGGCCGCGATGATGCCGAGAAGGAGCGTCCCCAGAAACGCCAGCCGGGTTACCAGCAAGCCAACCTGGGGGTCGGCCCGCGTCCTCCGTAACTGTCTTCCCGCCAGGCTGCGCATCAGCCGGGCCAGAAAGTAGAAGACCAACACGATCAGGGTCGCGACCGCGATCTTGAACAAATCGTGCCGGTTGGGCAGGTAGCTGATGAAGGTATCGGCCACCGAGGCGCTGCCATTGGTCGCCGATGCACTGGCCGATGCCGATGCCGTGGCAGAGGTAACCAGGACGGCGAATCCGGCAAACATCGCGCCCATTATGGGCGCTGGCAGCGGCTAGCTTTCGGCCGGCGCTTCGCCCTCGCCTTCGGCGGGGGCCTGGGTCTCGCCCACAGTCGGCACTTCGGCGGCGGCCGGCGCCGGGGCGACCTCTTCGACCTCTTCGCGATGGGCGGCGACCTTGACGATCAGGTCCTCGGGGTCGTCCAGGATCTTGCACGCCGACGGGACCTTGAGATCCTTGACGCGCAGCTCGTCGTCGATCTCTTTGAGCGACGAGACGTCGACCGTGATCACCGGCGGCAGGTCGGCGGGCAGACATTCGATCTTGAGCTCGTGCAGGCCGCGCTGCAGGTCCGCCTCGCCCTTGGCCACGATCTCGACCTCGCCTTCCAACTCGATCGGGACGTCCGACTCGATTTCCTCGGTCAGGTTGACCTGGTAGAAGTCGACATGCAGCAGATCGCCGTCCCGTGGATTGCGCTGCACCTCGCGGATCAGCGCCTTGCGCACCGGTTCATCGCCGACCTGGAGGTCGACCAGCTGGTTGCGCCCCACCTTCTGAAAGGCACGGACAAAGTCGCGACCATCGACGATCACGGTCACCGGGTCCACGTTGTGTCCGTAGATCACACCGGGTAACCGGCCCTGCCGGCGCAGGGACGGCAGATGCCGTCCCTGATCGGATCTCGGCTCGAGTTTGAGGCTTACCGGCGTGGTGGTGGCCAGGCGAAATTCTCCTTCAGCCCGAATTGGGCGGCAGCCATCTTAGCACAGCGTCCCCGGATTCCTGAAAGGGCCTTCACCGGAACTTTTCCGCCGTTTGGACGTTACCCCCTGTGCAGGATGTCCCTACAATGCGGTGACAGCGGTGCTGGCAACAACTCTTAGATTCCTTCGTCGCAATGGTCTCCGAATCGGCGTCGTCCTTGGGACTTTCGTCGTGGTCGGCGGCGTCATCGGCGCCCAGGATATTCGCGAAGCGATCGCTCAGCAGGACTACCAGACCCAGCGCGCCCAGGTGCTCGCTGACCAGTCCCGCGCCATCACCCTGGGGCTTCAATCGGCCGAGTACTCCGACCTGGTGCAACAGGAGACCACCACCTCGGCACAGGCGGCGCCGGCCGCGACGGCCCCCTTCAACGAGGCGCGCATCCAGTTCTTCAACCGCCAGGCAACCGATGAAGCCCAGATCCACCAACAGCTGCAGTCGCGGATCGACAACTTGCTCACCCAGACCCG
>DASTJZ010000146.1:0-48020 GCA_035716185.1 Candidatus Dormiibacterota bacterium
TGACATCGGTCTGCTGGTAATCGACCGCCAGCACCTGCAGGCCCTGCGCGTGGTAGATGTCGCTCGCCCGCTGGATCAAGGGCATCTCATCCTGGCAGGCCGTGCACCAGGTCGCCCAGAAGTTGAGCAGGACGGGGCGGCCGCGATACTGGCTGAGCCGGACGGTTGCACCGTCGAGGGTCTCCGTGGTGAAGTCGGGCGCCGGCGAACCGACGGCGGCCCGTCCGCCCTGGATGCTGACGTTGATGGGTGCAGGCCGGAGCAGCTGGGTGGCAAGCAAGGCGATCACCAACCCGGCGAACAGGAAGGCACCCAGGATTTTGATGCGGAGCGACCAGGAAAGACCGGGATAGGGCCGCGTGCCGATGGTGGCGTTCAGTGTGGCAGAAGCGCAACGGCGGCAACCAGGCCGAACAGCGCGCCGAGATAAACCAGGGAGAAGTGGAAGAGCCGCACCGCCCAGCGCAATCCTTCAGCGGACAGTCCCTGCCACGCCAGCCAGAGGAAAACGCCGCCGAGCCCGGCGGCACCGAGCGCGTAGAGCGGCCCGAACCAGAAGGCGGGAATCAAGCTCGCTATGAATAGGACAATGGAATAGGCGACGATCGATCGGCGGGTGCCGGCCTCGCTGGCGAGGACGGGCAGCATCGGCACGCCGACCTCGCGGTATTGCCGCCGCAGCAGCAGCGCCAGCGACCAGAAATGCGGCGGCGTCCAGAAGAAGATGACCGCGAACAGTGCCAGGGCCGCGGGCGCGATCGATCCGGTGGCCGCCGCCCAACCAACCAGGGGCGGAAAGGCGCCGGCCGCGCCACCGATGACGATGTTCTGTCGGGTCGAGCGCTTCAGCCAGAGTGTGTACACCACGACGTAGAAGAGACCGCCGGCCAGCGCTAGCGAGGCTGCCAACCAGTTGATGGTCAGGCCCAACATGATCACGCCGAGCACCGCCAGGCCGATGCCGAATCGTAGCGCGCTCCGGGGCGCGATGCGCCCGGATGGAATCGGCCGGGTGCAGGTGCGCGGCATGACGGCATCGATGTCGCGGTCGAACCAGCAATTGATCGCGGCCGCGCCACCGGCTGAAAGGGCACCGCCCGCCAGCGCGGCCAGGGTGAGCGCTGTCCCTGGCCAGCCGCGGGCCGCCGCCATCATCGAGCCGAATTCGGTGATCAGGAGAAGGAGGACAATGCGCGGTTTCGTGAGGGAGAGGTAATCGGACACCCCCTCCCTTACCCTCTCCCACGTGGGGAGGGAATTTCTGGCAGCGAGCTCAGCTTGAAGCGCCGGGTTTTGCGCTTCGGCAATCATCTGGCGATCCCCACCTGGCTCGCCGCGAGTGCCTGGGCGCGCAGGTCCTCATCGCGGAACCAGAGATAGAGGCAGGCGATGAACACGATGGCGTAGGTGAGGGCCCCGGGTACCCACATGATCCCGGCACCGAATTGCTGGTCGGTCAGCGCCGAGATCCCGCCGGGACGCGAAGGCAGCGCGGCATAGGCATAGTACGGCGCGTTGGCGAACGCCAACAGCGCGGCCAGTGCCCAGGCCTGGATGGTCGCGGTGAAGACGTACGCCACCCGCTTGATCTGCGAAAGGCGCGCATGGAATGGATACTGGTCGATGACCTGCGCCCAGAAGAGGATGCCCAACCCGAGGAAGAGCGCGTGCTCCAGGTGATGGACGGCGTGGTTGCGAAGCGTCAGGTCATACATCGACGGCCAGTGCCAGAACCAGAGGTTGGCACTGGAGAGGATCCAGGCCGCGACGGGCGTGCCAATGAGGGCATAGAGCCGCCGAGGGCCGGCGAAGAGGGGATGCTTGACGATGGTGCGCGCCAGCGGGCGCCGAAGACGCAGCGGCAGCCCGCGCCATAGCTGCAGCCAGGGCGAGGCGACGACCAGCAGCGGCGCCGCGACCATGATGAGCAGCAGATGCTGGGTCATGTGCGCCCAGAAGAGCTGACGGGCCAGCCACTCAAGCGGCGTGTCGAGGGCAAATATGATGACGGCGAGGGCTAACCAGAACGACCCTTCGCGCAACCCCCTCCCCGTCCCTCCCCACCAGGGGGAGGGAGAAGCCTGGCGGCGTCTAGTCGGCCGGCCCCATATATAGAGGATGGCCGTGACTTCGACGCCGAGCAGGACCCAGGGCTCGATGGGCCAGGTCAGCGGATTGAGCCAGCTCACCCGTCACCGAACGAGGTAGAGCACCACGAAGTTGATGACACCAATGGCGGCGAGGTAGAGCGGGAACCAGGCAAAGGTGGCCGCTGAGTGCGCCCGGACCACGGTGTCACCACCCTCGCGGGCCTGGATCAGGACCGTCGCCAGCCAGCCGGTGGCACCGACGAGCTGAATCAACCACGCCCCGGTCAGCCCGGCAAAAACGCTGGCATAACCGCCCTGGGTCATGCCGAAGCCGAGGTGCCACATCCCGTAGCCCTGAAAGATGCAGGCCGCGATGGCGAGCACCAGGCTCACCGGAGCCAGCAGGCTGAACAGGAAGCTTCCGTAGAGGAGGCGACTCGCTAACCAAAAGGTGATCGCCATCAGGATCACGAGCGCCAGGACCAGCAGCCCGAAGGCCAGCGCCGGATGGTCGACGCCCGCCGGTCTCCACGCCTGGTTGTTGTTGAACGCCTTGAGATAAAAGAACGAGAACCACCAGGCGGCAAAAAAGAAGGTATCGGCGGCGAGCCAGAGCCACATGCCGGTCGCGAGCACGCGGGTCTCGAGCGCGGCATCGGCTGCCGCGGGCGCGACGCCAGGGGTGCCGGTTCTAACCGCCACCGGTCGCACCCACAAGGCCGCCGAAATCGGCCACCGGCCGGGCATTCGGGATGCCGTAGTCATAGGGCCCGGCGACGATCAGCGGCACCCGATCGAAGTTGTTGACCGGCACCGGCGTCGGCACCTGCCACTCGAGGCCGCGGACCTGCCAGGGATTGGCCAGGGCGGGCCTGGTGACAAAGAACCAGGAGTAGATGAGGTTGGCGGCGAACAGCAACATCGAGCCGAAAAGCGCATAGGCGGAATAGGTCACCCACTGATTGAGTCCCTGCAGCGCGGGGTTATAGACCGAAACCCGGCGGGGCATGTCGAGGATGCCGGCGATGAAGAGCGGGAAGAAGGTCGAGTTGAAGGCGATGAACATCACCCAGAAGTGGACGCGACCGATGGTCGGGCTGAGCATCTTCCCCGTCATCTTGGGCAGCCAGTAGTAACAGGCGGCCATCATGGCGAAGATCTCCCCGCCCACGATCGTGTAGTGGAAGTGAGCCATCGAGAAGTAGCTGCCATGGAGCGTTACATCGGTGGGAACGTCAGACAGGTAAACCCCCGAGATCCCGCCGATCAGGAAGTTGAAAAGGAAGCCCATGCAGAAGAGCATCGGCACCGTGTACCAGACGCGAGCCCGCCACAGGGTGCCCAGCGTGACCAGGAAAATGATCCCGGTCGGGATCGAGATCAGCTCGGTCGACAGCATGTAGAAGGGACGCAGCACCGGCGCGATGCCGCTGACGAAGAGATGGTGCTGCCACACGAACCAGCTGAGCAACGTGACGCCGAACAGGCCGACGACGCCGGTGCGGTACCCCCACAGCGGCTTGCGAGCGAAGTGGGGAACGATGTCCATGATGATGCCGAAGGCCGGCAGGATGAAGATGTAGACCTCGGGGTGTCCGAAGAACCAGAAGAGGTTTTCCCACAGGTAGTTGCTGCCGCCGTTGGAGGCCAGGAAGAACGAGGTCTGCACCGTCCGGTCGAGCGCGAGCTGGATCAGCGCCGTGGCCAGCACGGGGGCGGCCAGCAATCCAAGGATGGCGGTGGTGAAGATGCCCCAGACGAACATCGGCAGCCGCGTCCAGGTCATCCCCGGAGCGCGCATGGTGATGATGGTCGCGAGCATGTTGATGCCCGAGGTGACGAGCGCGATCGCGATCAGGACGAAGCCGACGATGTAGCTGTCCATCCCCTGGCCCGCTTGCTCGGACAGGGGCGGATAGCCGGTCCAGCCGGTGGGGAAGCCGCCCCAGAAGATCGCTGCCGCCAGGATGACCGCCGCGGGCGGCACCACCCAGAAGGAGAGGGCCTCCAGCCGCGGGAAGGCCATCCGGCGGGCGCCAATCATCAGCGGCACCAGGTAGTTGCCGAAGGGGCCGAGGATCACCGCGCTGGTGATGAAGATCATCATCACCGCATGCAGCCCGATCAGCATGATGTATTGCCCTGGCGGCGTGATGCTCGCGTCCGGCACCAGCAGGCTGGTGCGGATCAACATGGCGCCGATGCCGCCGAAGAGCAGCATGATCAGGATGGTGACGAGATATTGCAGCCCGATCACCTTGTGGTCGAGGCTGAGGCTGAAGTAACGGGTCCATCCCTGCCGAGCGGCCGCCGCGACGGCGTCCACGTCGGAATACACCGGAACCGGCTGCATGTTCCAGCCCATCAGCCGGCCCAGCGGGTAGTTGAGAAAGCCGAGGCCGATCAGAAAGCCGATGACCGCGAAGCCATAACCGAGGATGACGCCGGTGTTCTGGTCATCGAAGAGACCGAACAGGGTGCCCAGCCAGACGCCGAAGAAGTAGCCGGGGATGGCCAGCAGGATGGCGGTGATCAATCCGGTTGGTAACGCCAGGTGCCGTTCGGTCACTGCGCTCGGAACAACCATCCTCAGCTCCCTTTGGTGAGTGGCGCGGGGAAATACGACGGTGCATAGCTGGGCACCGCGCTCGCGATCACCGCGTAATCCTTCTGCTGTTGGGCGATCCAGGTGTCGAAGTCGCTCTGGCTCACGACCTTGCCCTCGGTGTCGGACATCTGGCCATGCCAGAGTCCGCAGAGCTCGGCGCAGCGCACGGTGAAGCTCCCCGTCTTCTGCGGCGTCACGTGAAATTCGTTGTCGACGCCAGGGTTGGCGTCGGCTTTGACGCCCAGCTCATAGGCCCACCACGAATGGATGATGTCGAGCGACGTCACGTGGATGTCGAGTGGCCGATCCACCGGAACTTCAAGGTGGGTGGTCTCGACGCCGCCGTAGCTGGGGAAGCGATAGGTGAAGTACCACTGCTGAGCGATCACCTGGACTTCGAGCTCGGACGCCTGGTTCTGGGCTGCGCCGCCGGTCGTGCTGCCGCCGATGGCGCGGCCGGGGACGCCGACCGTGCGGGCGACGCCGTCACTCGCCAGCGTCGTGATGCCGACAAAAGCCAGGAAGAGCACCAGGATCGCGCTGATCCCGATCCATGCGACCTGCACGGGCGTGTGGCCGAGCATGGGTGGGCCATCCACCAGCTCCGGCGTATTCCGGCGGAAGAAGATCGCCGAGTAGATGACCATCATCACCACCCCGATGAAGACCGGCGTGGCCAGGGCGGTCAGGAGCTGCAGCGTCTTCGCCTGGTCATCGCCCTGGATCGACTGGTTGCCCGGCGGATAGGGAATCTGCAGCGCCGCGATCACCCCGATGACGGAGAGGATGACCCAGATGATGAGAAGCCGAATGGCGTGGGGCCGGTCAGCCGGCTCGATGCGGAGCCCCATCCTAGCTGACGATCAGCTCGCCGCCCATGTAGCCGAGCGTCTGCATGGGTCCGCCGTTGCCAAAGATCGTCTTGGCCCCGCAGGGCACGAAGCACTGCCAGTGATAGATGCCTGGCCCTTTGGTCTTGAAGGAGAAGGTGATGACGTTGGCGCTGCCCGACGGCGCCGCGCTGTTGACCCCCAGCAGGGGGACGAAGACGCCGAGATCCGGAATGGCGAAGGTATGGGCGGCCTGCGTCGGATCGATGCTGTTGACGTCGCCTTCTTGCGGGTTGCCCTTGTCGTCGAAATACTTCATATGGATGTTGCCGCCATCCGTGCCGAAGACCTTTCCCCAGAAGGGATTGCGAAGCCCGGTGGCGCTGTCTTCCTGGTCGATCTGGACGGCGATCGTCGAGTTGGCCGGCACCTTGAGGATGGTGGTGGGCAGGTAGCCTACCCAGTCAGGATGCGGATCGTTCGGCCTCGGCCACTCGTTGGCGGACCCGACCGCCGCCACCGTTTCGAGGTGGATCTTCGTTGTGGCGCCCTGGCCCAACGGGCCTGGCTGCCGGAGCACAAACAGTCCGACCAGGGCCACGATGGCGACCACGAGTACGACGAGGCTCCCCCCAACGATCGAAACGCGACGAACCATAGCTCAACCCCTCTCGAAAGGCAGGCGGCTTTTCCGTCCCCGCAGACAAGTTAGATCAAGATGGAAAGAGTCGTCAAGACCTAATAAAAGGATGTTGTCCTGGGCAGCCGTCCGTGGCAGAATTCGGCCATGGCGGTGGAGCAGGACTCCGAACCCGGCGCCGGCCCAGCCCTCGTGATCATCGCCGTGGTGGTCTTCATCGTGGTGCTCGTGATCGTCTTCTGGGGATTAGCCGGCTTGCATTGGTTCGGCTTCAACACGCCGGCAAGCGTCGGCACGGCGCCATCGGTGACACCGACCCCAACGGCGAGCGCGTCCGCAGCGGCCTCTGCCTCGGCGAGTCCCTAAGCGAGCTCAGGCACCGCCGTTCAGTAGCCGCACGTCATGGGCCAGCCGGTCCGACTGAATTCCGGCCGCCCAGCCGGCGCGCTCATAGCCGTCGCGGTCGACGAGATAGAGCACGGTGGTGTGCAAGACGTTGTCGGCCGAGTCTTGCACGGCGATGCTGTAGGCCTTCCAGATCGTCGCGAGTTGATCGGCACTGCCGTTGAGCCAGTGCCAGTCACCCGTCCAGTGATGCGCACTGGCAAAGACGCGCTCGCTGTCCGGAGAATCGGTGGCCGGCGCCACGCTGACCACCAGCAGGCTCCAGCCGGATTTCGAGCCCAGCGCTCGCTGGGTCTGCGCCAGCTGATCACCTTCGAGCGGACAGAGTTGCTTGCAGTGCGAGTCGAGGAAGGTGATGGCGAGCACGCGACCGCGAAGCGAGCTGAGCGTGAGCGGCTTCCCGTTCTGGTCGGTGAGGGTGAAATCCGGCGCGGCCATCGACTTCGCCGGGATGACGATGTCCGCCGCCAGACCGGACCCGTTCGCCGACGCGCCGGTGGGCGGCGCCACCCTGGGTGTGGAGAGGACCCAGGCGGCCAGCCCGAACATCACCACCGCCGCAGCCGCCGACAAGCCGAGCCAGGTCAAGGGCTTGCTCAGAATCCCCATCCTTCAGGCCTCGCTTACAGGGTACTCAGTACCAGGCTGGAGGCGAGGTGGCGGAGAGATCGACACCCTCGGTCACCTGGACCGGGGTCGGTGCCGGCGTTGGAAACACGATGGCGGCTGGCGACGCACCGGCCGTCATCGAGGCGGCTGGCGTCGCCGCGGGCGGAACCGCCAGGTACCAGAGCTGGAAATGACCGGTGGCGCCCGCGGGCGCAAAGTAGGCGAGCGCCTTGCCGTCGGGCGACCAGGTTGGTTGCGCATAGAGGCCGCCTTCGAGCACGGTCCGGGCCGGCCCGAGGACCGTGCCGTTGAAGGGCGCAACCTCCAGCCGCGTCGTCTGCTTACCAGCCCGGCAGATCATGGCCAGCTGGGTGCCGTCTGGTGAGAG
Organism: Candidatus Dormiibacterota bacterium; assembly: GCA_035716185.1. GTDB lineage: Bacteria > Chloroflexota > Dormibacteria > CF-121 > CF-121 > CF-13. The sequence goes on from DASTJZ010000146.1 coordinate 7,571, forward strand.
GGCGGGCTGGCTGCAATCGTCGGCGGGATTGGTAAGCGCCTTGCTGATCGCGCCCGGCCGGCTCTGCAGGTAGATGGTCGAATGCACCACCGTCGACTGGTCGATCGCGTGCGAGACATAGAGGAGGCCGGTAGGCGAGATCGGCAGCGGACTCGTGTCGCCGCCGGTGTTGTGGATGCCCTGCGCGCGCAGTCTGGCCTGGCGCTGGCTGCCGTTCAACGGCATGCTCCAGATGGAGAAGTCGACGGTGTATCCGAACTTGGGGCTGTCGTAGCTGTAGACAACGCTCGAGCCGTCGGGCGTGACCCGCGGATAGTAGGCCCAGTGATTGCCGTCGATGATTCGCGAGCTATCACTGGTCAGGCGCTTGATGACATTGCCATTGACATCCAGCAGGTACAGGTCGCTGGCGAAGCCGCTGTGCGAGACGGCCACGAGCTGGGTGTGATCCGGCGTCAAGGCCGGCTGCGACCAGTCGCCTGCCGGTCCGATCTCGCTGAAGCCGCCGTTGTTGAGCTTGTAAATCCGGCCGTCCTGGACGACGAACATCGTCCCCTGCAGGACGAACCTCGGCCTGGTCACGGTGGGCACCTGGGCGTGCTCTCTGACGACCTTGCTCTTGAGCGTGCCGAGATAGAGGTAGACGCCCGAGCCGAATGCCAGCATCAGCGGCAAGAAGAGAATGGCGGCGACGCGGCGCGCGATCATGGGAAGTTCTGCCGGGTCACGGCCAGAATCTGCGACCAGCGCGGCGTGACGACGCTCTGCGAACCAACCCAGCCGTAGTCGGTATAGAGTCCGGCGTAGAGCACGATCTGCTGGACGCTCGCCGGATCGAAGGCCTCGGAGAGACTCAGCAGGTTGCGCACGCGATCCAGTCCCATGCTGGTTTTGAACTCTCCTTGGATGGTGTTGACGATGTCGGGCAGGTCGGCAGGGTTCAGCGTGCTGGCTTTCGCCTTGAGCGCCAGCAGCACCTGCTGCTGCCGTGCCGATCTCCCGAAGTCGCCGTTGATGTCGTCGTGGCGCGAGCGCACGTATTGCATCGCGTGCGTGCCGTCGAGATGCTGCGCACCGGGCAGCACCGCGACCCGGGCGTAACCGTAGGGATTCTTGACGTCGATGTCGTTGGGATAGAAGTCGTCGAGCACCGGGTTGGTGACGTTGACGTCGACGCCACCGAGCTGATCAATGAGCTTGATCAGGCCTTTGAGGCCGATCCAGGCGTACTCGTCGACGTGGACGTGGAAGTTTCGTTCGACCGTGGCGATCGCCGCGGCGGCGCCGCCGTAGGAGTAGGCGCCATCGACCTTGCCGCTGCCGCCGGTCGAGAGTGGCACCCATAGATCGCGCGGGATCGACTCCATGACGACGTGCTTGCTCGCCGGATCGACGCGCACCAGGATCATCGACTGGGTCAGGACGTGGCGCGGGTCGAACTTCAGGTCGTCGTCCGAGCCGAGCAGGAGGACCGTGAACGCGGCGCCGGGTACGGCGCTGGTCGCGGCGGCAGGTTTCGCACCGGGACTGGAGCTGGCTGGGGGAACAACCACGGTCTGCCCGGTCTGGCCAAAGCCGGCCACCACCACGGGGAAGAAATACGCCGCGGCGCCGGCCGTTCCCGACAGGAGCAGGCAGAACAGCGTCAGCACGATCAGGCGCACAGGATGCAAACGCGAGGCGCGGCGGCGCCTTGCAGGCGGTTGTCCAGCCATCAACTGCTGAGAATCATGAACTATTTGACATTGGATTTCTCTAAGAGCCGACCGAAAACGTGAGGAGCCCTTTCACCACAATTAACGCGGCAGCGCGCCGAAAGGTTCCAGCGGTGCTATCGCGGATATATGGAAAGCTGAGAGCCGGAATGCCAGTTTTGCGAACCGGCGCGACCCCACGCTAGGGTCGGGCGGGCGTCAGCGAGCTCCGCAGGACGTCCACCAGGCGCGCGTTCTGTTCCGGGCGCCGGACCGTGATCCGGATGTAATCGCCAAGCATCGAGGAGGCGGGAAAGGTCCGGACCACCAGGCCGTGGCGCAATAAGAAGGATGCGGCATCCTTGCCGGCCTTCACCAACAGGAAATTGGCGGCGGACTCGCGCACCTCGAGGCCCATGCCAGCAAGCTCAGCCTGGAGTCGGATTCGTTCGGCCAGCAGGCGTGCGACCCGGTCGCGCATCTGATTTACGTTGCTCAATGCCTGAACCGCGAGGGCGATGGATACGGCGCTCAGGCTGTTTGGCGGTCGTACACGACGAAGCACTGAACTGATATCCCCACCGGCCAGGCCATAGCCAACCCGCACGCCGGCCAGGCCGAAGCCCTTGCTCAACGTACGAACGACCACCAGGTTGGGACGGTCCTCGATCAGTGGCAGCGCGCTGACACCGGATACCTCGAAATAGGCCTCGTCGACCACGACCACCCCGGCGGCCCGACGAGTCAGGTCATCGATAAAGTCGAGGGGCAACAGCTCGCCCGTCGGGTTGTTCGGATTGCTCAGCCAGGTGACGGTCGCCTTTTGGGCGTGCTCGAGAAACGATTGGCGGTCGAGGCACAGGTCGATCGCGGGGACCGCGTCGATCGACCCGCCCGCGATCTCGGTCAGCACGGTGAACATCGGGTAGGTCGGCCGCGAGATCACGACGGTTGCCGAATCGTCGATGTACGACTGGGCGACCAGCTGGAGGATCTCGTCGGCCCCGGCACCGATGGTGATCCGGTCGGCGGGGACGTCGGTGTACTGGGCGATCGCCTCGGCCAGCGCGCCGTAGGTCGTGTCGGGGTATTCGTTCAGCGGGGTGGCCGGCAGCTGATCCAGCGAGGCGCCCGGCCAGGGGAACGTATTCGTGTCGAAGCGCACCACCTGGTCCTCGGGGACGCCGGCCTGGCGAGCGATGGCGGCGCTGGGCGGCTCCCACTCGTAGGGATGCATCCGCCGGATCGCCGGGCGTGGTTGCGGTGCCGGAGGATCGGGCGCCATACCTTACATATATTGGAGGGCGCCAATGGATCAGGTTCAGTCCGGCGTAGCGTTGCGGCCATCGGGAAAGGCCACCGCGGCACTGTTTTCCGTCCTCGTCAACCTGGTGTTGATCGCCGGCAAGCTCACGGTGGGGCTGCTGACCGGCAGCGTGGCGATCCTGGCCGACGCCGCCCATTCATTCCTGGACCTCTCGGCCAGCATCTTCGCCTTCGCCGGCATACGTGCTGCCGCCAAGCCGGCCGACGAGGATCACGCCTGGGGGCACGCCAAGGCGGAGAACATCTCGAGCCTGATCCAGATGTTCCTGCTGGGCGCGACCTGCATCGCGATCGTGATCGAGTCGGTGCGCCGCCTGGTGGTCGCCGCCCCGGTGCGGGTCGCCTGGTACTCCTTCGCGGTCGTGGGTGCGGCGGTCGTGATCGACATCGTGGTCAGCCGCTACCTGCAGCGGGTGTCACGCGACCACGGTGGCAGCGCCGCCCTGGAGGCCGACGCGCTGCACTTCGCCTCCGACCTGTGGGCATCGATTGCCGTGCTGATCGGCATCACCCTGGTGGCCGTTTTCGGATTCAACGTTGCCGACCCGCTGGCCGGGATTGCGGTCGCGGTCATCATCGGAACGACCGCCATCGAGCAGGGCCGGCGGACGACCCAGGTGCTGCTGGACGCGATGCCCGATCGCGAAACGCTGGCCGCGATTCAAAGAATCCTGGAGAGCGATCCCCGGTTGCACGGGTATCACGCGCTGCGCGCCCGGCAGGCGGGCAAGCACGTCCTGCTGGACGTGTCGGTGCATGTGGACGGCGCGTTATCGCTGGCCCAGGCGCACGAAGTCGGACACGCGGTTTCCCAGCGGATTCAGCAGGAGCTCCCCATCGTGACCGACGCGGTCGTGCACGTCGAGCCGGTCGACGACGCCGCGCACGGCTGACGGCGCCGCGCTACATCGAGAGGCCGCCGCTGATGTTGCAGAAGACGTTCTGCACCTGGTTGCCCAGAACGATCAGAACCACGATCACCACGACGGCGATCAGCACCAGGATCAGGGCGTATTCGACCATGCCCTGACCATCCTCGCGGGCCAGGTAATTCAGCAGACGGCGGATCGTTGCTGGCAGCGTCATCGATGTCCCAAGTTCTTAAACGCGAGGCGGCGCGCCCACCGACTGGCGTGGCGGCGGTCGTTTCTTACCTGTGACAGCCCGGGTATCCTCGGACGGTACGCATGATCAACCGGCGGCGAGCGCTCATCGCTCTCTTAACGATTTTCATCGCGGGCTGCACGATGCATCCGGTGGTGCCGTCGATCGTCGCCAAGAGCACGCCCTTCGCTCGAACCATTTCGCCGGCGCCGGATCCCGTCCTCAATCCGCTCGCCATCGACGCCATGCGGCAGCGCGACTATCCAGGCAGCGACCTCATCATTGAGCAGACGCTGGCGCCCAGCAGCAACTACCGGCGCTACATCGCCTCATACCGGTCGGATGGGCTCAAGATTTTTGCGCTGCTGACGGTGCCGAATGGTCCCCGGCCGAAGACGGGGTGGCCGGTGATCATCTTCAACCACGGGTACATCCCGCCGGCACAATACCGGACGACGGAACGTTATGTCGCGTATGTCGACGCCATCGCGCGCTCGGGCTACATCGTCTTCAAGTCCGATTACCGGGGGCATGGCAGCTCCGAAGGGCAGCCATCGAGCGCCTACGGCTCGCCGGGATACACGGTCGATGTGTTGAACGCCGTCACCACGCTGCAGCGATATCCGGACGCTGACCCAAACCGCATCGGGATGTGGGGGCATTCGATGGGCGGAAACGTAACCCTGCGAGCGCTGGTGGTCGACCCGCGGATGAAGGTCGCCGTCATCTGGGCGGGCGTGACCGCAAGCTATCAGGACCTGCTCGAGAACTGGCATCCGCCGCCCGGCAGTGGCCCGCCTCCCTCGACCACCCGGAGCTGGCGGCAGGATTGGGTCGCGCAATACGGCACGCCGGAACAGAATCCAGGGTTCTGGAATTCGATCTCGCCCATGTCCTACCTGGGAGACATCACGGCACCGATCGAGATTCATCACGGCACGGCCGATGTCGAAGTACCGCTGGCCTTCTCGCAGAAGCTGGCCAGCGAGTTGCAGGCGAAGGGCAAGACGGTCGAGCTGCATCCCTATCCGGGATCGGACCACAACATCGCCCAGGGATTTTCGCTGGCGATGGCGCGATCGATCGCCTTTTTCGATCGCTACCTCAAGTAGAGAGTGAAACGGGAGAGCCGGCTAGCCGGCCCTCCCGCTGGCACTGTTAGCGCTACCCGTCGGGGCGTTACAGGCCGGTAATCTACGGTGATGCGAGCCGCGGTCATCGAGCGCTACGGCCAGCCTCCGGTCGTGCGCGACATCGACGAACCAAAGGCCGATAGCAATCGGTTGATCGAGGTGAGCGGTGCGCCCTTGAACCCGGTTGATCTCTCGATGGCCAGCGGGCGCTTCTACGCCACCCCGCCACCGACGCCGTACGTGCCGGGCGGCGAAGGGATTGGGCGGCCGCTGCAAGCCGGAAAACCTGGGCCGCGGGTCTATTTCCGGGCGGCGCTGCCGAACGGCGCCCTGGCCGAGCGATCGGTCACCAGCGGCCAGACCGTGCCGCTTCCCGACGCGATCGATGATGGCGTGGCCGCCGCGTTGGGGACGCCGGGAACCTCGGCCTATCTCGCCCTGACCTTGCGAGCCGGTCTACAGAAGGGCGAGACCGTGCTGATCCTGGGAGCGAGTGGGGTGGTGGGAATCATCGCCGTCCAGGTGGCCAAGCTACTCGGCGCCAGTCGAGTGATCGCCGGCGCCCGGAATGAAGCTGGACTACAGCGGGCTCAGCAGTTGGGTGCCGATGCCATCGTCGATCTCAAGCAGACGGATGGATTGGCGGAACGCATCCGGGAGGCGAGCGGGGGTCAGCTGCAGGTGGTGATCGATCCGGTCTGGGGCGCGCCTGGCGTGGCGGCGCTGGAAGCGATGAGTCCACACGGCAGGTTTGTCCAGATGGGTCAATCCGCCGGAGCTGAGGCGCCCGTGAAATCGAGCGCCATCCGCGGTCGTTTCCTTTCCGTGCTCGGCTACACGAGCTTCCTGGTGCCCTGGGAGGAGCAAGCCGCTGCGTACCGCACGCTGCTCGATTACGCGGCGGCCGGACAGATCAAGGTCGAGTACGAGGTGCTGCCGCTGGATGCCGCGCCCGACGCCTGGAAGCAGCAGGCGGCGTCGCCGCACCGCAAGCTGGTGCTCTCACCGAAGCGCTGAAACCGTCGGCTGTTGTCGCGCCCGGTTGAGCGCGATCGCTTCGCCAACCAGATAGAGCGAACCGCAAACGAGGACGATGCCATCCCGGCCGGCGAGCTTCCGGGCGGCGTCGATTGCCCCGGCCGCCGAGCTGGCCATCATGGTGGAGCCGGTGGGGGGAATGCCTCCGTCGAACTGCCGATCGAATTGATCAGCGAGCTCGGCAGGTGATGCGGCGCGGTGCCAGTTGATGGCACTGAAAATCACCGGACCGCCCATGGCGCGCAGCTGGCCCAGCATCGTCGGTAGGTCTTTGTCTTTCATCGCCCCAAAGACGATCACCAGCTGCCGATCGCGGGCCAGCTCGTCGACAGCCGCGAGCGAGCGTTTAAGAGCGGCGGGATTGTGGGCTCCGTCGACGAGGACGATCGGGTGACGATCGATCACCTCGAGGCGGCCGGGCCATCGGGTTCGCGCCAGGCCGTCCCGCAGTGCGCCATCGGAGATTTCCCAGCCGCGCGAGCGCAGGGCGTCGACCGCGGCCACCGCGAGGGCGGCGTTCTCCGCCTGATAGATGCCGAGAAGCGGAATCCGCAGGTGCTGATACCTGCCACGCGGCGTATTGATGGTGGCCTCGACGCCGGCCCACTCTTTGTCGATGGCGTCGACCGCGATTTCGTGGCCCAGTCGCAGCAGTGGGATGCCGACCCGTTGGGCGGTGGTCTCGATGACCGCCAGCGCGGGTGGCTGAGCGCCGGTGATGGCGATACTGTCCGGCTTGAGGATGCCGGCCTTCTCGCCGGCGATCGCCTCCAGCGTCGAGCCGAGGTGCTGGGTGTGATCGAGCGCGATGTTCGTGATCACATTGACGCCGAGGTCGAGGACGTTGGTGGAGTCCAGGCGGCCACCGAGGCCCACCTCGCAAACCAGCAGGTCGATGCCGGCGCGCGCGAAGTAATAGAGGGTTGCGGTGGTGAGGATCTCGAATTCGGTGGGCGGACCGAGCTTGGCCGCAACCTTATTAATGGCCGGCTGGATTTCGGTGAGGAGCGCGGCAAAGTCGGCTTCGGCAATCGGTCGCCGATCGATCTGGATCCGCTCCGTGTACGAGACCAGGTGCGGCTTGGGCATCAGACCCACGCGGTAGCCCGAGGCCTGCAGGATGCTGGCAACCATGGCGCAGACCGATCCCTTGCCGTTGGTTCCGGCCACCAGCACGCCCTGGAATAGTTCATGCGGATCGCCCAGCTCGTGGAGGATCGCCAGCGTGCGCTCGAGTCCCAGCTTGATGCCGAAACGGCCCAGCGAGCTCAGGTAGTCGAGCGCTTCTTGATACGTCATGCCTGACCGATGTGCTGCCGGTAGGCGCGGTAGGTGTTGACGAGCAGCATCGCGATCGTCATCGGACCCACCCCGCCTGGTACCGGCGTGAGCCCGCTAGCGACCGCCTCGACGGTGGCTCGGTCGACATCGCCAGTGAGCTTGCCAGTTTCGGGGTCGCGCGTGATGCCGACGTCGATGACGACGGCGCCTGGCCTGACGTGATCGCCGGTGATGAGTCCGCGCTTGCCGGTCGCGCCGACCAGGATGTCGGCAGTTTTCGTGATGGTCGGAAGATCGGTCGTCTGGGAGTGGGTGATGGTCACCGTCGCGTGGTTCTGAAGGAGAAGAAGTGCCAGCGGCCGGCCGACGAGTCGCGAACGCCCGACGACGACGGCGTGTTTGCCGGTGGGATCGATGTGCTCCCGACGGAGCAGCTCGAGGACGCCGAGTGGGGTGGCGGGAACGAATGTGGGATGGCCCTGGGCCAGGCGGCCGGCGTTGTAGGGGTGGAGGCCGTCGACATCCTTATGTGGCGGAATCTGCTCGAGCGCCTGGTCGGCATTGAGGCCGTCGGGTAGCGGAAGTTGGAGCAGGATGCCGTCGACCGACGGGTCGCCAGCCAGCCGTGCGAGCCGTTCGTGAAGTCCGCGCTGGGTGATGGTATGGAAGTGCTCGATCGCGGACTTGAAGCCGACATCTTCGGCGGATCGGTTCTTGCCCCGAACATAGGTGGTCGATGCGGGGTCATCGCCCACCTGGATCACGGTGATACCAGGCGGACGCTGGTTGGCGCTGGTCTCGACGGCATGTTTCAGCTCTTCCTGGATGGCGCGCGCGTGAGCACGGCCGTCGATCAGTCGGGCAGGCATAGGGATCGAGTCTACTGAGCCAGTCGCGGCATCTCGACGGGACGCGTGATCTCGATGGCGAAGCCGGCCAGGTTCGCCAGGGGCGGGTGTTTGCTGATTCGGACCTTGACCTGCACGACGTACGGCTCTTTGAGAATGGCGGTTGCGATGCGTTCGGCGACGGTTTCCAGGAGTTTGGCGGGCTTACCCTCAAGGACCTGGCGGGCGATCTTTTCCAGTCCCGGGTAACTAACGGTGTCGCGCAGGTGATCGCTGGCAGCCGCCCGCTGGGTATCGAGCATGACCTCGAGGTCGGCCGTGAAGGTCTGGCCGAGCTTGCGCTCGGCAGGGTTGTGTCCGTGATATCCGTAGGCCTTCAGACCGGTCAGGATCAGCCGGCCGGTCGGCATGCTGGCTTCCGGCTTCGGGTTTGCCTGGCGGGCGGACTGGGACTTAGACCTTTTTGTAGGCATGTCTTGACAAATATACGCAAGCGTGTAATGATGCCGAGATGAATGTCGAGGTCCGCGCGACCGGCCTGCGTGCGATGCGTGAGAAGAAGGGGCTCACCCAGCGCGAGTTGGCGCACCACCTGGGCATCAGCCAGAACTATATTCCGGCACTCGAATCGGGAGCGCGCCGACCGGGACCGAAGCTGCGGCAGGCGTTGATGAAGTTCTTCAACGTCAACTTCGAGGATCTCTTCGAGGTTGTCATGGTGAACCCGGAAAGCGCGAGCGAGCAGGTGCTCGAGCCACGCGACGAACGGCGCGCTGGCTGATGTTCAGCGAGGGGGGTGATCGATAGGAGTCACTGAGTGACGCAGGGGCCACAGAGGGCTGGATAAAATAGCCGGTGCGCCTGCATAGCTCAGTTGGTAGAGCAGCTGACTCTTAATCAGTTGGTCCCGGGTTCGAATCCTGGTGCAGGCACCAAGTCCCGACCACTGAGTGAGTCACTGCGCGAAAGCAAGAACCAGCGCAGTTCAGCACTAAATCTCGCACACAACTCCGCCACTGATTCGTCGCGCTGAAAGTCGACGGTACCTGAAGGGGGTCAGGTCAATGCGCGGAGTTCGGATTCCTCACGATCTCAACGGCGAAGACCAGTTCGTTCTCGGCCTTTCGGTTCCTCGTCTCGCGGCGGTCTTACTCGGACTGCTGGCCGCGTACACGATCCTTCATCTTTCATTGCCTGCGCCGGTGCAGGTTGGTGCGGCGACCCTGGCGGCGCTCACTGGCGCCGCCATCGCCTGGGTACGACCGGAAGGACGCTCGCTGATCCACTGGGCGGTCGCGGCTATCGAGTTCAAGTTAAGCGAGCGGCCCAGGCTCGACAAGCGTGGGGTAGCTGACGATCCGCATGTTCGGTCGGGCACTGCATATCAGGTGAAGTCGAACCCCGCGACCGCAACTTATCAGCCGAGTTTGCGCGTGATCACGGCCGCGTCGACGCCGGCGTTACCCGCTCCCGAGCAACCGGTCGAGGCCGAACCCGAGGTCATTGAAATCGGTGGAGAGTTGGACAATGCCCTCGCCGACTCTGCTTCCGACGAAAACCCGAGCCTGCCGCCAGCTCCCGTCTATCTCGGCGGGCCCCAGCTCATCACCTTCTTTTCGGCGAAGGGCGGGACCGGCCGGACGACCCTGGCGACGGAGGTCGCGTCACTGCTCGCGATGAAGGGCCGGTATCGCGAGTCCGCGTCGAGCGGGTCGCAGCCGCTCAACGTCGCGCTGATCGATTTCGACCTTGCCTCGGCGAATGTTTCCGCGCGGCTGGGCCTCGCTCAGCCCACCATGCTCGACTATCTCTGCGACGCCACGGTGCAGAGTCCGAATCCGATGGACTTTGTGATCCATCACCCGCCGACCAATCTCGATGTCCTCCTCGGTCCGTCGAAGTGTCTGGCCGGAGATCGCTCTGACTTGATCGGTGTTGCCCAGGCCGCTCATATCCTGACTGCCCTAAAGGCAGCCGGTTATCAGTTCATCATTCTGGATCTCTCCGCCTCACTTGGCGATCTGGAAACCTACCTGTTGGAGGCGGCAACGCAGATCTATTGCGTCGTAACGCCCACAGCTGGCTCGGTTCAGTCGCTTTATCGAGGCGTGGAAGCACTTCGGCGGCTGGGTCTCGGCGGCAAGCTGCAGTACGTCGCGAACAAGATGCGGGACGGGATCAGCCTGTCGATCCCCATGAGCGACCTCAATGGCTCGCTGGTCGCCCGCGTTCCTTATGACGTCGCATTCGAAGCTGCCGAAAACCGACATCGGCCTTTTGCGCTCCACGGCCATGGACCCGCCTTCGACGCGCTGCTGCAGTTGGCCGCCGCCATCTTTCCGGCCCTCCAGGCTCCCCTGACTGGGCGCACGGGGATTTCGCCATTCGCCTGGTTGGGAAGACGACGCCGTGCTGGCTGAAGCGCCGGGAAGGATCGCACCGGCGATACCCGAGGAGCTCCGACATTTCGTGCGCTCCCAGTTGACGCTGGAGGTGGACCCCGAGATCATCGATCCCTTCTCGCCCCATCCGAATCGTCAGGAGATCCTCCGGGACCGCATTCGCCATGCCGTCATGCAGCGGCAACTGGTCCCAACCGCTGAGCTGGTCGACACACTGTTCGACGAGATCGTCGGCCTGGGCCCGCTCCAGCCGCTGATGGCCGATCCGGAGATCACCGACATCCTCGTAAATCGTTTCGACGAAATCTACGTCGAGCGTCGGGGACGGCTCGAGTTCGTTCCGGGCGCCTTTCGAGACCAGGCTCAACTCGAGCAGGTGATTCAGAAGATCGTCGCCCTGGTCGGTCGCGAGATCAACATCGACAAGCCCCTGGTCGACGCCCGCATGGTCGACGGCAGTCGCGCCAATGCCGTCTATGCGCCGGTTGGCGGACCGACTCTATGCATTCGCAAGTTCGCTCGGGTCCGTCTCGGGCTGCTACCAGATGAGGCACATCCTGACAGTCCAAGCTGGGTCAGCACGGGAGGGCACTCCCCGCAGATGGGCGCCTTCCTGGAGGCGATGGCAGTCGCCCGCGCCAACATCCTGATCGCCGGCGCCACCGGGTCGGGGAAGAGCACACTACTCCGCTCGATTGTTAGCGCGTTTCCCGATGACGAACGTGTGATCACGATCGAGGACACGGCCGAGCTCGAGCTCGACAACCCGCACTGGGTGAAGCTCGAGTGCGTCCATTCCCGCGAATTGGCCGGCAAGACAACTGAGGAGCGGCGACTCGATGTTGCTGACCTCGTCCAGAACGCCCTGCGGATGCGGCCGGACCGTCTCATCATCGGTGAAATCCGTCATAGCAAGGAGGCCTATTACGTACTCGAGGCCCTGAACACCGGGCACGATGGCTCGGCGACCACGATCCATGCCAGCAGCTGCGATGACGCGCTGGCACGCCTGGAGCTGTTGATCAGTCACGGTTTTGCTCAGTTGAGTCCGCATGAAATCCGGCGTTATATCGCGCGCGTCTTTGACCTGGTGGTGTTCGTGAGCCGTTTGCGAAATGGCCGCCGCTACGTTCTCGAAATTGCCGAACTCCGCGGTGTGGACGTCGATGGACAGTACATCCTGCAGCCCGTCTTCGCGGCTGATGTCGCGAGCGGGCAGCACGGGATCAGCGTCGATTTCCGAAGCGTTGCCGACTATCGCCCGGGTCCTCGCTTGAATCGGAAGCTCGAGCTGCAGGGGATGCGGTGGCTTTTGTAGTCGCACTCGGCGTATCGATGGCTGTTCTCAGTCTCGGTCTGGCGATTTCCGCAACCCCCTCATCCGACCAGCGACGCTGGCTTGACGCACTGCTGGAACGTAGCCGTGAGCGCTTGTCCCAGGCTCGCATCGCCGCCAACCCGCGCACCTATCTGATCCTCGTCTTCCTGGCGCCGGTCGTCCTATTTGGGATCGGCTGGATGCAATCGCCAGTCCTGGCCCTGGCGGGTGCAGTCGCCGGCTTGTTGATACCTCGTATCTATGTGAGTAGCCTGGTCCGAGCCCAGTCGCAACGGAGCGAGGCCGAGGCTCCGCATTTGCTCCAGGCGGTGCTGGCCGGCCTGGTGGCCGGCGGCACATACCTCGACGCCCTCCGACAGGCCAAGCTCAGCTGCTCGGATGCGTGGCTGCAGCAGGACCTCGATCTTGTCATCCAGCGTTTTCTGTTGAACACGCCGCTCTACGAAAGCTTGAGTGAGGTTCGAAACCGGACGACGACCCGCAATCTGGGACTCATCTGGGAGACCCTGCGGATTGCCACTGAAAACCACTTGCCGACGGAGAGGGCCCGCTTGCTCCTGCTCGAGCTCTCGTCGACCGTGCAGTTCAATCTGCAGCTCGCGAATGAAGTCCGTGCACGTTCCACCGGCCAGCGAGCGCAGATCTGGCTGCTCGCGGTCATCGTGCCGGGCATGTTTCTGTACCTGCGTTTGATGAGCCCACAGCTGCTCACTGTGCTCGATGACACCTTGATCGGCCGCTACCTCCTGTTTCCGCTGGCGATCGCACTCGAACTCGGGGGTATCGCGCTGAGCCTTCGGATCGCGCGGTTCGAGGCGTGATGCTGGGAGCGGTCTGCGCCGGGCTTGCCTGTTTTCTCGGGCTTCAGGCGATTCTCGCCGGCGTCCCGAAGTCCGTCCCCAGCCGGGAGTTGATTCGGACAAGCACCCTATCCCCGAGCGAGTGGCGGATGCATCAACAAGCTCAGCTTGATTGGTATCAGCGCTGGCTGCGTCCGTTGGTATTGGTTTGGGCTACCCGGCTGCATCTTCGGCCCGCCCGGATGGACCCGACCTATTTGATTCAGGCTGGGCTCGATCCGGAACGCGTCGACGGCCGGGAGCTTCGCGTCATTCGACTGATGGCGGCCCTGACCGGCGCCGCAGCCGGCTGGCTCCTGTCGCTGTTTGTGTCCGGCAGCCTCGCCCTGATCCCCCTGCTGGCGTGGGTTGGCTACATTGCCCCGATCCGAGCCATTGCCGTTCGGCGTCGGCGACGCCAGGCCGTCCTGGAGCGCGACTTAACCCAGCTGATCAGCATGATCCGCGCATTTATGGCAGCCGGCATGCCGCTGGAACGGACCCTGCACATCATCTCCGCCAATACCCGTCCCGACAGCGTTCTCAAGCAGGAGCTCCGGCGCGCGCTGGGGCGGTATGGCCTGGGACTGAGCATCGAGGAAGCGCTGCAAGAAATTGGGCCACGGACGGGCGTCGACGACCTCAGCGGTTTCATCGCCGCCCTGGCTCAGGCCAAACGGGCCGGAAGCGGCCTGGAAGCGACCCTCCGCGATCAGGAACTGATGGTTCGCATGAACCAGCGTAATCGCGCTACAGCGCACGCGTCGGCGGTCAGCACCAAACTCCTGGTGGTGGTGGGCGGCATTTACCTGCCCGAGTTCGTGATCTTGATCATCGTTCCGCTCTTCTGGGGAATCATGCAGCGCGCGTTCGGATGAGGCGGTGACCGGTCAGCAAATTTCTCAAAGGCCAAATTGGAGGAAACGCATGAAGACATTGAAACGCGGACAGTCGACGCTCGAGTGGGTTATCGGCGCGGCGATCATTCTCGGCACGCTCGTGGTGGGCATCATGGCGTGGAACCAGGGCCTGGTGTCAAAGATGGGCCAGATGGTTCAGCGCCTGACACAAACCCAATGATCCGTTGTTCCGGAGACTATCGCGGTCAACCCTGATGCGGAAGCGGGGACAACGCTGATGCGGAAACGAGGCCAGCGGGGGCAGGAAACGTTGCAGGCGATCCTCGTGGTGGCCTTCATGCTGCTGCCGGTTCTCTTCGGCATCATCGAGCTCGGCAGTGTGGTCCAGGTCTGGATCGGACAGCAGTATGCCACCGCAATGGGAGCCCGAATGGCCGGCGAGCGGGGTGAGGACGATGCGATCGTCCGGGATCGGATAACGGCCGACTTGCGCGCCGCCGGCCTCGACCCCGCAAAGATCCGGGTCCAGGTCGCGCCGGCCTTCGTCGAGTGGGGCCAGCCCATCACGGTACGACTGGTGAGCCAGCGACGTGTGGCGATTCCGTTCTTGTTCAGTCGTGACGTGACATTGACGTCGACCTACGTCGGACGCGGCGAGGTCAATCATTGATCGATTCGCTCGCAGGACAGCAGAGGGGCGAGCCGTGAAACGGCGCGGTCAGAGCGTCCTTTATGCGGTGCTGCTCATGCCCACGCTTTTTCTCGTCTTCGCCCTGGCAATTGACATCGCTGGCCTACAGCTCGACAGGCTCCGGCTGGGCTATGCCCTCGATCTGGCGACGGTGACCGCGGCGACTGCCGTCGACCGAAGCGGTTACACCCAAACCGGTCAGTTACGGCTCGATCCGACGGCGGCGACCGCCATCACCCGTGAATACCTCATGCGGAATCTGCGAGGCCTGCCCGACACGCGGAGACCGGAGCAGATCGTTACCGCCGCCGAGATTGCGGTCGTGAATCAGGTTCCCGCTCGAGACCCATATAGCGGCATGTTGTTGGACCGCCCGGCGATCTGCGCCCGGATCAGGGTGCCGCACCGCTTCAACCTGCTCGGCTGGGTGGGCATCGGCACCACCAGTATCTCGATCACCGCGACGGCGGAAATCCGCACGTGAGCAATCTCGCAATCGTCAAGCGTCTGGTCGCCGGCGTCCTCAGTCTCGGTTTGCTTGCCGTGTCGTCATCCGGCGATCGCGCCGCGGGCGGACCAGCCGTCAGTGTGACCATCACGTCAGTGTCAGGCGACGCCGGCCATTCGTTCGTGTTTGCGCAGGTTAACGATTCGTTCCTGACCTACCCGGCCCCGACCGGTACCGCACACCTGTCGCCGTATTACTCAGAGTGGATCCGGGAGTCGTTTACGACACCTAGCTGTCCATGGATCTGGGCGGTTTACGTGTTCAATCGATTCACGAACACGCAGGTGAACGCCCCGCCACCCACCGCGCCGCTGCCGAATTTCGGGACAACCACCCTAGTCTGCGCCAGCCCCACCACCACTCCGGTTGATCAGCCTGCCGTGGCCAGCGCCTCGGCCGAACTCGACCTGGATCTCCAAGTGGGCACGACACCCTCGGTTGCCATCGCGGGATCCCCGACCCTGGTGTCCGCCGTTCTCAGCAGTGGGCTGAGCCAGGACATGAATCTGTATCTGAACATCGCCATCGATGACTGGGCCGTGACCGGCTGGTCGGTGTCCTTTGGTGACGGTCTGAGTGTGCATCTCAAGGGAGGAACCGCAACGGCGATCCAGGTTCCGCATACCTACCGATCGGCCGGAACATACGACGCGCGCGTCCGCGCCACCATCGCGGGCCATGCGCAGGCGGCGATCTACGACATCTACGGAAGCCCCAGGCTCATCCGTCGCCCGTTCGCGGTAGATGTTGGCAACCATGCGATGGCCACGGCCAGGCGCCAGCCGGCGCGGCGTTATCTCCCTCCCAGCGCCGCCGTTGGGGTTTCGCCGAGCCTGAGCAGCACGATCCCCGACGCGTCGCCGCCCGCCTTCCGCCAGATCGACGCTCTTCGAGGCTCGTTGACGACGTTGCAAGTCCACCTTCTCATCACCCGCGAGGGCCAGCTGACCGTCGACGGCCGACCGGCTGGATTCGGCCGCTCGGTACTTACTGGCTGGCGACTCGAGGGTGTGCCTTCGGACGCTCCGGCGGGAACTGGAACGAATCCTGGTGTGATCCATCCAGCCAACGACCTTCTTCGCCTGCAATGGAATGCCCCCGACCGCATCCAGGGAACGCAACCGCAGGCTTACGCCGTGCCAGTCACGCTTTTCATCGAAACCCATTTTCCGGACGGCCACGTTGGCGCGTATGCCATCGCGTCGAGTTTTTCAGTATCGGTCGGTTTTGTTGCCGAGAGCGGCTAGGAGGGGGCATGAAGCGGAGTGTCTATTTGTCGGTGTGCGTCGTCCTGTCGGCGGTCGCGGGGATCTTCTACTACGCGCAGACGCGGCAGTCGACAGCCGTCGTGGCGACCCGTGACCTTTCGGTTGGGGTCCGAATCCAGGACACGGACCTCGCCGTTCGATCGGTGAACCCGTTGTCGCTTGGTGGTCAGGTCCTTCGCACACCCGACCAGGCGATCGGCCAGGTGGTCGCCCATCCAATTCTGGAAGGCCAATTCATCGATGCGCGCCAAATCGCGCCCTCGAAAAATGCGGCGCTGCTGACCGCAGGCCTGGAGGTGCCGCCCGGTTATCGGATCATTGGCGTACCCATCGCGCCAGCCACGGCGGTTGGCGGTGTACTCAAGCCCGGTGATTTCGTCGACGTCATGGCCATCCCCAATCCGTCAAAGTCGGCGGCGATTATCGACGAACCGGCACCGGCCCCAATCACGATCGGCAAGAATGTGCTGGTGCTCGGCCTTCGGACTGACCAGGGCGCCCAGGTCGACCAATCCGACCATGGACTCAGTGTGGGCAACAGCAAGCCGGAAAGCGTGCTGCTGGCGATTCCCGCGAGTGACGAGACGACCTACTCGCTGGCGATTGCCAGCTCGACTTTCGTCCTGGCGATGAGTACCGACTGACGGGCCATGGTGAGGCTGTTTCGCCGTGCCGGATTCGGCGACGAGGTTTCCACGGTCCGGGATGGTCTCCTGCTGCTGCGAAGCGGATCGCCGCGGGCGGTCGTCGCCACCTCGTCGTTGAATTTCGAAGGGCTTGCCCCGGAGCAACAGCTCCGTGCGGTGCAAGCATTCCGGGATCTGCTGCATGCTCAGGCCGGTCCGTTGCAGCTGTATGTCCGCGTCAGGCGGGTTCAGGCAGGCGATGCCCAGGAGCCCGACCCGCACCGTCTGGCTGACCGGCGCGACTATCTCGCGGGCTTGACCCGGAGCTTCATCAATGCCCACTTGCAAGACACGCCGGTCTATCAGCGCGAGGTCTTCATTGTCCTGGCGCCCATGGAGTCCGGGCGTCAGCTGCTTCGCTCCTGGCGCTTTCGGTTCGACCGCCCGGGCGAGCCGGCCTACGTCGCCACGGATCTCGGACAGCCGCTACTTCATCGAGCACACACATTGCTCGACCAACTGCGCCGGATCGGCCTCAAAGGACAAGTCCTGGACGATCAGGCGCTAACGGCGCTCGTCGAAGAGCTGTATGGCAGCGGACTCAGCCCCGCCGAGGCAGCCAGCACCGGGCGCCGAGCATTTGCGCACCGCGCGGACGGCGTTGAGATCCAGGGACGCCAGTACGTCTCCTTCGTGGTCGACCGCTATCCGGGTGAGGAGATCGAGCCCGGATGGCTGCTCCCACTGCTGAGCTTCAAGGGAGAACTCCACGTCGGCATTCATCTCCTTCCGCTCGAGACCGATCGAATGCTGACGCTCCTCCATCACCGAATCCGTGACCTGCGAGCCAACGACATGGCAAGTCAGGAGTCGGGTGCGGTCGAACGGAGCGCCGTCGGTACACTTCCGGATGCGCTGACCGTTCATCAGGCCCTCGCGCGCAACGAGGAGAAAGCCTTTGCGGTGAGCTTCTACCTCACGGTGGGCGCCGAGGATGCCGTGCAGCTGCGCAGTCAGGTTGACGCGCTGCGCGCTAGCTGTCGACGGATGATGCTGCACACCGTGCAGCCGTATTTTGAAATGCGGCAGGGTCTGCTGTCTTGCTGGCCACTGGGGATGGATCTCCTCGGCCGGGAAAACATCGTCCACACCAGCGGCGTCACCACGATGTTCCCCTGGCTACAGGAAGACCTGGCAGATTCCGATGGTCACTACTGGGGCTACAACAAAGACACCGGGGGACTCTGCGTGTTCGATCCCTTCGATGAGACCCGGTTTACGAATGCCAACATTGCTGTGCTGGCGCATTCTGGAGCCGGAAAGAGCTACGCGGCAGCGTCGGTCGTCCTCAGCGGCTACACCCGAGGCCTGGGGGCGATCGTGCTCGATCCCGAAGCCGAGTATGGCGGCATGATCCGCAACATGGGCGGTACGTATTTCCACCTGGCGGCGGGCTCTGGCCACGCCATCAACGCCCTGGACCCCTTGTTGTTCGCTGTCGATTCGGACGAACCGGCGGATCAACTGGCCGACGTCCTCGACCTGATTGGGTTGATGTGCGGCCGGCTGGACGAGGTCGAGCGCGCCCAGGTCGAGACGGTCATCCGCACCGTGATCACCGGCCGGGAAACGACGCCAGTGCTTGCCGACGTCTGGCAGGGCCTGGACGCCGCACACCCTGGATCGCGGGCCAGCACCGTTCTACGACGCTGGGTGACGGGCGATCTTGGCCAGCTGTTCAGTTCGCCCACGAACGTGGACCTGAGTACGCCGATCGTTGGCTTCAACCTTCGCGACCTGAGCGAGGAGCTCGTTCCTCCCGCCTACCTCATCCTGGCGAACTGGATGTGGACCTCGCTGCGGCGCGAACGCCGACCCCGGCATCTATTGATCGACGAGGTCGGACTCCTGCTCGAACACGAGCCGATCCGTCGGTTCCTCATCAGACTGGCTCGCCGAATTCGCAAGTATGGCGGAAGCCTGATCCTGGTCAGTCAGAACCCGGGAGACTTCTTCGAAACCAAGGACGGTGCGGTGCTCGCGACGAATCCGAGCATTCTCCTTCTCGGCTCACAGAAACACTCCGAGGCTGTCAAACTGCAAAAGGCCTTCAATCTCACGGATCGGCAGGTCAATTACCTGGAAACCGCTGAGCGCGGAGACTTTCTCCTGGTGGCAGGGCCGAACCGCGTGCCGGTGCACATCATGGCGCCTCCATGGATGGACGAAATGATCGTCAGTTCCCGGGGACACTAGGCGCCTCATTGATTTTTACCGGCCTAACCCTAATAATTAGCGGCTGAATTTGCGCTGAGCGTCGCCGCGAGAGCGGGGTCGGGCGCACGTGGCTGGGGACGCCACGGAAAGAGGAAAAGACGGTGCAGGACCTCACTGATCGTCGCAATGAGGAGGCCCGCGAGGTCCGCGATTTGCTGGCGGGCAAGCTCAAGATGCATCCGATCTGGCTGGGCGGGCTCGATGCCCAGGCCGCGAGACATATCTATCTGTTCATCCAGGCGCTGGAAGGGCGCAAACCGTTCGGCCGGGTACGGCGGCAGCGGGCGCCCAACCTCACGCTAGACTGACGCCGATCTGGAGCTAACACCACTCGCCGACCCGGGGGCCGGCACCTTCACGCTGCTCGCCGCCGAACGCCCGGTGGTTCGTCGTGCCAGTTGCGGGGTCAAGCTCAACGGTGAATGGTTCTGGAGCACCGCCGCCCCTATGGCGGACGGCGACCCCTTCGCGCTCCGCTGGCAGGCCGGACCAGCGCAAGCGATCGCCCGGCTGACGCCCCACGAGAGCGGCGTCGTCGTCGAGTGCGAGCTCAACAATACGGGCAATGCCCCACTGACTTTCAGCGGCTGGCGTCCGCTGGCCATCGAGGGCGGCGACGCCGCCTTGTGCGTAGGCGAGGAACCCTGGCGCGCCAGCGTGCTCATCAATGGCTATCAGTCCTGGGACTACGCCGGGATCCATCCCCTCGACGAGGCCATCAAGGAAGGCGATTACCGCCCGGCCCCGATCTCCTGGTGGACCGCTGCCATCTGCGATGGCCAGGCGATGTTCGTGGCGCAGGTCCTCAAGGCCAGCCGGTTCGCCACCGCTTTTCGCTGGCGCTATCACCGCGACGAGCACAAGGGCGACGCCCTCCCCACGGAGATCCCGGTTTTCGTTGCCGAGCAGCTGGGCTCACCGCTCTCCCACCCTGAGCAGCGCAGCGGCCTCCCCGAAGAGCTGCAGCTGACGGTTCCCGCGAAGACCGGGCTGGTCTCCGATCCGATTTTCATTGCCTACGGCGACGATGGCACCGCCACCCTGCGCCGGGCGCTGACTGCGGCCGGCAACGCCACCGGCGCTCGGACTTTTCGGACCGTTCCGCGCGGCTGGTGCAGCTGGTACCACCTCGGCCTGGCGGTTACCGAAGCCGACATTGCCCGTAACGCCGCGTTCCTCGCCAAACGCCTGCCCGAACTGATGAAGACATCGACCAACGGCTATCGGCCCGTTATCCAGCTGGACGACGGCTGGATGCCGCGCTGGCAGCGCTGGGGCGACTGGATGACGAATGAATTCTTCAGCAGCGGGCTGAAGGCGCTGGCCACGCGCGTCCACCGACACCGGCTCGAGATCGGCATCTGGCTGGCGCCGTTCCACGTCGCCGCAGACTCACAGCTTGCGAAGTCACATCCCGATTGGCTGCTCAAGACCACCGAAGGTTCGCTCCTGGTCGACGGCCGGCTGGGCACCCCTTATCACATCCTCGATCCAACCCATCCGGGCGCCCAGCAGTTTCTACACGACCTCTTTGTGGGCTTGCGCCGCGACGGCTTCACCTACTACAAACTGGACTTCCTCTATGGGGCCGCCTACGAAGGGGTTCGGCATGACCCGGACGTCACCGGCACCCAAGCGCTGCGCCTCGGGCTGAAGCACATCACCGAGGCGGTCAACCCACCGGGGAAGCCGGAAACCTCCTTTGTGCTCGCCTGCGGCGCGCCGCTCATGCCGGTCGTCGGGCTGGTGCACGGCGCGCGGATCGGCGGCGACGTCGGTTTTCCGTCGATCGAAGACGGCAAGGTGGGGCCGCCGCACCTGGGCTTCGGCCTGATTCTTTCCATGGCGCGCAACCAGGCGGCGCGACTGTTCTTCGATCGCTCGCTCTTCGCCGTGGACGCCGACGTAGTGATGGCCAGCGCACCGCAGCTCACCGGCGACGAGGTCCGCGTGATGGTGACGATCGCGGCCCTCTCGGGTGGCGTCTTCATGCTGAGCGACGATCTCGACACCCTTGCCGCGGACCGACTGGCGCTTCTGCGCAATCCCAATGTGCTCGGGCTGGTGGGCGGACCCGCCGCCGAGCCGGTGCACCTGTTCAGCGCCCCGGAGCGCGAGGCCAAGGACCACTGGTTTGCCTTCCCGCAGGAGCTACCGCCGTTGTGGGTTCGCCACGAGGATGACGGCGGCGCGGTCGTAGCGGTCTACAACTGGAGCGACGCCGAGCGCCCCTACCGGCTCCTCTTCAGCGAGGCCGTCGGTGCCGATGGAACCTACGAGGTGACCGACCTGTGGTCCTCACGGCGCGGCGGCCGCAGCCTCGGATCGAAGACCAACATCCTGCGGATGACCCTGCCGCCACACAGCGTTCGACTACTTAGAATGAAACCCGCCGCCGACGCGCGGCCCTGATCTCGCTGCTTCAAGACCAACCCCATGCGCCGTGTCATCTTCTATCGCCTGTATGACGTCGTCCCTGCTCGGCTCGCCGAGCTGGAGAAGGAGGCCCGCGCGTTTTCCCGCAGCCGGGCCTGGCGCGGTGACGCCTTCTGGTTGGCCACCGAGACGTCTACCGAGCTATTCGCGATGGAATATTTCCGCCACGCCCGCAACGAGGAAGGGACCGCGCTGTCGGCGGCGGGGTTCCTCCGCATGCTCGGCGATGAGACCGATGCCATCGCCACGCTTTATTTCCTGAATGATGCGGCGCAGCGTTTCCACGCCCGGGCGACGCTGCAGGATGACGAGAATCCAATCGCCAAGCTGCGCTATCTGGAGATCCGGCAGGGCCGCCTGCCGTCGGGCATGCCGATCGAGGATGTGCTCGCCGCCCGGCCGGTGATCAAAAAGATGGAAGGCGAACCGATCACCTTCTATCCGCCGACCTACCGGCCGAACGCCTACTTCCGGCGCGACAAGCCCGGGATGTGGGGGTTCAGCCTGAAAGGGATCCGCGACTTCGCGCCGTCCTTTCTCGAAGCCGAGGCGGAGGCGATGCGCATCTATCGAGGATTCCGCCAGCTCAACCCGTGAACGAATCGACGACGACCCTGGAGACGACCGACGGCCTCGACCTCTTGGTTCGCCGCTGGCAAACCGATGGGGTGGCGCACCACTGGACCTTCGTGATCGTGCATGGCCTCGGTGAGCACAGCGGCCGCTACCGCCAGTTCGCGGAGTGGTTCGCACCGCTGGGCGCCGACATTCACGCGATGGATCTTCGAGGACACGGCCGCAGCGGTGGGCAGCGTGGCTACGCGCCGAGCCTGAAGGCGCTGCTCGACGACATCGACATCGTCGTGGCGCGGGCGCGCGCCGAAAGCAGCGGCCCATTGGTCATGGTTGGCCACTCGTTCGGAGGACTCCTGGCGATTGCCTTTGCCCTGGCCCGACCGGACCATCTCGACAAGGCCGTGTTTTCCGCACCGCTGCTGATTCCCAAGGTCAAGGTCCCGGCCTGGAAGCGGACCATCGCTGGGATCCTGCCCAGGGTCGCACCTCGACTCGCCCTGGCGAATGAGGTGGACCCCAAGCTACTGAGTCACGATCCCGAGATCGCAACCTCGTACGTCAAGGACCCGCTCGTCCACGACCGCATCACCGGCGGGCTCTACGGCGCCACCGTCGCCCGCGGCGACGAGTTCCTCGCCAGGGCGCCCGAGCTTCGGGTGCCTTTCCTGCTGCTGCACGGACGCGACGACCAGATTGTCGATCCGATCGGTAGCCAGCGGTTCTTCGCCAGGGCGACCGCCCCCGATCGGGCGTTCTGTGTCTACCCCGGCATGTATCACGAGATCTTCAACGAGGCCGACCACGAGAAAGTCTTCGCCGACATCGAGAGCTGGCTCACGAAGCGCACCGACGCGCATCTCACCGGCTGGAACCCACCACCCTGACCCGTTGATGCGCGCCGTGCTGCAACGCGTCAGCGAGGCATCGGTCAGCTGGGACGCCGGGACAGCCTCGATCGGGCCCGGCTATTGCATTCTGCTGGGGGTCGCCGACACCGACCAGGGGCGTGACGCCGACTACCTAGCGGACAAGATCCTCAAGCTGCGCGTCTTCAGCGATGAGGCCGGCAAGTTCAACCTGAGCGCGACGCAGGTCAGGGCCGAACTGCTGGTTGTCTCGCAGTTCACCCTCTTCGCCGATGCCCGTGGCCAGAACCGCCCGAGTTTCCTGCACGCCGCCCGGCCGGAGGCCGGCCGTCCGCTGCTCGAGCGCTTCATCGAGCGCCTTCGGGCGAGCGGACTTCGGGTCGAGACCGGCTGGTTCGGCGCCATGATGGCCGTCCGGCTGGTCAACGACGGGCCGGTCACCATCGTTCTCAGCACCGACCCCTGGGAACCACGGATCGGCTGAGCAAAAGCGTTCGGTCAACCGGCCGATCGGCCTACTGAAGACGGCGTAGTTTCGTGTGAATTGATTGTGGCCGCCGCTTGATGGCGGGCGACGAGGCGCTGGCAATGCGTGACGAAACGTCCGCTGCAATGTCAGAGCGCGACGGCATCGATAGGCTGGAACCGAGGCGATTGACGTGATCATCAGCATGACGAACCGGCTGCTTTCAGTGGTCATCGCCATCGCCCTCTCCAGCGGGATCGCCGCCCACGCGGCGCAGGCGCCGCAGCGGCCGCTGGCCCCGGCCTCGCTTCCGGGCGCCAGCAGCCTGCCATTCACGTTGCAGACGGCGGTTAGCCACATCAGCGAGACCGCAACCAGCACGGTCGACCCGGCCGCCGCCATCCGCGACGCCTACCAGCGCGATCATGTTGCCCTTGAGCATCTGCGCCAGCAGGCCTCGCAGTTGAAGGGCAGCGCACACCCGGCGTTCAACCAGCTGATCACCGATGACGAAACCACGCTGACCGAGATCGAGCGGACCGCGCTCGCGACCAGCCGCCCCGCGGCGGGCAGCACGATCGACGCGATGGACAAACTGGTCGCGTCGGCAGAGGCCGAGCTCAATCAGCAGCTGGCGCTGGCGTCAAAGGCGCAAAATCCTAAGCCGGTGCATTCGTCAAAGGCGTCAGCCCAGTCCGGGAATGGCTACGGCTCGGGATCCGAGACGGGCCAGCACAGTAACCAGTAGCGCGATCTCAGGCCGCTGCGGTTTCAAGCCGCCGGCCCCAGCGGAGCCGGAGCGCCAGGTAGCCAGCGGTCAGCACCGGCAATAGGAACAGCACGATAACCGCGACCACACCAAGCACATTGCCGATCACATCGAGCACCGATGGTCCGGTGCACACCGCCTGGATGACGTTCCCGTTCGAGTCGACGCCGCCTCCGCAGGAATAGCCACGCGGCGCCACAGCATGGCCGGCGTAGACGCCCAGGATGAAGATGAATGGATAGCCACCCAGCGAGAAGATGCTGCCGATGATCTTGTCGCGGACCTTCCAGGCCGGCGACACCCAAAGCAGGATGACACCGACCACCCAGATAAACGGAAGTAGCACGACCGCCGCAATCTCGAGCAGACCCGGTCGATAAGCGGGCTCAGCCTTGAGCCCTAGTCGGTCCCGGGCGTCGGCAACGACAACATTCGGCTCGCCCAGGCGGTCGAGAATGTTCAGGATCGTCGCATCGGTCTCCTCTGCCTCGCGCGAGCGGGCCTCGGCGACATGGGCGCTCATGTCGTCGATGAGCTCCTGTTGCGTCGCCCTCGGAAGGTCGGCCGCCGCGGCGCGCAGTCTGGCGAGATATCCATCGATCAGCTGGTCGGCATGCGGGGCGGTCATGATTTGGTCGCCTCCTTCAGGATTCCGTCGACGGCGCCGCGAAAGCTCGTCCACTCGTTGCGGAAGGCCGTCAGAGCACGCCGGCCCTCGGCGGTCAGCTCGTAATACCGCCGCGGCGGACCATCGGTCGATTCCCGCCACTCGGTCCTGACCAGACCGTCCCGCCGAAGCCGGCTGAGCAACGGGTACAACGTGCCCTCTGTGGTCAGCATGCCGGTCTGTCCGAGGGCCTCGATCATGTCGAATGCGTACCGCGGCGTCTGCTGGATGAGCGCCATCACGCAATACTCCAGCGCCCCGCGGCGCATCTGGCTGACGAGGCCATCGGCCGGCACGCCCGCAATGTAGCACAAGCATCCTTGCCGCGCAAGGTACTAGCGGTCACATCACCATTACGGAAGGTTTCACGGCTGGTGCCCGGCCGATAGCGGGTGTATCCTACGCGCGCTTGAAGCGCCTCGCCCTGGCTCCGCTCATCGCGCTGCCCTTCGTCGCAGCGTGCTCACCGGTGGCCAGCGGACCGACCGGAACCAGTCCCGTAGCGGCTCTCGCCGCGCCGACCCCCGTTCCGACGCCAACGCCCAAGCCAACGCCCGCGCCGCTGAGCCTCGCGAGTATCTTCGGGACGGACAAGCCCGACCTGAGCCAGTACGACCCATCTCAGCTGCGCGTCATCATCGCCACCGGCGACGTGATCCCGGCGCGAGAGGTCAACTACCAGGTCCTCCTCCACAAAGACTTCCGCTATCCCTGGCTGAAGACCGCGGACTACCTGAAGACCGGGGATCTCCTCTTCATCAACCTTGAAACGCCGCTGATCAAGAACTGCCCCGTGATCCACGGTGGCTTCAAGTTCTGCGGGGACGCCCGCTCCATCGCCGGCCTCGACTACGCCGGCGTCAACGTCGCCAACCTCGCCAACAACCATTCCACGAACTTCGGCCCGGCCGGCACCAGCGAGACGGAGATCCTGCTGTCAAAGCATGGGATCGGCATCTCCGGCCTGGGTAACTACGAGATTCGCGACATCCGCGGGATCAAGTTCGCCTTTCTCGGTTTCAACGGCGTCGGCGCCCGGGTCGACCGGGCCGAGATGAAGCACGAGATCGACCTGGTGCGACCAAAGGCCGACGTCGTCGTGGTCCAGTTCCATTGGGGCAAGGAGTACGAGTTGATGCCGCAGCCGGCGGCCGGGATCGCGCCGGACGATCCCCGCGAGATCGGTCACCTCGCCATCGATGACGGCGCCGACCTGGTGATCGGCAATCACCCCCACACGGTCGAGCCGGTCGAGATCTACAACGGCAAGCTGATCACCTACGCGCACGGCAATTTCATCTTCGATCAGATGTGGTCACAGGAAACGCGTGAAGGCGTTGTCGGCCGCTACACCTTCTATGGCAGCCGCCTGGTCCGGGTCGACTACCGGCCGGTCGTGATCGACGGCTACGCCCAGCCCCGCTGGCTCGACGACAGCAGCGGCGAAGGCAAGGCCATCATCGACCGGATGGCGAACGCGTCGGCGAAGCTGGCCGGCTGACCAGGTCGCTGGTCGTCGCCGACTGGGTAAAGGGCTCCACCGGTACCGCACCGCGCCGGTAGACCTCCAGGTATCGCTCCGCCATGTGCCGCGGGCCGAAACGCTCGCGGGCGACCTCGGCGCAGCGCACCCGGTCGATGTCGGCGATGTGTTTGGCCGCCTCGACCAGGCCGTTCAGGTCCTCCGCTAAATAGCCGGTGACGCCGTGCTCGATGAGCTCGGGCGTCGAGCCGGTGCGCAGGGCGAGCACGGGGGTCCCCTCCACCATGCATTCGACCATGGCCAGCCCAAACGGCTCGGCCCACTGCAGCGGGAAGATCCCGGCCGCCGCGCGCGAGATCACGCGGGTTTTCTGGGCGCCGGCGACGTTCGGGTAATACTCGACCGACGGTCCCAGGAACGGCTCGACTTTCTCTTCGAAGTACTGCTCCCCCTCGCCGGTCCGCTCCACCTTGCCGGCCAGGATCAGCTTGCGACCGGTCCGCCGCGCCACCTCGATGGCCAGGTGCTGGCCCTTGTCGGGCGTGATGCGGGCTAACTCCACCAGGTAGCGCTCGTGCATCACACTGGGCGGCGTATCGGGTAGCG
This sequence comes from Candidatus Dormiibacterota bacterium, assembly GCA_035716185.1. Lineage (GTDB taxonomy): Bacteria > Chloroflexota > Dormibacteria > CF-121 > CF-121 > CF-13. Next base: position 34,674 of record DASTJZ010000146.1, read on the forward strand.
CGACGGCGTTGTGGACGATACCCGCCAGCTTGACCGCCGGCGCACTGGTCGCCTGGCTGAGGCTGATGGCACAGAGCCGGACGTGATTCATGACCTCCTTGTAAAAGACACAGATGGGATCGAGGAGCTCACCGTGGATGGTATGGACGATGACCGGCGCCAGCCCGCTGTGCAGCGCGAGCAGGACCCCGCTGGAGCCGGCGTGATCGTGGATGACGTCGAAGCGCTGGCCCTGCAGGCGGTCGTAGACCCGGGCTAGATAGGTGGCGAATCGGGGACGCTCGTCGGGACCGCCCAGGTCGTGACTCCAGGCTTCCGGCGCCAGCGGTATGACGCCCGGCACGGAGCCCTCCGCACCGAAGGTCGTTACCTGGTGGCCCATCCGCTTGAGCTCGGTGTGCAGCAGGTGCACCACCAGCTCGGTCCCGCCGTAGCCCCTCGGCGGGATCGGATACCAGGGCGGCGCCACGATCGCGATCCGAAGCGCGTCGCTCGCCGTGCTCACCTCCCCGGGCCGTGCGCTGGCCGCCCACGATGATAGCGATCGAAACGGCCGGGTCGTTTATCAAAAAGTTGATACCACGAGGCTGACGATGATGGTTCTTCGATAGGGGTCGTCTTTCTGAGCCAGCTTAGGTACATTTGTCTCTACCGTGACCGCCGCACTGCCCATCGCGCAGGCCGCCGTCAGTCTCAGCTTCTTCGCCCTGGGCCTGTTTACCGTTGTCGATTGGCTTCGACATCGCGAGCGCAGCCGCGGGTACCTGGCGCTGGCGCTCGGAACGCTCGGCCTGACCAGTATCCTCGGCCAGCTGAACACCCTGACGGGCTATCGGACCGGGCCCGGGATCGGAGACGTCACCATCGTGCTCTTCATCATCTCGGGCTACGCCCTGCTCCTCTTCCGAGGTAGCTTCATCCCGCTGCCGCGCGCGCTTCAGCTGTCGGCGGTGGTCGCGCTGGTGGCCACCGGCGTGTTCGCGATGGCGGTTGGCGCGCCGTCGAGCCCTGACATCCGCCCAACCGCGATCCAGTCGGTTGCGACGCTGGTGCTGATCCTCGCCTGGTCCGCCTGCGTCATCGAGCCCGTCGTTCGTTTCTGGTTGGCAGCGCGCCGGCGACCCGGCGTTCAGCGGGCTAGGCTCCGGGCACTGGCGGGGGGTTACGCGGCGATCGTGCTCCTCCTGCTGGTCGCCGGCTTTGGTGGGTCGGCCGTGAGCAACCCGCTGGCCATGTGGCTGTTTGAGATCGTGGCAATCATCGCCCTGCCGCTGCTGCTGGCGGGGTTTGCTCCCCCGCTGTGGCTGCGCCGCATCTGGCGCCAGGCTGAGGAAGGGCAGTTCCGCGATGCCTTGCACGATCTCGTCCTCTTCAGCCCCGACCGGCCAACCCTCGCCAAGCGGGCGGCGGAATGGGCGGCACGCCTGGTCGGCGCCGACGGGAGCGCCATCGTCGACGCCGACGGCCAGATCCTGGCCATCCACGGGATGAGCGTCGACACCGTCCGACAGCTGGCGGCGGAGGCGGGGCAGCGGCGAGGAGCGCAACTGGTCGCGACCCCCGGATCGAGCCTGAAGGATGCCGTCGTGGTGCCACTCCCCCTCGATGCGGGCACGGGGGCGATGGTCGTCGTCTCCGGACCATTCACGCCCTTCTTCGGTGCCGATGAAGTCAGCCGGCTGCGGGCCTATTCCGCGAACATCACCACCGCGCTCGACCGCGCTCGGGTCACCGAGCGGCTGGCGGCCCTGGAAAAAGTGAAGTCGCAGTTCCTCAACCTCGCGTCGCACGAGCTGCGCAGTCCGCTGGGCGTCATCGCTGGATATCTGTCGATGCTGGAGCAGGGCGCCCTGGGTGTCCTCACCGAAGCCGGAATCCATGCCGTTGAGGTGCTCAAGGCCAAGGCGTTGGAGATGAACCTGCTGGTAGCCCAGATGCTGGATGCCGCGCGGCTCGAGGAGGGTCGCCTGACCCTGAAGCGCGCCCAGCATGATTTGCGCGACATCGTGCGCGAGGGGCTCAAGGTTGTGGGCCCGATGGCCACTCCGCACCACGAGCTATCCCTCGACACGCCGGAGAGTGTCGTGCCAGTCTTCGGCGACGAGGACCGGCTGCTGACGATCGTGACCAACCTGCTCGAGAACGCCATCAAGTACTCGCCCCAGGGTGGCCTGGTTCGCTGCGTGGTCTCTGCGGTCGACGGATCCGCGCTGGTCACGGTGATCGACACCGGCGTCGGGATTTCGGCCGAGGACCTGCCCCGGCTGTTCGGCCGGTTCGAGCGGATTCAGAATCCGCGGACCAGTCACGTAGCCGGCACCGGCCTTGGTCTCTATCTCTCTCGGGAGCTGGCCCGGCAGCACAGCGGCGATATCGAGGTGCAGTCACGGGCCGGTGTGGGCAGCACCTTCACGCTCATCCTGCCGCTGATGAAGCCGCTGACGAAAGGCCAACCGGCCCAGCCGGCTCCGGTGATGGAACCCGTGCCGGCCGCGCCGCGACTCCACGTCGTGGCGGCCGAGGGCGATTCAGAGTCCCAGTCGGCTTAGCCGGCAGCCCCGACTTGCCGCAACGTCTCGCGCATCTGGTTCAGATGAAACCGGTCGTGGCCGGCCAGCATCCGGAACATCAGATCCACGCTTTCTGGCCCGCGTTCGGCATGGAGGGCAACCCGTTCTCGCTCCTGGCCGGATGACCGCTTCCAGAGCGCCAGGTTCGAGGCGCGCAGAGTCGCGAACAGCGTGAGGAGCTCATCGGGATCATCCTGGTTGTGGTGTAGTCGCTCGACCCACTGATCCTGGTCGTAGCCGGGCAAGGCCGGCCGGTCATGGCTGATCGCCCAGCGGTATCGGCCCGAGGCAACCAGCTCGCCGTCGGCCAGGTGACCCAGAAGCTCGAGCACCGACCATTCGTTGACCGCCGGCCGGCGGCGCAGGTTGGGGCCGGCATCGCGGACGATCGCCCGGAGCTGGGCCTCGGTTGCGGCCTGTACGTCGGCCGGATCCTCCTTGCCCAGCAGCGATACCAGCATCTGCTGGTAGGCGCGCGCATCGGCCACCGGATTGGGCGATGTCGTGGCGGCCACGGTTGCTTAGCTTCCGGGGTGGGTGGCTGGCGCTGGCATGGCCTCGTCGGGTTCGGCCAGTAGCCGCCGGACTCGTCCGGCCACGCCTGGACCATCGAGACTGAGCTGCTTCAAGAGCTCAACCTGGCTGCCCTGCTCGATGAAGGCGTCGGGAACTGCCATGACGGTGACCGGAATTCCAAGCGGCGCCAGCACCTCGGCCACCGCCGAACCGAAGCCGCCGGTCGCGACGTTGTCCTCCAGAGTCAGCACCATCGGATGCCGGCGCGCCCAGGTCGTCAGCCGGGGGTCGAGCGGCTTGATGTAGCGGGCGTTGACCACCGTGATCGGCGAGCCCTCGCGGTCCAGCAGGGCGGCGGCCTCCATCGCGATCGAAACCATCTTCCCGGTCGCCAGCAACAGCGCGGCGCTGCCCTGCCGGAGGACCTGCCACTCACCGATCGGAAGGATTCGGAGCGGCTGGGCCTCGTCCTCTGGAGCCGCGCCCTTGGGGAAGCGGATCGCGAACGGGCCTTCTCCGTCGCGGGCGACCGCGGTGTGGAGCAGGTCGCGCAACTCCTGCGGGTCGCTGGCCGCCGCCAGCGTCAAGCCGGGCATTGCCCGCAAAAAGGTCAAGTCAAAGATTCCGTGGTGCGAGGGGCCGTCGTCGCCGGTAATCCCAGCCCGATCGAGCACGAAGGTCACCGGCAGCCGGTGCAGGCAAACATCCATCATCACCTGGTCGAGCGCGCGTTGCAGGAAGGTCGAATAGATGACGACCACCGGCCGCATCCCCGCCATTGCCAGCCCTGCGGCGAAGGTCACGGCGTGCTGCTCGGCGATGCCGACGTCGAAGAATCGGTCGGGAAAGCGCTGGGCGAAGGGAGCGAGGCCTGCGCTGCTGCCCATGGCCGCCGTGATGGCGATGAGGCGCGGCTCCGCCTCCGCCTCTTTGAGCAGCGCCTCGCCGAAGACGTCGGTGTAGGACAGCTTGCGGCTGAGCGGTTGGGCCGTCAGCACATCGAAGGCGCTGACCCCGTGCAGGTGATCGATTTCGTCGGCCTCGGCCGGCCCATAACCCTGTCCCTTGTTGGTGATCACGTGGACCACCACCGGCCCGGCCAGGCGACTCACCTGACCCAGGGTGCGCTCCAGGTCCTCGATATTGTGCCCGTCGATCGGGCCCGAGTACTTGATGCCGAGGTACTCGAAGAACGTCCGGGGAGAGACCAGCTCCTTGAGGCCTTCCTTGATGCGCCGGCCGGCCTCGATGGCCTTGTCGCCAGCCGGCACGGCACGCAAGACGCGGTCGACCCGGCTCTTCGTCCGGTGATAGGACGGATTGAGCACGGTTAGTTGCTGGGCCAGGTGTTGGGCCAACCCGCCGATGGTCGGCGCGTAGGAGCGCCCGTTGTCGTTGACCACGATGATCACCGGGCTCTTGCGATGGCCGATGTTATTGAGGGCCTCGTAGGCCATCCCGCCGGTCAGCGCCCCATCTCCCACGACCACCACCACCTTGCCGGGATCGCCCTGCCGGCGGAGCGCTTCGGCCATACCCGAGGCATAGCTCAGCCCGGTGGAGGCATGGCTGTTCTCGATGAAATCGTGCTCGCTCTCGGACTGGTTGGGGTAGCCGCTCATGCCGCCCAGCTTCCGTAGCCGGGCGAAGCCCTCTCGCGGGCGGGTGAGCAGCTTGTGGACGTAGGCCTGGTGCCCCGTGTCCCACAGGATGCGATCCCTGGGGCTGTCGAAGACCCGATGGAGGGCCAGGGTCAGCTCGACCACCCCGAGGTTCGGACCCAGGTGGCCGCCCGTCTTCGAAACAGACGAAACCAGGAACTGGCGGATCTCCTCGGCAAGCTCCCGCAACTCCGGCTCGCTCAGCGAGCGGAGGTCGGCGGGACTGGTAATCCGGTCGAGCACCGGCGTATTCGAGACCTGGTCCATCCTGCGCGGTTTCGAGTCTAGCGAAGAGCGGTGGAAACCCCCACGCACGAAGAGCAACGCTGAGCGCCCACTTTGGTTTCAGAGGGCCTTGCCCCCCGGCAGGGGCCGCACTACACTCGGCAACAGCGGGCCGAGCATCGGATCTCGCGGCCTTTCCACACCGGGGCCGCTGATTCAGGAGGACAGGCTATGGAGACGCCGCTCACGCCGATCGAGTTCATGCGGCGAACTCGACGGCTGCATCCGCAACGGGAGGCGGTGGTCGACGGCAACCTGAAGCTGACCTACGAGCAGTTCTTCGAGCGATGCGATCGGTGGTCGACCGCCCTCCAACGCCTCGGGGTCAAGCGCGGCGACCGGGTCGCCTACATCGCTCCCAACGTCCACCAGCAGCTCGAGTCGTTCTACGCTGTGCCACAGATCGGCGTCGTGCTGGTCCCCATCAACTTCCGCCTGTCGACCGACGACTTCGCCTATATCATCGAGCACTCGGGCGCGACCGTCGTGTGCGCCTGCGACGAGTACCTGGAGCCGGTTGACAGCATCCGAGATCGCATCCCGGGCGTGAAACATTTCGTCGCGCTGACGGGAAAGCGAAACGGATGGCTCGACTACGAGAGCTTGCTCGGCGCGCAGCCACCGGACGTGCGGCGGCCGGACATCAAGGAAAGCGACCTGCTCACCATCAACTACACGAGCGGCACCACCGCCCGCCCCAAGGGGGTGATGATCACCCACCGGAATGCCTACATGAACGTGGTCGGCACCTTGCTCCATCTGCGGCTGGGCATCGGGGACCGCTATCTCTGGACGCTGCCGATGTTCCACGCCAACGGCTGGACCTTCGTCTGGACGGTGACCGCAGCGGGCGCGACCCATATCTGTCTGCCCAGGCCCGATCCAGCGGCGGTCTTTCGCCTGATCCGCGAACAGCACGTCAGCTGGCTCTGTGCCGCGCCGACGGTGTTGATCAGCCTGGCCAATGCGCCCGCCGACGTGCGTGGTGATGTTCCGCGCGGGGTTCAAGTCGTCACCGCCGGTGCACCACCCGCAGCTGCGACCATCGAGCGGCTCGAGGGAGAGCTGGGTTGGGAGGTGACGCAGGTCTATGGCCTGACGGAGACGTCGCCGTTCATCACGGTGTGTGCGCCGCTGCCGGAGCACGCCACGTTATCGCTCGGGGACCGCGCCACGATCAAAGCGCGCCAGGGCGTCGAGCTCATTACATCCGGTGAGCTGCGGGTGGTCGATACCGAGACCGGTGAAGAAGTCCCGCATGATGGGGAGACGATCGGCGAGATCGTGGTTCGCGGCAACGTCGTACTCGAGGGCTACTACAACGATCCGGAGGCGACCGCGAAGGCGATCAAAAACGGCTGGTTCCATTCGGGGGACGCTGCTGTCGTCCACCCCGATGGATACGTGGAGATCCGCGACCGGATCAAGGACGTCATCATCAGCGGCGGCGAGAATATCTCGTCGATCGAGGTCGAGGGCTGCTTGCTCCACCACTCGGCTGTGCAGGAGGTGGCGGTCGTCGGTCTTCCCCACGAGCGCTGGGGCGAGACGCCCTGCGCCTTCGTCGTGCTGAGGCCGGGCAAGACTGCCAGCGAAGATGAGCTCCGCGAATTCGCCCGGGCCCGCCTGGCGCATTTCAAAGTGCCGCAGTGGTTCAAGTTCGTCGAGGAGCTGCCCAAGACCGCCACCGGCAAGATCCAGAAGTTCGTGCTACGAGGACGCGTCCCGGCGATCGCCCGGCAGTAGGGGTTCTAGACCGTGTAGACCTCGACCTGCCCGCGTTGCACGCGAACGTTCAGTGAGGGCAACCGCGGTAGTGGTTGGTCGTACTGGTCGCTCGGCTCGCCGTTGGTCCCGAAGGTCGCGCCGTGGCAGGGGCATTCGAACTGATTTCGGAACTTGCTGTAGTTCAGGATGCAACCCATGTGAGTGCAGACCGCCGACAATCCCTTGACGTCCTGTCCCTGGCGGATGAGAAAGCCCTCGATGGCGCCCGAACGGAAGGCAATGGGGGTACCTTCTGGGAGGTCCGCGACAGCCTTAACGCTCTTCCAGCTCCCGTTGGTAACCAGGGCCTGGCCCTGAGGGGGCGTCGGCTGCTGGGACAGGCGGTCGATGCCGACGGCGGCGGCGACTCCGGCCGCGATTCCCGCGGCACCCGTCAGCAGTAGCGATCGGCGGCTGGGACGGGCGGTCGGCTTCGGCCGCGCCGACTGCTCTTCGACGGCGGCCTGGATCGATCCCTGCATCCGCTCCAGGAACTCTTTTGAGGGAAGCCCGGCCCCTGGCTTCGCGGCCCGCAGCATCGCCGCCGTCTGTCGGGCTCGCAGCGCGTCCTCGTCTGGCAAAGGCGTGCGCTCCGGCTTGCGGTCCTGCAGCAGGTCGTCGACGTACTTATCGAGGTGTTCGGGATCGTCGTTCATCAGGTCCTCCCTCGCTCGCGACCCGCCCGGTTCAAGGCCCGGAACTGCAGGACTTTCACGTTCGTCTCGCTGAGGTTGAGCTCCTGCGCGGTCTCTCTCACCGAGTATCCCTTGAGAAACCGCAGCTCGAGCACCCGGCGGTAGCTCTCCGGCAGCGTCGCGAGCAAGGCGTCGACGCGATGGACGGCCTCAGGGTTTTCCCGTGGTGCCGGCGGACGGCTGACATCGTCCTCGAGCTCTGCCGTGTCCTCGGCGTAATACTGCCGCCAGTGATCGGCCAGGGTGGTCTGCGCCACCCGATAGAGCCAGCTGCGTAACTCCGGCACCGAGACGTCGCTGCGCATTCCGTTGATGGCCTTGGTGAAGACCTGCGCGGTGAGATCCTCCGCATCGGGGCGGTTGCCGACTCGGCAGTAGATGTATTGATAGATGGCCGTGACATGTGTCTGGTACGCCCAGGTCAGGTGCTCCTGGTCTGCGGGAGCGTCGGCGTGCCGGAGCGACACGACCTTCCCTGGGGATGCGAACACCGGGGCGGCGGTCGTCGTCTCGTCCTCACGCATCCGCTTCCGAGGTTATATACCCTCCGGAGTTACGCTGCCACCCGGCCAGGCCCGCCGAATTGAGAAGGTTTGACTTGGGGAATACTTTCAGGTGGAAAGACCTTGGTTAACATGGGAGCTTCGCAATCGATGGATAACGACCGGAACTACAACATTGCCATCATTGGTGGTGGCCCCGCCGGGCTGACCGCCGCCCTCTACGCGGGCCGCGCCCGGGTCAAGACCGTCTTGCTGGAACGGGGTGCGCCGGGTGGCCAGTTGCTCAACACCGAGGCGATCGAGGATTACCCGGGCTTCGACCACATCACCGGCCCCGAGCTGGCGCAGCGGATGGCCGACCAGGCCGTCAAGTTCGGCGTGGACCTCAAGACCGCCAACGTCACGGCGATCCGCCGGCACGATGACACGCGGGTGATCGAAACCGATGACGGCGAGTACCGTGCCGACTACGTCATCCTGACCGCGGGTGGAGAGCCAAAGAAGCTCGGTATCCCGGGTGAGAGGGAGTTCCAGGGCCGCGGTGTGTCGCAGTGCGCGGTGTGTGATGGCGCCTTCTTCAAGGAAGAGGAAGTGGCTGTCGTCGGGGGCGGCGATGCCGCCCTGGAAGAAGGCGTGTTTCTAACGCGCTACGCGAGCAAGGTCTATATCATCCACCGGCGGGACCAGTTCCGCGCCCAGGCCATCCTGGTCGAGGCGGCGCGCAAGAACCCGAAAGTCGAGTTGATCACCAACACGGTCGCTACCGAGGTCAAGGGCGAAGGGGGCCAGGTCCAGGAGATCACGCTCAAGGACGTGAAGACGGGCGCTACGCGACCACTGAAGATCACGGGGCTCTTCGTCTTCATCGGTTTTCAGCCGAACGTCCAGTTCTTTGATCACCGCGAGCACGTTGAGCACGATCCGCTCGGTTTCCTGATCACGGACACGACGATGCAGACGAGCCTTCCCGGCCTGTACGCCGCGGGCGACGTCCGCTCGCAGTTGACCCGACAGATCACGACGGCGGTTGGCGATGCCACGACGGCGGCGATCGATGCCGTCAAGAAGCTCGAAGCGAAGAAGCACGAGCCCACGCCGGTCCCGGTCGACCTGTACGGGCCCACCCGGCCAGATCTCGTCGGCAGCTAACCGGGCGCAGCCGCACCGAGTATTCGTCCCCATCGTCGGGGCGGTCGTCGTCGGCGCCCTTGGCCTTCGTTTGTGGGGCATCAATTTCGGGCTGCCGGCCCTGTACCGTCCGGATGAAGACGTCGCGGTTGGGCGCGCGATGGGCGTGCTCCACGGGGTCATCAATCCGCATTTCGCCGACTGGCCACACGCCTACTTTTATGCGGCGGCTGCCTGGCTGGCACCGTTCCGCCTGATCGGGCTGGTCTCAGACCAGGCCTCCGGATATCTGGGAGTGCGCGTCCTCGATGCGCTGCTTGGCACCCTGACCGTTCTGCTGATCTTCGAGTTTGGCCGGCATGCCTACGGTTGGCTGGCCGGTCTGTTGGCAGCTACCGCCCTGGCGGCGGCCTTTCTGCACGTTCGCGACAGCCACTTCGGCACGCTGGACATCCCGCTCACGCTCGCCATCACGGCCGGTCTCTACGTCGCCTACCGGACCATGACGGCGCGTGGCTTTCGTCCTCTGCTGATCAATGGGGTCGCGCTCGGCATCGCCGCCAGCCTGAAGTACAACGGGGCCCTGCTCTTTGTCGGGATCTCCGCGGCCCAACTGCTGCGCGCCCGAATCGATGAGGCTCGACTGATGCGGCTGGCCGGGCGCCTGGCCCTCATCACCGGCATCGGCCTGGCAACACTGGTCGTTACCTCGCCGTTTCTCCTGCTCGACCCGGGAATGACCGCGCACGGCATCAGGTACATCTTTGCGCACCTGGGAACGGCGACCGCGCCGTCGATCGGTTGGATCGAGCTGAGCACGGGCCTCTGGTATGGCCTCGGCCCCGTGCTCGCACTGACGAGCATCATTGGAATCGTTTGGAGTCTCAGACGCAGGGAGCCGGTGGACTGGATCGTCCTCTCCTTTCTGATCGTCTACTTCGTGTTGATCGGTACCGGGCGTTCGGTGTTCTTCCGTTACGCCGATCCCATGATCCCGCCACTGCTCCTGCTCGGTGGCCGCGCCGTCGCCGACCTTGTCGATTCGATCGCGCATCGCGGCTTGCGGCAGGTCGCACTCGGCGCGGCGATCGTCCTCGTCGTGGCCCCGGCGTTGATCCACGACGTGACCTACGACGTCCTGATCCAGCAGACCGACACGCGGACGCTGGCATTCAACTGGCTCGCGCAGCATGTCCCGAACGGGGCACGCGCCGCTGTTCCCTACATGGCCGGACCAGCGCACGACCAGACGATGATCGACAGTGGCGAACACAGCCACGGCGCCACGGATCCCTATGTCGCGAGCTTCCTCGACAGCCGGCTCGAGACCCGGTACAGCATCCTGGAACTGACGCGCAACGATCTGCAACTGACATCGCTCGACCGTTTCCGCCAGCAGGGGATTCACTACATCGTCGTCGGCTACGAGACGCCGGGAACCGGTTGCCATCCGGACAGCCCGCTGGAGCGGGTGCTGTTGGCCCAAGGCTCTGCCGTGGCCAGCTTCTCACCCACCGCTGGATGTCCGAGCAGCATCTTCGACCCGATCGATACCTATTACGTGCCGCTGGCAGGCTACGGCGGCTGGCAGCGCCCGGGCCCCTATATCCGCATCTATCAGATCGGCGGCTGACCAATTCCGATTCCGCAGCTTGGCCGAGCAGGGAAGTGCCGTCTATAGTGAAAAGTGATGAATCTGATCGCGCTCATCAAAGAGCGCGCCAAATATTACAAGTGTCTGGCCTGCTCCCAAGCCCTGGCCGATTGCGAGGTCAAGCTGATCAATGAGGCCGACGGCCATTGCACTGTCGAAGTCACCTGCGCCAAGTGCGGCGTGAGCTTCGTCGCCGTGCTTCTGTTGAAGAAGGCGAAGCACCCCGACGGGCTGCCAAAGGCTGCCAGCGAGGGACCGATCACGTCCGACGAGCTGCTCGACGTGCACGAGCACATGAAGGCCTTCAACGGCTCGATGAAGGAGCTTGTCCGCTGGCGTACGCCACGCCAGCAATCCACCTGAACGCAACGATCAGGTCGCGGTGACGACGATCACGTCTTCGAATGTCGCTGCGTCGGCCTGGAGAACGTAGCACCCCTTCGTCGACGGATAAACGTATAGGGCGCCACCGCCGGTCTGCTGGAGCACCCGCTCATAAAAAAAGTCGCTGACGCCTCCGCCGGAGCTACGGTATGTTGCCCTGTCCGACGCCGTAGCAGGCTGGCCGCTGAACTGCAGCTGCCCAACGCCATCGATCCGCGCGCCGCGAAACAGCAGCGGACCCGGCGGGGGCGGAGAACCCGTCACGACGTAGACGGTCTTGTTCCAGGGGTACGCCCCAACTGGCATCGGTCCACCGAGATAGAACGGCCCATGGCCACGTGGGTTTGAGACTCCAACGGACATGCCAACGACCGGCGTGACCGGACACGTGGCGCCCGGCTTGACGACGGGAAGTTTCAGCGGACGCGCCATCAGGACGGCCACGGAACCTGTCGCCGTCGTGGCCGGCGGCGTCGCCGTAGCAGCCGGCTTCGGACCCTGCCCGCAACCAGCGACGACGGTGAGCAGCAGAAAACCAAGCAGCCAGCCTCGCATTTGTACTTATTACAAGCTCGATAGGCACTCGGTTCCGTCGACTTCGAGCCATAGAATGGTGGCGATGGTGTACCTGGATCACTCCGCCACCACGCCCCTGGATCCAGAAGTCCTGCAGGCGATGATGCCGTACCTAACCGAAGAGTTCGGCAATGCCTCTACCGTGTACGGGCTCGGCCAGCGCGCGCGGCAAGCGATCGACCAGGCTCGCGACGAGGTCGCCGCCTTTTACGGTGTGGCCGCAAAGGAAGTGATTTTTACCTCCGGCGGCACCGAGGGTGACAACTTTGCGTTGCGCGGCATCGCTACCCGCAACGCGGCCCGGGGCCGGCACCTGATTATCTCGACGATCGAGCACGACGCCGTGATGCGTTCCGCCGAGTCACTGGAGCACGACGAGTTCGAGGTCACGCGGTTGGGCGTCGATCGCTATGGCCTGGTCGATCCGGGGTCGCTGCGGCGGGCGCTACGGCCGGACACCATCCTGGTGAGCATCATGCACGCCAACAACGAGATTGGCACCGTCGAGCCCATCCGGGAACTCGCTGACGTGACGCATGAACACAGCGATGCCTACTTCCACACCGACGCCGTGCAGTCGACCGGCAAGATCGTCACGCGTGTCGACGAGCTTGGTGTCGATCTGCTGTCGATGTCGGCGCACAAGCTGCATGGCCCCAAGGGTGTCGGGTGCCTGATCGTCCGCTCCGGCGTCCGGGTCGAGCCGCAAATGCTTGGCGGTGGCCACGAGCGTAACCGTCGGGCGGGAACCGAAAACGTGGCCGGCATCGTGGGGCTGGCGAAAGCGATCGGCATCGCACAGCGGGACATGGAGAAGAACGCCGCGCACCTGACCGGGTTGCGTGATCGATTGATCGACGGTGTCCTCGACCGGATCCCGCGCGCCGAGCTGACCGGCCATCCCAGCAAACGGCTGCCCCATCACGCCAGCTTCCTGTTCGAAGGCGTGGAAGGCGAGTCTCTGTTGCTGCAGCTCGATATGGAGGGCATCGCGGCCTCCTCCGGATCCGCCTGCACGTCCGGCTCGCTGGAGGCCAGCCACGTCATCCTGGCACTCGGCTACCCTCGCGATCGCGCCCTGGGCAGCCTGCGGCTCTCGCTGGGCAAAGGCAATACGGACGCCCACGTCGATCTCGTACTCGAGCGGCTGCCTTCGATGGTCGCTCGACTCCGGGCGATGGCTCCCATCTCGGCCGCCTGAGGCAGCGATGGCCGAGCGCTTCTACAGCGTCGACGAGGCCAACGCCCTCATCCCGAAGCTCAAACCGCTCCTCGAACGCGTACGACAAAGCCAGCAGGCGTTAGCGGAGGACAAAACCCTGGCTGTCGTCCGCGAGAAGGCCGCCAGCAACGGCGGCGGTCTCCCCGGGCGTCACCTCACCGAGCTGAGCCGAACCCTGGAGCGCGACCTGCGTCAACTGCAGGAGTGGGGCATCGTGCTGCGCGATCCGACCATCGGCCTGATCGACTTCTTTCATCAGCGCGAGGGCGAGACGGTCTTCCTCTGCTGGAAACTCGGCGAATCCGGTGTGGAATGGTGGCATCCCATCGACACCGGCATCGCCGGTCGTCAGCATCTCTAGCCACCGGCGGTCCTGATCTCGACTG
>DASTJZ010000147.1:0-7914 GCA_035716185.1 Candidatus Dormiibacterota bacterium
ACTCGAGGACGCCATCCGTCTTTACGTGGCCACCAGCAACGCATCCGCCAAGCCGTTTGTCTGGACGAAGAGCGCCGACGACATCCTCGCCAGCGTCGCCCGATTTTGTCAACGAACTTCGGATCCAGGACACTAGCTACCTTTTCCCGTACACCCGAAAATTGTTTTCACCCGTGACGGGGTTGTACTCCCCTTCGTGCCGAGCCTTAACTCCGTTCAGCCATTGGAGCTTCTTTGATGCGGTCTGGAAGGTGGTTTCGCCCACGAACTTATTGTGGGTGGGGCTCTCGATGATGCTCGTCCCCTTGTAGTACACGAGGACAGTGTCGCCGTCGCTGGTCGTGTGGATCTGTCGCACTTCGTAGTCTATGGTTCGATCTGGCTTTACCAGCATGGTGATCGTCGCGTAGAACGTGGCTTCGTAGACGCCCTTGGCCTCTCCCTCGAGATTGGACTCGAGCCTGATGCCTTCGGGCGAGAAGTCCTTGATGCTTCTGGTCGTGTTCTTCGACGTCAGCTCCAGGAGCAGTTCCTCTTTTGCGCCTGCGGCGGTCTCTGCGCTCACCTGCTGTGTTTGTGATGCCACTTCATTTCTCCTCACTCAAGCTGCGCTTAGACGGCAACCTTGAGCAGCTTCATGACCGCGTCGGCCGTAACCTGCGCGGACGTACTCTGCTGCCCCGTAACGAGGTTTCCATCAGTGACGACGTGCGGCGTCCACGCCGGCTTGGCCACATAGTTCGCTCCGGCGAGGCGGAGGCGATCTTCCAGTAACCACGGGGCATTTCCAGCGAAGGAGGCCTGCGTTTCCTCCTGATTGCTGAAGGCGGTGAGGTTGCGGCCCTTGAAGAGCCATTGACCATTCCCATCGTGCGCAGTCAGGAAGGCGGCCGTTCCATGGCAGATCGAGGCCAGGATCTTGTTCTCGTCGCCAAGGATGGCGGCGATCAGCCCTCCGATGTCGGGATCGACGGCCAGATCCTGCATCGGGCCATGACCGCCGACGATGAACATCACGTCGAAGCCGGCTGGATCGATCCTGCCCAGGGGCGTGGTGCTCTCGAGCGTTGCCTTCTTCGACGCGATGTACGCCTTATGGGACTCGACCGCCGCCGCGTCGTTCCCATTGAAGGGAAGCGCCAGGCTCAAAGGGTCCACGACTGGCGTTCGTCCCTGTGGCGTCGCGATCGACACTTTGAGGCCCGCCTCGGAAAATGTCTTGTGCGGCTTGGTGAACTCTTCGGCCCAGAACCCCGTTGGGTGGGGCGTGCCATCCTTCATCGTCCAGACGGTCGATCCGGTCAACACCATCAAAACTGAGCTCATTTCGCTTACCTCCTTATTACTTAGCCCGTACTGACTGATCGGCTGAATCGACGAGCGACGTGGCCTCCTCGCGTTCGAGGAGCCGGCCATTCAATCCGCCCCATGGATGCAGATCGCCACCAACCTCGATTCGCGCGGAGGTCGCAACCTGGCCGGCTCGCACCGGATCGAACCCCGCGATCTGGATCAGGCGCTCGATTTCGGCGGCAGCCTCGGCGTCGTCGGCTGCGTAAAACAGGACCGCGCGTTTTGGCTTTCGATCTCGGTTCGAGGCAAGCTGGGTTGCCCCCATCGATCCGAATGCCTTCACGAACCGTGCTCCCTGCGGAAGCCAGCTGGCGACCACTTCGCCGGAGGACTGGCCTTCGGGAAGCGTTCGCGTTAGGGTTCCGTCCGCGGCAACCGAGACGGGATTCGAGGGGTCGATGACGAGTTTGCCAGGCAGCAAGTCGACGACCTCACCAATCACCTCTCGCGTGGAGCTCAGCCAGAGAGCAAACACGACATTGTCCGCGCGTTGGACGGCGTCGCGGTTGTTGAGTGCCGCGCTGGCACCGCCCCCAATCTCTGCCGCCAGCTTTTTCGCCTTTGACTGACTGGACGCGGAAAGAATGACTGGCTCGCCGCCCGCGGCAAGCTCGCGCGCCACCGTTCCGCCGAGATTTCCAATGCCGATGATTGCGGTGGCCATTTCTATTGCTCCTTGCTGAGCCGGTCCGTGATCACGATCTCGTACATCTGTTGAACCGTCTCTTGTCGAGCCCAGTCACGCTGGAGCTCACCCGCGAGTTGAACCCAGCTGATCGGCTGGGCTCCTGCTTGAACGACGCGGTCCAGGCCTGCGCGATGGGCTTCGAGTGACGTTCCACCGATGGCATCGACGATCGGGTACACCTGGTAGCCCTCGCGCATCGCGTCGAGCGCGGGAAATGCCAGGCAAATCTCGGTCCAGAGGGCACAGAGGATGAGCTTGCGGCGGTTCGTCGCGCGAACCGCGCTCAGAAATTCCGGGTCTTCCCAGGCGTTCATCCCGGTCCGGTCGATGGGCTGGTTGCCGGCAAGCACCTCAGCGAGGGGCGGCAGCGTCGGTTGGCCCCGACCCGTCCTGACGTTTACCGTGGAGTGCACGATCGGGAGGCCGAACAGTTTTGCCAGCTTCGCGGTCGAGACGATGTTTTTCAGCAGGAGATCGCGGTCCATCGAACGGACAGCCGCGATCTGGGTGGGCTGGTAGTCGATCACGAGCATCGCCGAATTTTTCGGCGTGATCATATGGTCGCCGAGCTGATCACGGATCACAGCCTGTCGAGAAGCAACTGTAGTAGCCATGAGCTTGAACCTCCTTTTAGGTCAGGGGTGAACGTATGACGCATAGCCGAGGTCCAGGCGGATCGATTCCATGACCCAGAACGTCGTGCTGGCCGTGAACACATCGGCGGCGGCGAGCACGCTGGCGTATTTCTCGATGACGGGCGCGGCGGCCGCATTGGTGCACGCGTCGAGGTACGCCTTTACGCCGGCCCAGGCATTCTCGCCGTACTTCGCGAAGAACGGCGTCGGATCGACGGTGGAGAGCGCCTTTTTGACGCTGGCATCGATGTCTGCCATGTACCGCTGGTGCAGGGTCACGTCGTCGCGGGTGCCGATCCTGCCCAGGTGGCCCCCGATGTAATGCTTCCAGGGGAAGCTGAGAGCCGTGGCCGGCGCCGCGACGTAGCCCGGGATGTCCTCGGTCAGGTTCGAGATGTAAACCGGCGCCCAGCCGCAGTTCACGATATCGACGAGCATCAGGGTGTCATGCTCGGGGAAGTGGATGAAGATGTTGTCCGGCGAGTGATTCGCGCCGTACCACGCCAGGTCGATGTGCTCGCCCCCGATCTGGAGGCGGCGCCGATCCTGGAAGGTCTCCTCGGGCGCCGGCCTCGCCGGGTCGTTGTCGCGCAGGAGCAAGCGCCGCGTCTCCTCATGCCCGATGCGAACGACGTCCTTGCCGAAGAGCGACGCGGCGCCGGCGTGGTCTGCGTGGTGGTGTGAGTGGATCAGATAGGTCACCTTGTTGCTGACACCGTTGGCCTTCGCCATCTCGTCGATTGCCCGTTGCAGGTTGTGCCCGATGGTGGGCGGTGCGTCGAACAACACCACCCCGTCAGCGGTGGTGAGAAACGCCGCCTGGTAGGTGCCGTCGGTGACCCAGTAGAGGTTTCGCTCCACTCGGCCGACGTAGTACCCCTGGTCGTTGAGCGCCGGCCCGATCGCCGATCGCGGCACCGGCGCGTAGTCTGGCAGCGCGTCGGCGATGGTCTTCGTTGGTGCGTTAGCTGCAGTCATTCATTCTCCTTTGAGTTACTTCGTTCCTTGCGTGACGGCGTTGGATAAGGCACCGCTCGCACCCCGCGTGGCGGACGGGCGCGAGCCAAGCACAACGCCGATGGCCGTCGCGACGACCGCGAGCGAGGTCACCACCATCAGCAGGAAGATGGCGTCAAGCCCGGCGCGCAGTTCCATGCGCGCCAGCAATGGCGAACGCGCGTTGGTGAGGTAGCGCTGGAGGATGATGCCCATGATCGCGACGCCAACCGCACCGCCGATGGTGCGCGAGAATTGATAGAGCGCCGTCAGCGCCCCACGCTGGCCCCAGTCAACGCTCGATTGCATGACGATCAATAAGGGCGCGGTGAAGGTCCCAATGCCCGCACCCATGACCAGGGTTGCCGCAACCGTCCATGAGACGTTAGATCCGACGGGTGCTAGCGCCAGCAGGACCGTCCCCGCGACAAGGGCCAGGCCACCGGCAAGGACCAGCCGCTGATACCCGACGCGCACCATGATGAATCCGGCGACGCCGGACATGACCGGCCACCCGACGGCCATGGCTCCCACTGCGACGCCGCCCTCGTACGCCGAGCCGCCCTGAACCGACTGAACCCACAGGGGGATATAGCTGGTGACGCCGAACATCACGGTGCCGGCGAGAATCGAGGTGACAATCGCCGATCCGATGACGCCGTTACGCAGGAGGCGCAAGGGAAGGGTTGGGCTGGACGCCCGCCACTCGAGCCAGGCGAAAGCACCGAGCATGGCAGCCGCCGCCGGCAGCAGGGGCCAGATGGGACTGGCGCTCCGACTGCCAGTGCCCAGGCCGATGAGCAAGAGCACGACACCGACTGTGAGGAGGCCGGTGGTCCAGACCTCGATTCTGCGGTCCGCGACTTCCGCCCGACGCTCGGAGTAACCCCAGATCAGTCCCGTGGCAATGATGCCGATCGGAATATTGATCGTGAAGATCCAGCGCCAACCGATCGTGGACACAAAGAGCGCTCCCAGCGCCGGCCCGGCGACTGCCGCGATCGCCCAGACACTGCTGAAAACTCCCTGCAGGCGGGCGCGCTGCTGCAAGGGAAAAATATCGGCGACGACCGTGAACACGATCGGCTGGATGCATCCGGCCCCGATTCCCTGCAGAGTCCGGAAGGCAATCAGCCAACCCATGCTCGGACTGATTGCGCATAACGCCGACGCGATGATGAAGATCAGCACGCCGACCAGAAGAACGACGCGCCGTCCACGGATGTCCGCCAGGCGACCCCAGATCGGGACCGTCGTAGTCGCCGTAATCAGGTAGCCGGCGATGATCCACGGATAAAGCTCGAAGCTGCCCAGCTCACGCGAAATGGTCGGCAACGCCGTGCCGACGACCGTCGTGTCCAACGCGGCAACGAAGAGCGAGAGCAGGAGCCCAGCCATGACCCGAATCAGCTGCGGGGTCCAGCGAACTCGTTCGATGGCCGCGGTTGCGCTCATGATGCGGTCACGATATGGTCCGAAGTCCCGGCTGCGCTTCTGGCAAGCGACTGCTTTTCGGCGGCCCACCTGGGGGCGATTACTGGCGCTCCGGGGCGGAATGACTCAGTTCGTCGGCGACGTCGGGTTTTCAACCGGAGCAAAATGAGGCGAGGATGGGGCTTTCGATCGCCACGGGCCGCGATCTGGGGCTGGTTGGACGCGAGCCCGAGATTGGTCAAGTCGAGAGCGTGCTGGCGAACGCTGCGGACCGCGGCAGCGCCTTGCTTGTCAGCGGTCCGCCGGGGATCGGAAAGACATCGCTCCTCGAGCTCGCGGCGAGACAAGCCCAGGATCGCGGCTACCGAGTGCTCGCCGTCACGGGAGTTGAAAGCGAGGCTGACCTGCCGTATGCCGGTCTCCAACAGCTATTGCAACCGGTTCTGGCGGCGGCCGGCAGACTACCGGACCCACAGAAGACCGCCCTGCTGACCGCGCTCGGCATGCGAGCCGGTCCGGCACCCGACGTTTTCCTGGTCGCGCTCGCCGCTCTCAATCTGATCGTTGAGGTGGGTGGCGATCGGCCGATCGTCGTGGTCGCCGATGACGTCCAATGGCTCGATGTCCCGACGTCTTCTGTCCTGGCGTTTATCAGCCGCCGGCTCGAATCCACGCACACGCTGCTCGTCATCGGCCTGCGGCAGGGTTTCGATACGCCGTGGCGATCAGCACAGCTCCGGGAGATCCAGGTCGGGCCGCTTGACGAAACGGCGTCGATGCAACTACTCGATCAGGTGGCGCCAGAGTTGGACGCACAAATGCGGCGCCGGATTCTCGACGAGGCTCTCGGCAACCCACTGGCGCTGGTTGAGCTACCCCGCGCGTTGAAGCAGGCGAGCGATAGCCAGGAGCCGGCGCCCCACAGCATGCCATTGACAGACCGGCTGGAGCGTACCTTTTCCGGACAGGCCTCGAGACTTCCAAAGGTCACGCAGTGCGCTCTCGAGCTGGTCGCCCTCGACGTGGATCCCAGCGTCGGCGAAGTTTTGAGTACGGCACGCCTGCTTGCCGGCAGAGAGGTCCCCATCGACGTTCTTGAACCGGCGCTCGATTCCGGCTTGATCGCGATTTCGGGTACCCGGGTTCGGTTTCGACATCCGCTGATCCGCTCTGCGCTGAATCAGGCAGCAACCCCCGGGCAGCGGCGGGCCGGCCACCTGGCGCTGGCTGACGTCATCGCGGACCCCGACCGCCGAGCCTGGCATCGCGCCTGGTCGGTGCTCGGAGCAGACGAGGGCGCCGCAGCAGATCTGGAGGCGGCCGCCGCGCGCGCCCAGGAGCGCGGTGCGACCGCGACCGCGCTTGGCGCGCTGGAGCTCGCCGCCTCGCTAACCCCCGATAGCACGGTGCGGGCCCGTCGCTTGCTAGCAGCAGCCGAGCTGGCATTTCAACTCGGCGAGCCGGCTGCCGTTGGCCGCCTGCTCGATGGGGCAGCCAGACTGGAGCTCACGTCGCACGATCTCGCGCGGATGACCTGGCTACGCGAGATCTTTCATGACGGGACGCCTGGCGACCCGGCGGCAGTTGCGAAACTGGTCGCACTGGCTCGTGATGTGTCAGCGGAGGGCGACCGGAACCTGGCACTGAAGCTGCTGCAGGGCGCGGCACTCCGTTGCTTTTGGGCGGATCCGGGACAGGCGGCGAGAACCCTCGTGTTTAAGGCGGTCGATCAACTTGCTCGGGACGGGACGGACCCGCGTATTCTCGAGATTGCGTCGCTGGCCGCGCCAATCGATTCGGCAGCCATGGTTTCAGCGAAAGTGCGGCAGCTCGCCTCGGTTGACAGCGCTGACTCCGCGGACACCCAGCTGCTTGCATTCGCCGCCTACGCGGTTGGCGACATCACGCAGTCGATCGAGCTGATGGATCGGGCGGTGCCGACCCTGCGCGCACAAGGCAGGCTCGGCCTGCTTGCGCAGCTGCATGTCATGCGGGCATTGGCCGGCCTCAACGTCGGTCAGTTCAGTGAAGCCCTGCGCGAAGCCGAGGAAGGAAACACGCTTGCGATTGAGACTGCCCAGCCGATCTGGACCGCGATGAGTCAGATGGCCCGGGGCGTTTTGCTAGGGCTGCGCGGTGACGAAGTCCTCGCCGAGCGCCTGATCAGCGGGGCCAGCGACTCCCTCGCGGCGCTCCGACTCTCGGTCCTTTATCGTCAAACGGAATTTGCCTACGGGATGGTGGCGATGACCGCTGGGCGAAACTCGGATGCTTTCGATCATTTCGCCCGAATGTTCGACTCCGACGTCGGCGCACGGATGGCGGCGCCGTTTGTGGTCGAGTCCGCCGTGCGCGCCGGTCGATACGATGAGGCCCGTCGCCTGCTGAACGAATTGGAGGCCCTGGGTAGACGGACAGCTGCGCCGCTCGTCCATTTTGGTCTGCGGTACGGGCGTGCGTTGCTCGCCGAGGAATCGCAGGCGAGAGGCCTTTATGAAGTTGCGCTCAACGCCGAACCGAAATGGCCGTTTGACCGCGCGAGGCTACAGATGTCGTATGGGAGCTGGCTGCGGCGTCAGCGGCGCATCACGGAATCCAGGCCGTACCTGCGCGAAGCGCACGATACGTTTGAGTCGTTAGGGCTTCAGCCGTGGGCGGACCGGGCTGGCGGTGAGTTGCGTGCTTCGGGCGAGCGGACGCCCGAGTTGGGCAGCAAACAGCGGCCGACACTCTCGCCTCAAGAGCTACAGATCGCCCAGATGGCAGCCGACGGCTTTTCCAACCGAGAGATCGCGGAACGGTTGTTCC
>DASTJZ010000148.1:0-9905 GCA_035716185.1 Candidatus Dormiibacterota bacterium
CGTTCGACGACGATCGTGCGGTCGTCGGGGAGCACACCGGTCGCTTCGGCCTGTTCCTCGAGGTACCCGACGAGGTTGCCGGCGGCCCACTCGTCGAGGCGGAACTCGTCGCGCAGGCGCGCCCGCGCCGCGCCGCCCGACGCGCTTCGCATCTCGCGCACGACCGCGCCGATCGCGCGCCCGAGCTCCAACGGACGGCCCGGCCGGTCGCCGTGCCAGAAGGGCATCTTCCCCGGTTCCCCCGGTGCGGGCAGCACGATCACGCGGTCGTGGGTGATCTGGTCGATGCGCCACGTGGACGCGCCGAGCAGGAACGTCTCACCGGGGCGGCTCTCGTAGACCATCTCCTCGTCGAGCTCGCCGACGCGCCGTCCGTCGTTGAGCAGGTTGACGGAGAACAATCCGCGATCGGGAATCGTCCCGCCGCTGACGACGGCAAGCCGCTGGGCACCGAGCCGGCCGCGGACCTTGTTTTCCAACCGGTCCCAGATGATTCGGGGCCGCAGCTCGGCAAACTCGTCTGAGGGATAGCGGCCGCTGAGCATGTCGAGGGTTGACTCGAGCGCGCGCGGCCCCAGGTCGCTGAACGGATAAGCGCGATGGACGAGGTCGGACAGCGCCGGGACCTGCCACTCGTCCATGGCCGCCATCGCCACGATGTGCTGCGCCAGCACGTCGAGCGGGTTCCGCGGCACACGCGTGGTTTCGATCTCGCCGCGCAGCATGCGGTCGACGACGGCGGCCGTTTGCAGGAGATCGCCGCGGTACTTGGGAAAGATCGTTCCCTTCGACGGCTCACCGACCGAGTGGCCGGCGCGGCCGATCCGCTGGATGCCACTCGAGACGCTGGTCGGCGACTCCACCTGGATGACCAGGTCGACCGCCCCCATGTCGATGCCCAGCTCCAGGCTGGAGGTGGCGACCAGCCCCGGCAGCCGGCCGGCTTTCAGCGCCTCCTCTATCAGGAGGCGCTGTTCCCTGGCGATGGATCCATGATGGGCGCGCACCAGGTCCTCACCGGCCAGTTCGTTGATATGGGCGGCGAGCCGCTCGGCCAACCGCCGCGAGTTCACGAAGATGATGGTGGAACGGTGTTCCCGGATCAGCTCGACAATCCGCGGATGGATCGCCGGCCAGATGCTTCGCCGCGGGCCCTCGTCGGCACCACCGATGCTCGCCGCCGGTCCACTGGGGATGGAAGCTTCTCGTTCGAGATCGGCCATATCCGTGACGGGCACTTCGACCGTGATCTCCAGGGGCTTTACTCTGCCGGCATCGACGATGCTGACGGGCCGGCGGGTCCCTCCAAGAAACTTCGCCGTTTCTGAAAGTGGCCGCTGCGTCGCCGATAGGCCGATCCTCTGCGGATCAATCCTGGTCAACGCCGACAGTCGCTCGAGACTCAGCGCCAGGTGCGCCCCTCGCTTCGTCTCCGCCATCGAGTGGATCTCATCGACGATCACCCAGCGAACGCTGGTCAGGATCTTTCTGGCCGCGCTGGTCAACAGCAGGAAGAGTGACTCGGGTGTGGTGATCAGAATGTCCGGCGGATGGCGCTCGATCTGTCGACGATCGCTGGTTGGCGTATCACCAGTGCGAATCGCGACCGTCACCGGAGAGAGCGGGATGGCCAGGCGCTCGGCGTGGAGACCGATGCCCCGCAAGGGCGCCTGCAAATTCCGGTCGATGTCGACTGTCAGCGCCTTGAGTGGCGAGACATACAGCACGCGGCAGCGTTCAGCCTCAGGCGGCGGGGCCTCGGTCGCGAGTCGGTCGATGCACCAGAAGAAGGCGGCGAGCGTCTTACCGCTGCCGGTCGGCGCCGACATCAGGGTGTGCTGACCGGCCGCGACCGATTGCCAGCCGCGCTCCTGGACCTCGGTTGGGGCCGAGAACGCGCCCGAAAACCAGGCGCGAGCTGCAGGCGAAAACAGGTCTAATGCCGTGGGCATGGGACCTTCAGTTTATGGCTGTTGCTGCCGGCGTCAAAACCTGAACTTCTCGAGCAGTTCCTCCGGCGTCAGGTTCTTTCGCCTCTCGAAAACCTGCCGCCCGACCTCCAGCAGGCCGCTGTTGTACGGCGTAGGCCGCCCCATCTTTTCGCCGAGCTTGACGATCTCGCCGTTCAAGTAGTCGAGCTCGCTGCTCGACCCCCGCCGGAGGCTCTGCAGCGTCGACGGTCCGAACTGGCTGTCAGGCGGAAAATCATCCGCGAGACGGGGGCCGAATACGACATTCGCGATTGGCCTGGGCAGTCTTGCCATGAGGCGAAACTCCGTGGCGCGTCGGCTACGGTCGAGCGGAAACCCGCCGGCCTGTGCGGTTTTGACCCCTTCGCGGATCGTTGCGATCGCCAACCGGGCCAAACCTTTGTGACGAAGCGCAGTGCCGATCGGCAGCCCCGTGATCGTCATGATGGCGTTGTTGACGTTGGACATGAGCTTGGTCCAGCGGGCTCGTGCGATGTCGGGTACCAGGACGGTCCGCAGCGCCTTACCGAGGACATCGAGAACGGACTGCACTCGCCCGGCCGATTCTGGGAATGGCGCGCCGATCTGCAGCAAGATGCCGGTGTTCTGCTCGACGACGCCGGGCTCGAGATAGGTCGCGCTGACGTTGAGGACGCACCCGACGATCCGATCGCGTCCCAGGATGGCCGCCGCTTCCCCATCGGAGCGCACGCCGTTCTGCATCGTGACGACCGTCGCGTTCGAATGAAGCTGCGCGATCTCCTGACACGCGGCTCTCACGTCCTGGGATTTCACCGTAAGCAGGATCAGGTCGGCTGCCCCGGCGAGCGTCGTCGTGGCCGGCAGCCGCACCAGATGCGATTCGTTGCGGCCTCGAACCATCAGTCCGTTCGCCTGGATAGCCTCGACGTGGGCTTTCTTGCCGATCAGCCGGACGCTGACGCCGGCCTCGTGGAGGCGGGCTCCGATCAAACTCCCAATTGCGCCGGCCCCCAGCACGACCACCTGCACCAGCCTCATTCTCGCCGCCGGCCCGTGCCGCGCCCTGCAAACGTAGGGGGTGGCAGTCGCTCAATTGCAGCGTTTGAGGTGGCATAAAATGTGGTACTATCTTTGTATCGTTTAGATTTCGAGGAGGTGAACAATGGCTGATTCCTACGAGCGAGAAGTCGTTCGCGAGGACACCGCAGCGGGACAGCCGGTGACGCCAGCAAGGCCGGTGACGACGACCAGCTCGCGGACGGCCGTCTACCGCGAGGGAAGCTACAACTCCCGGGCGGTCGCAGCAGTCTGGTGGATTGTCGGCTTCATCGATACGTTGATTGCGATCCGGTTCGTCCTGAAACTGTTCGGCGCGAATACCGGCGCGTCGTTCGTTCGGTTCATGTATGACGTGACTTGGCCGTTTGTCGCTCCGTTCCACGGCATCTTCAACACGGCGCAAGAGGGACGCTCGATCCTCGAGCCAGAGTCGATAGTGGCCGCGCTGATCTACCTCCTGATTGGATGGGGTCTCGTATCGCTCATCCGAATCGTTGGTCGACCCTCGAGAACCACGACCGTCGTCGACTAAACCGCAGCTACGTCGAAAGAGCCGCCCTTCGGGGCGGCTTTATTTTTGATCGCAACAGATTTCGCCGCCAAAAGGCTTGTATCGGATATGCCGGTCGGCAATGTCCAGCTCGACGACGCGGCTCCGGGCTTTCCTGGCGTGGGCGACGCCCGACTTGGGAGCGTGGCAGAGGATCGCGTCGCTGCGGCAATCGTCCTTCAGGCGCCCAGCACGGCGACCGTGGCGTACCCGCTTCTGGACCTTGGTTTCGACCTCTACCTGCGGCGAATTCGAACGCTTCGTGCCCACCCTCTCCAGATCAAAGCGCGCAGTTTTCTGAACCCGGGCGGGCAGTTCGAAGCCTCCATTGCATCGCTCCACCCGGATCCCAGGGGTTACGTCGTTCTGCCTTACCTTCCGCCGCCGGACTGGGAGCTCCAGTCCCGCCTGTGGGCCGTTCCAATCCCAGAGTTTCCGAATCTTGCCCAGCACGATGGCGACGGCTTTCTGTTCACCGGCTACCTCGACGACCTCAACGGCGCTGCAGGCAAATACCTCGTCGATGTCGGCCATCTCGATCGCCAATGGCTTGCCCGAATCCCCCGCTGGACGGATCCTGTTCACAGGCCGCGATTGGAGTCCGGCACCGGTATAGAAGAGGTGCCGAAATCTGGCACCCGTGCGTTGGGAAAGTCGGGCGAGCTATGGCTCGCCAGCCAGTTGATGCGCGTTGGACTCAACGATCTGGGCATCGCGCAGGATCGGCTGCGAGTCGACTGCGTGGACCTGCTCCTGCACGACCTGGTTTCCTACGCGATCGCCGGGCTGGTGATCCACACCAGCACCATCGACGCGCGCGGACACGTGCAGTTCCGCATCCGCCAGGAAACCTTCTTCATCGATGCGCAGCTGTTGATCGTCGTGCCGGTTTTCCGCAACGATGGCAGCCTGCACGAGACCGGATTTCTAATCCCGTCTCATGAGCTGCCAGGTATCACGACGTTGTCGATCGACCACGGCGATGCTGGGTATCAAGGCAATTTCCGGCTCGAACCGTTGCCCGAGAAGATGCGGCCGTTCGCCGTCCCATCCGCAGAGCTGGCCGCTGCGGTGCTCAGCCGTGCGTTTGGGCGTGCATCACTTCCGCCGGCGTAGCGACACGGCACCGCTCGAGCCAAACGCCGCCGCCCCAACGCCGATCAACGACCAGCTCTGGGCTGACTCGTGACCAGTCAGGTTTAGCCCAAGTCCCCAAACCAGGAGGGCCAGCCCGAGGACGATGCCCAGCCAGCTGATCGCCGTCTCGATCTTGATTGATGCCATCTCCTTCACTCCTTGCTCGTGATGGCCTGATTTTGCGCTGGAGCCGCGTTCTGCGAAAGCCCTCGCCGTCAGTTCTTGTTCATGACGGTTGTCATGGGCGGAACGCTCCGCTGGTCACTTTGCCAATCGGCAATCTCGGTGTACGCTTCGGGCGATGAACCTCTCTCGCCGGCTGGGCCAGGGGCTCGCGATCGCATGGCTGCTGTTGCTCTATCCGGCCGTTTCGATTGTCTTCCACGGTCCGGCAAGCCCCGTAAGAGTGATCGGCACGCTGGTGGCACTCGCCGCCTTCATCGCGGTCTATCTCGCCTTTTGGCTCCATTGGTACTCATGCCCCACTCCCCGATCCGTTTCGGCCATTACTGGGCTGCTGCTCGTCCTCGGCCTGGTGATCAACGCGGCATCAGGGATCTGGACCATCAACCCGTTCATTTTCCCGATCATGGTCGCCGGCTATGGCTACCCAGTTCGGCTGGCGGTCGCCGCGGTCGTCGGGCTGTCGGCGTTTGCGATGGCGGTCGTCCAGCCCGCGCTGGGGGCCCTGAAACTGTCGGTCACCGACCTTGTCGCGGTGGAGCTCATCTATCTCCTCCAGCTCATCTTGATTGGCTTCGCCGCCATCGGCATCGGGCGGCTGGTTGCGACCATCGCCGAGCTCCGAATTGCGCGCGAGCAGTTGGCGCTGCTTGCCGTGGAACAGGAACGGGCGCGCTTCGCGCGCGACATTCATGACCTCGTGGGTCACAGCCTGTCGGTCATTACGCTCAAGGGCGAGCTCGCTGCTCAGCTGGTCGATAAGGCGCCCGGCCGCGCGGCAGACGAAATTCGCGATATCGTTCGGGTTGCGCGCACCGCCCTCGGTGAGGTCCGAGAAGCGGTTTCCGGCTATCGTCAGCCAACCCTGGCCGCCGAGCTCGCGGGCGCACGCGCCGCGTTTGCCGCAGCCGGCATCGAGCTTCGCATCGAGCAAGCCGCCGGCGCTCTGACTCCCGAGAAGGAAGCCGTGCTGGCATGGACCGTACGCGAGGGTGCCACCAACGTGCTCCGGCACAGCAAGGCACAGCGCTGCACGGTTCAGCTGTCGCGCGATGACGACCAGATCCAGCTCGAGATCGTCGACGACGGAGTTGGCTCGGCCCTGCCCCAGCTCGGTAATGGTCTCCGCGGCCTTGGCGAACGGGTTCGTGAGCAGGATGGCCGGTTGGAGGCTGGTCCCCTGCCCAATCAAGGCTTTCGCCTGCGGGTCAGCCTGCCGTCGGGCCGGGTGACGCACCCCGCGTTCGAACCCTCGACCCCGGCCGACGTCGGTCAGTGATCCGTGTTCTGATCGCGGAGGACCAGGCCATGGTACGAGGAGCCCTCAAGGCGTTGATCGGCCTGGAAACCGACATGGAGGTGGTGGCCGAAGTCGCTCGCGGCGATCAGGTGGTCGACGCGGCCAGGACATCCAACCCCGATGTGGCCCTGCTCGACATCGAGATGCCGGGCGCTGACGGCATCGCCGCAGCGGCGCTGCTGCGGCAGAACTATCCGCAGTGCCGCAGCCTGATTCTGACGACCTTCGGCCGTCCGGGGTTCCTGCGTCGCGCGATGGAAAGCGGCGCTGCCGGCTTCCTGCTGAAGGACGCACCGCCCCACGAACTGGCGGTCGCCATCCGGCGAACCATCAAGGGCGAGCGGGTCGTCGATCCTGGTCTGGCCGCCGCGGCCCTGGCGGAAGGCATGAGCCCCCTCTCCGAACGCGAGCGCGAAGTCCTGTCAGCGACGGACCGTGGGGCGAGCATCCCGGAAATTGCACGGACGCTCTTTCTATCCGAGGGAACGGTCCGGAACCATTTGTCGGCGGCGATTCAGAAACTGGGAGCTCGGAATCGGGCCGAGGCCGCCCGCCTCGCCGACCAGAAAGGCTGGCTCTAATTCAGTCCCCGCGCACCGTTCAGGAGGCTCTGGCGAACCGAGACCAGCAGCTGCTTGGGGCCGGGCCGCGCCTATTCGTGCTTAATCAGTCGAGCGGACCGTGCGGTCCGGATCTCTCAGCGTCGGGCTGGCCGGTGTCGGGCGTCCAGGCAACCCTCCGGCCGCACGCGCGGCCTAGACGGTGATCCGTTGGCACCGGAAGGGTTGGCGCCTGTACTGGATCTGGAAATCGCGAACGAAGTTGGGTCGGCCTCGCTTAAGCCCAGAAGTGAGAGCGTTGATCGCCCGGACCTCCCAGGAGAATCCGCTCTGGGGCAGCGAGCGTATCCGCGGTGAACTGCTAAAGCTCGGCGTGGTGGTCAGCAACCGCTCCATCCTACGCTACCGCTGGCGCCGAGTCCCGCCCTGGGACCACCAGCGCTTGCGCACCTTCCTTGCCAACGAGCTGCGCGGGATCTGGGCTGCAAACCTCTTCGTGGTCCAGACGGTGAATTACCGCATCCTATATGTATTCTTCAAGCTCCGCCATGAGCGCCGGGAATGGATGCACCTCAACACTACCGCCAGCCCGACCGCCGCCACGGGCACCAAAGGCGAACGCTATTGGCGAGCGGATCCTGCGGACGATTCGAACCGAATTTCTTGACCACATCATCGCTCGCCGAATTTGCCGACTACTACAACCGGGAACGACCGTACCGTAGCCTCGGGCTTCGAAGCCCCATTGTTGCAGTCCCACAAACCGTCCGGCCGAGTAGTCTCGCGCTCCGTCCTGGGTGGGCTGCACATGCTTACACTCGGGCGGCTTGAATCGGAAGGCATTTTGCCGCCCTACAACCGCTACGGCTTGGCAATGAAATCTTGGTGCAAGAAGTTCAGGACTCGTTTTCTTGGCGCCGATTCTGTCGAATCGGCCTGGATCAGCCGGTGCCCCATTCGACGACGCTCCTCAAGCTGACCCGGCGGTTTGGGCCGGCCGTGCTCAACTCCTCCTAGTCTGTGGTCAAATCGATCACGATCTGCTGAAGGCCAGTGCCATCGTGGCGCAATTCTCCCCAGACATCATAGGTTCCATCACTCTGAATCCTGCAGGCAACTCCAATACTCGACGGAAGTTTTCGAGAAGAGATCGAACCGCTGAGTTTCTTTGAATCGACTGACCCGACGGCGCGTCGATAAAACTCCTCGACGGGTTGACCATTTAACAACTCCCTACGGATATACGCTGGGTCCGCGAGAACAAGGACGCCTGAGTCCACTCCAACTCGACCAAGAAACACTCGTTGCAGGGAATCCTTTGCGCGGGGTCTGGTTTCCGAATTCATTTTCGTCATTCCCTCAAATCGGTTAACTCCGATGTATCGCTAGTGTCACCCGACTGCAGTGCTTCCAGGTACTGAAGATACTCCTCGACGGTCATATCGGCCTTTTCCCTGTTACAGCCCACGCGAGCCGCCAGGGCAATCCCCATCGCCCCCGAGTTGTAGTGCTGGTCGTCGTCATCGAGCCCGTGATAGAAAAGTCCACCAGATACGCCACGCAGATAGTGGTGGTCGCGGAGGATTAGACGCTACCCGCTGCAGGCTCTGACAGTAGATCGAAGAGCTGTGCATTGACCTCTATGGTGTCGCCGCTCTGGACCTGGATTTGTAGGCTTTGGAGCCCATCCGGCAGGTCGGTCGGGCCAAAAACGTCATTTACGAATGAGCTTCGTCCCCACGGAAAGGTACGGAGGAACTGCATTTTCTTAACTCCCTCAGCCCTCAGACTCCATCGCCGGTGATCGCCTTCGAACTGAAGGAAGCTGACCCCCTTAACCCAATCGAACGACACGGCGATCAGTTTGGCGTCGTGCAGCGATTGATATTTCATGGGACCACATATACCTACTCATGCCCATGGCCGGCAAAAGGAGCAGGCCGAGCCCGACCACGGCGTTGCCAGTTTTGCTGGCCAGCTGTGCGTCGCCGCCACCGTTCAGGAGGCTCTGCCGAACCGAGACCAGGAGCTGTTTGGGGCCGGGTCCGAACCAGAACCAGCTCACTGCCAGCAGAGCCCAGCGTCGCCATCACAACGGCGACCACGATGTCGCGCCGAGTAAGAAGTCGTCTCCTCTTCCGCGACGTGCGTCAGTACCTCGGCGTCGTGGCGCAACCACCAGATAATCGACGCCGTATACGCCGCGAGGAACAGGTAGTCGACGACTGCGTATATCGGCTGCCTGATCAGGCCCGAGACCAGACCGATGGCCAGGTAAATCGGCCAGGAGACGACTCGATCGCAGCTCGGCAGGTAGCAGCGACCAGAGCCGCTTCATTTTTGCGGTTAGGGGCCAGGGCTAGCCGGATTGCTTGACCGCGCCGGCCAGCGACTCGATCCCCTCATCGAGCTGATCGTCCCGGATCAGGATCGAGGGCAAAAATCGGATTACGGTGCCGCCGGCCGGAAGCACGAGGACGCCTCCTTCCTGCATGGCCTTAATAACCGGTGTCACCGGCTTCTTGAGCTCCACGGCCAGCATCAATCCGCGACCGCGTACCTCGCGAATCTGCTGAAGGTTGAGCCCACGAACCCTTTGCTGGAAGCGCGTCCCTGCAGCGGCCGCGTGGGCGTGCACAGCATGGTCGGCCAGCACCCGCAAGGTGGCCGCCCCGGCTGCGCAGATCAGCGGGTTGCCGGCAAAGGTGCTGCCGTGACTGCCTTTGGGGATCCGTTCGCTGACCGCCTCGGTCACGATCGTGACGCCGAGCGGCAGTCCGTTGGCAATGGACTTCGATAAGCACAGGATGTCGGGGACGATGCCCTCACGGGTAAACGCAAAGGGGATGCCGGTACGGAAGCCCGTCTGGATCTCATCGGCGATCAACAGCGCGCCGTGCGCATCGCAGCGCTCGCGGATGCCCTTCAGATAGCCGTCGGCGGGGACGCGGATCCCGCCCTCGCCCTGGATCGGCTCGACGATCACGGCGCCGATCGATTCATCCATCGCCTCGTCGAGCGCGGGGAGATCGTCAAAGGGAATGTGTCGCACACCCTCGAGCATCGGCATGAATGGATCCCGGTACTTGGCGTCAGCTGTGGCCGAGAGTGCTCCAAACGTCCGCCCGTGATAGGCGCGGTGCGTGGCGATGATGCCAGTCCGG
>DASTJZ010000149.1:0-8270 GCA_035716185.1 Candidatus Dormiibacterota bacterium
GGCGCCGGTGCCGCCGTCGACGTTGGTGACGTCCCGGTAGCCGCGAGCCAGCAGATAGCCGGCGGCAGCCAGACTTCGCTGACCGCTGTGACAGATGACCAGCACCGGCTGGTCACGAGGCACTTCGTCGACCCGCTGCTCGAGTTCCCCGAGCGGAATGAGGGTGGCCTCGGCGACGTGGCCCTGGACGTACTCCCAGGGCTCGCGGACGTCGAGCAGGAAAGGCCTGGGGTCGGCAGTCAGCCGTTGCCGCAAGTCGCCGACGCCCACAGCCGGGACGCGCTGCACAGGCATGCCAACGATGCTAGAGGAAGACGACCCCCTGCCCGACCCTCCCCTCCCTGCCCCCTGTGGCGAGAGTCGGGGAGGGGGCGTCGCGACAGACAGCTGTCAAAAACCGGTGCTTGACTGTGGGAGTGAACCTGATCACCATGAACACGACCAATCGTTTTGTCTACGTCCTGAAGGAGAAGCCGTGAACGTCCTGGAACTGGTCTTCGCGCTCGTCGCGATCGGTGCGCTGCTGGCTGTGGTTCTCGCCGTCCAGAATCGGCGCCCGGCTTCGGACGGATCGTCCGAGGCGATTCTCAAGGCCCTGGCCGAACTCGGCGCCTTGAAGACGCACGTGGAAACGGTGACCACGCAGCAAGCGTCGCTGACCCAATCGCTGGTCACTCTGCAGTCGGCCGTGCAAGGAGTCGAATCGAAAGTGGTGGAGAGCTCGGCGACCGTCCGCGACGCCATTGGGAAAGATCTGTCCGAGGCGCGCCTCGTGGTGGAGCGCTTGAAGGTCGATGCCGAGGAGCGCCGCCGCATCGAAGACGACGTGCAAGCGTCGGCCCGGCGGATCGAAACCGTTCTCCTCGGCAGCCGGACGCGCGGAGCGGCGGGGGAGAACATCCTTCAGGATGCCTTCCGCCAGTTCCCCGCCGAGATGATCGACATGAACTTCCGCGTAAACGGCAAAGTCGTCGAGTATGCGCTGGTGCTGGCGAATGGCAAGCGGCTGCCGATCGATAGCAAGTGGCCCTCGCCCGAGCTGCTCGAGCGGCTTGGTGACGACATGCAGGAGCCCGCGAAGGAAGCGGCCATCGTCCAGGAGATCGAGCGGGTGCTCAGGCTGAAGGTTCGCGAGGTCAAGCAATACGTAGACCCGGCGGCCACGCTGGGCTTCGCCGTTGCCGCCGTCCCCGATCCGGTATTCAACGCCTGCCGGCGGGCGCACCTCGAGGCCTACCGCGAGAGCGTCATTTTGATGCCATACAGCATGACGATCCCGTATGTGCTGGCGCTGTTCCGCTTGCACTTGCAGTACGCCCGCTCCATCGACATCGAGAACCTGGAAGGCTATCTGCAGCAGATTGAAGACAATGCCAGCAACCTGGATCGGCTGCTCGAAAACAGCATCGCGAAAGGCAGCACGATGATCCAGAACGCCTTTAACGACGCCAAGCGGAACCTCGGTCAGATGCGCGGCGCGCTGGACGCGATGCGCGCCATGCCCGAAAGCTCACTGGAACCCGATCCAGTGCTCGACCAGCCCGAGGAACGCAACCTCACCCTGCTCATCCGCTAGCGCGTCATGCCCGGCCGCAGCCGGCCGATGTCGTTTATGCGCGAAATCCGGGCATGCGTGCCATCCGGATCACGAGCACGAAGAGCGCGAGGAATCCACCAATGGCGAGGTAGTTCATCATCGACGGCTGCTGGCCCGAGTCATCGACCACGAGCCGATCGCTGGCAACCGTGCTACCGGCCTCGTTCTGCACCTCGATCACGTAGCTTCCCAGCGACAGATTGTCGGGAAGCTTGACCAGGAGGTGGTTGGTGTCCGGAGCCTCGACCGTGGTCGCCGGGCGACCGCCTACCTGAACGGTGCTAGCCGCGGTCAGATGCTGACCCAGGATCATGATGTTCGGCTGCACGGTCGGATTGACCTTCGTCGGATTGATCTGGAAAATCAGCGGCGCCGCGGTGGCGCGGGCCGGCTGCGGAACGACGACCGGTTTCGCAGGAGGGGCTGGATGCGTGGTGACTGGAGGTGCGGATGGGCGCACGGTGGCGGCCAGCGCGGGCTGGGCGGTTAGCGCCAGCACGAATAAGGTCGATGCTCCACATAACACCAGCCGCGGGAATGCTGCCATCAAGACCTCTACTAAGGAAAACGCACGGCCCCTTACCGTTTGCGTAGCGACCAGCGATCGCGAGGCCGGTCGCGTCTTTCCCCGTAAGGTCTACGGAAACAAAGCGAGCCCCCGCGCTGCGGGGGCTCGCTTCCGGGCCGCTGTTAGCGGTTCGTGCCTCCGGGCCAGCTCTGCTCCGGCGGGCGCTCGCCAATCTTGATCCGTTCTGATCCGCCGCTGGTCCAGCTCGATTCTGGCTCCGACTCGGTTTCCATGTCGGTCCCCATCGACGGCTCGGCAGGGCGAGCGACCGGTCGCCCGGTTCCAAATGAGGTCGAGGGTGTCGACATCACGGGCTCGGGGGCCCGCGCCGCCGGCTTCGCGGCAGCCCGGCGAGTGGTCGGGCGTGCCTTGGCCGCCGGGCGCTTGGCCGTGGTCCGCTTTGCCGGTGCCTTTTTCGTGGCGCTCTTCTTTGCCGTGGTGCGCCGGGCGGTGGTCCGCTTGGCTGTCGACTTCTTGCCGCCCGCTCGCTTCGCCGGCGAGCGCTTGGCTGTCGACTTCTTCGCTGATTTCTTCTTCGCCGCCATTTGTCCTCCCTTGGGCTGCGCGATCAATCTCGCGCACAGTGATTCGACTGCGGATGAGGCCCGCTTGTTACTGCCGTTTTATAGCATCGGCTTCCGGCAATTACAAGCGCGCTAGGAAGCTGGGCGCGCGGGCGGTCGGCTCAATGCGCGTTCAGCCAATTGAGAACGGTGGCGAACATGGCGTCGTGCTCGAGATCGACCGTGATCGCGTGTCCCGACCGCTCCCACCAGAGCAGCTGTTTGTCGGTCGAGCCGACGTGGTTGAGGATGAAGGGGGCGTTGGCGACGTCGACCGTTCGGTCGTGGCGCCCGTGCATGATCAGCAGGGGCATCCTGACCTGTGGAAGCTCGCGGCGGACGACCCGGAGGAACTCCAGGAAGCTCTCGATGCAGACGGTAGGCCGGCGGGCGTAACTGTGGAGCTGGCGGATGGCGGCTGGGTCGCCCAGGTCGACATTGTTCCCGGGGACGTGCCAGCGCACGACGTATTTCAAGCCGCGGATCACCCGTAACCGCCAGTCTCGAAAGAATGCCGGTGAGGCGGCTCCTCCCAAGGTGATCACCCCCCGGATCTCCGGGTGGTTTGCCGCAAGGTGGAGAGCCAGCGTGCCGCCCAGGGACTGGCCGCAGACGAAGACATCGTGGCAGTCCTGGCGCAGGCTGGCGTAAGCGTCCTCTGCCGAGCGGACCCAATCCGGCCAGCGGGTCAATGCCATGGCTTCGGGAGTTAGCCCGTGACCAGCAAGTAACGGCCCCATGACGTCGTAGCCGCTAGCCGCCAGGAAATCGCCCAGGCCTCGCATCTCCGGTGGGGTCCCGGCGAAGCCGTGCAGCAGCAGGCATCCCCGCGTTCCACCTCGAATCCGAAAGGGTCTGAGCTTCTCGGGTTCCGCCGGTGAACTCCAGATCGGCCGGGCTTCGACTGCCATCCGCTTCGAAGTCTATCGGCGTGCAAGTTCATCCGGCCGCTGCCGGTTATACGAGCCGGCGACGTCTGTCGCCGAGCCCGGCTGCCCGTGGAGCAGCGGCGGGGCTGGGGGGTGAATACCGAATGGCGATTGTCGGGTGGCTGATCGCGCTGCTGCTGGGCATTGTGCTGGCCCTCTTTTCGGTG
Organism: Candidatus Dormiibacterota bacterium; assembly: GCA_035716185.1. Taxonomy (GTDB): domain Bacteria; phylum Chloroflexota; class Dormibacteria; order CF-121; family CF-121; genus CF-13. Next base: position 3,825 of record DASTJZ010000149.1, read on the forward strand.
GGCAACCAGCAATCCGCCAGCATCAACCTCCTGGGCACGACGTTCCAGGACATTCCGACCTGGACGGTGATCCTGGCCTCGGCGGCGATCGGTGCGCTGATGGTCATCGTGATCAGCCTGGTGGACCGGCTGCGCTGGTTCATGAATAGCCGGTTCACGAAGAAGGTGCTCAACGAGCACAAGCGCATGCTCGTCCAGCGCGACAATCGCATCGCCGAGCTGGAGCAGGAAGTCATGCGGCTGCGGGGAGCCGCCTGAGCCGGTTATGGCACTGAAAGTCTGCCCGCAGTGCGGGTATCGCTACAACGCGCCCGAAAACCAGACGTGCGGCAAGTGCAAGGGCTGGCTGGGCGGGGTCCAGGTGGCCGCGGCAACCGCGGCGGCGCCGCGTCGTTCGCTGATTCCGGCAAACCCGCGCGAGGCCCTCTGCTACCTGCCAGTACCGCTCGGTGCCTTGTGGGGCTGGCCGAACCCGATCGGCGCCGCGTTCGGCGTGCTGATGGGCGCTCTCCTGATCAAGGTCGTCCGGCTGGACATGGAGCGCTTCTCGAAAACCGTCCTGATCGGCATCGTCATCACCGGCATCTTGCTCGCTTACCTGATCTTCCTGGTGATCTTCCAACTCCTCCTGGGCCTGGTTGTACTGCTCCTGCAGTTAGGGCACGGCCACTAGGCAGCGGCCGGCGTGGCTCCGCGCCGATTCCTGATCCAGGCGGCCATCGTCGCCGTGATCGTTCTCGCCGCCCTCCCCCAGACCCTGGGGCCCGCCGCCGCGCATAGCACGGTTGCCGTCCGCGCGACGGCGTCACCGGCCAGCGGTCAAACGCCGATGCCCACCCCGGCGGCGGCCGCCAACGTCAGCTCCCTCCCCGCACCCGCGGGCTTATCGCTCGACATGGCCGTTGGCCAGATGATGGCCGCGAGCTTCAGCGGGCCGGTGATCACCGATGGCTTACGGCACCTGATCCTGGACGAGAAAGTCGGCACCGTGTTGATCTTTGCCGATAACTTCACCGACGCGGCGAGTCTGGCGCAGCTCACCGCAAATCTCCAGGCGATCGGCCGGGAGGCCGGACTGCCGGCTCCGCTGCTGATTACCGTCGATGAAGAGGGCGGCCGGGTGATGCGGGTTAGCGACGGTGTGGCTCCGCTTCCGTCGCAGCTGCAACTTGGATCCGCGGGACCGCAAGCTGTGCAGGATGCCGTGGCCGCCAACGCCGCCGGGCTGCACCGGCTGGGCGTTCAGCTCAATCTGGCGCCAGTCGCCGACCTGCGAACCAACCCCGCTGACGCGGTGATCGGCGACCGCTCCTACGGTGCTGACCCGGCGACGGTTGGCCCACTGGTCGCTGCCGCCGTCAACGGTATGCACGACGGCGGCGTTGCCGCGACGCTCAAGCATTTCCCCGGGCTGGGCGGCGCTGCCGGCGACCCGCACGCGGCCATGCCGACCGACGGCGTGAGTCTCGATCAGTGGGCGGCAGGCCGGGCGCGCACGTTCCAGGCCGGTATCGATGCTGGGGCCGACGCGGTGATGACCACGGCGCTCATTGTTCCCGGCCTCGACCCGAGCGGGACACCCGCCCTCTTCTCACGAACCGTCGTCACCGGCTTACTCCGGGAGCGATTGCATTTTCAGGGCGTGATCGTGACCGATGGCCTGGGGATGGGCGGGATCACGGTGCTCTACAACCTCCCCGACGCCACGGTGGCCGCGGTCCGAGCCGGAAATGACCTGGTGCTGCTGAATAGCGGCGACGCGGCTTACGAGGCGGCTGCCATCGAGGCCGTCAAGCAGCAGGTTCGCAGCGGGTCGATTTCGCTGGACCAGGTCCAGGCCTCGGCCGCCCGGGTGATTGCCTTACGAGCGCGCTGGCCGGCCTGGGCGCCCTCGGCGCTGGAGGCCGCCACGCCCACACCCACGGTCGACCTGGCCGTCAGCCTGACGCGTCCCTGACGCTCGCCCGAAGGCGCTCGATAACTTTCGCCATGCTCTCGAGATCTTTCTCGAAGACGGTGAGCGAGGTGATGCCCAGCTGGTCGCGTCGCCGCGCAATGACCTCGACGATCTCGTCCACGCCGCCGATCAATAACAGGGGCGAATGGAGCAACGCCTCGGCCGGCAGCTCCCATTCTGGAGCCAGCCGCTCAGCCTCCCGCACGGCGTTGTCGGTGATGGAGACAGCCTGAACCAGCGTATTCAGCTCGAGGCGGTCGAAGCGGTCGCCAGCCGCTTGCCTGATCCATCCGATCTTCTCGCGAAATGCCTGGTCAGTGGCGTCCGCGTCCTCCAGCCCACGGCCGTCGGGCCGCGATCTGGGCATGACGCTGATGGTGTCGGCTTCCTCGGCCGCGAGCGTCAGCAGCCGGCGGCCGCCGCCGCCGATCACGAAAGGCGGATGCGGCTGCTGCACTGGCTTGAACCCGGCGGCGAGCTCGTGCAGGCGGTAGTGCCGGCCTTCGAACGTCACCGGGTTACCCCGAAGAAGCCGCTTGATGATCTGGACGGCTTCGGCAAGACGATCGACTCGGACTCGGCCGGGATCGAACGATAGGCCGGCGGCATCGTACTCGCTCTTCAACCAGCCGGCGCCAATTCCAAAATCGAACCGGCCGTCGGTCAAGCTGTCGATGGTGGCGATTTCCTGGGCCAGAAGAGCGGGGTGCCGGAAGTCGTTGTCGTAAACCAAGCTGCCAACCCGAAGCGTTGTGGTGGCCTCGGCGGCCAGAACCAAAGCTGGAGCGACGGCAAAACGTGCACCGAAGTGGTCGGCGATTACCAGACTGTCGAAGCCAAGCGCCTCGACCCGCTGCGCAAAGGCCATCCACTCCGCCTTGGGCCGCGGCCGGCTGGCGCTGACGCCAAAGCGGAAGCTGCGGGGGCTCACGAGCGATCGGTCCAGCGGCTGCGCCAGGCTGGCGGCCGCTCCGCCTTCTCATCGACCCATCGGCGCGTATGGATCAGGTCCCATAGCCGGCGGACCACGGATGGGCTCTCGTCCTCAGTGCTGGCGCTGTTCAGCGGCGCCGGCTCCGGCCAGGTTCTGCTGCGGGCGGACCAGCCAATTCAACGCATTCACATAGGCCTTGGCGGCGGCTTCCACGACGTCAAGTGAAACCGCTCGGCCGACCACGACCTGAGAACCCTGGCTGAGGGTCACGACCGCCTCCCCGAGCGCATCGCTTCCTTGGGTCGCCGCGGCCAGGCTGAAGTCTTCGAGTTCAGAAGAGACGCCCGTTACGTGCTGGATCGCACGAAACACCGAATCGAGCGTGCCGTTGCCAGTAGCCGCCCCGTTTTTCAGTTGACCTTGATCGGTGATCGAGACCTCGGCCGTGCTCGAGACCCCGCTCTGGGTCGTAACCTGCAGGTCCTGGAGGGCGAACCGGCCAGGCGCAGCCCGGCCCAGTGCCTCGTCGACGGCCAGCTTGAGGTCCTCCGCGTAAAGCGCACGCTTGCGTTCGGCCAGGCTCAAGACCAGCGAGTACACGGATCCCAGCTGATGATCATCCAGCTGGATCCCCATGCCGTCCAGCTCCTCGACTAGCCGGCGGCGGCCCGCGGCCGTTCCAATCTGGCCGAACTGCGGCGCGTATCCGATGTCCGCCGGGTCGATGAATGCGGGCACCACCGACTTGGGCCGGCGCGGCGGCGCCAGGACGGACTTGGGAAAGGCTCGGCGCACCTCCTCGATCCAGCGTTCCCAGCCGGAATAGTCCATCGTGGCGAGCATCGCCACGTACGCATCGAAGCGGACCAGCAGGGCGGCAGGCTGCTCATCGTGTTTGATGATCAGCGTGGAGCCACTTTCTTCTAGCGCTTTGAGGATCGGGTCGAGGTTGCGAGCGAGTTCTGGGGCGGCGATGACTTTCAGCACGGGGCCATCCTATCGCCGCACTCCCCGAGGGTCAAACCGGTATCGGATCGCCCTCGCACTGATTGCGCTGGCGATCGCCGGGTGCCAGCAGACGCCGATTCGTTCATCTCCGCGGGCGAGTCCCCACGCGAGCGCGAGCCCACTGGCGGGTTGCCCGGCATCTACTGCGCCGCCGGGTCCCCTGGTCCTGCTCAAGAACCTGCCCGCGCCCGATGACCTGGCCTTCGACAACGACGGCCGGCTGCTTTACAGCGATATCAACGCCGGCACGGTCTCGGTCGTGGGGGCCGACGGCTCGGTAACCAGGCTCGCCTCGGGATTGCGAGCGCCGGAGGGGATTATCGTTCAGGCCGATGGCCGCATCCTGGTTGCCGAGCAGGGGAACAACCGAGTCGTTGCCATCGATCCAAAGTCGCATGCGGTGACGCAGTGGCGAGCCTTTCCAAATCGCACCGGGAGGGATGGGATCGACGGCATCGGGCCCATCCTTCCATCTCGTGATGCATCGGGCAATCTGCTACCGGACGCTAATGACGTCATCGTCCCCGATAGTCCCAACGGCGTCGTG
>DASTJZ010000150.1:0-3727 GCA_035716185.1 Candidatus Dormiibacterota bacterium
CTGAGGCCTTCGTCACCCGCGAAATCCGAAACCGTACCCTCCTTGAATTGCAGCGGTGGAATTCAAGGCTGCGGCATAATCCGCACTGGGATGCGAATGGACTTGCCGCTCGACGATTCTGGGTTGCCCAGACCCTGGTCAATACGCTTTTAGCTGATCCGTTTGGTTCGGGTGGATGCGCGAGCGACGATGCCGTGAAGATCCTTGAGGATGGCGCGATGGGATTGTTGGAGTTCGGCTCGCGCCAGTTTCAAGAGCTAAAGGCGACGGCCCACGAGCTGGTGAACTGGATTCTCAACAAACGGTTCGAGAACATCGTTGTTCTCGAATGCCCCTTAGGGAACACCGTATCCACCCGGCGAAGGCCGCCTTGCCGGCGCGATCGGGCCTTTGATCTAAACGGCGCTTGTATGAGCGCCGCTAAGAACAGAGGCAGCTGGCAAGATGGAGATCATTACCGGAGTTGAGCGGCGGCGCCGATGGAGCCTGGAAGAGAAGCTTCGGATCGTAGCGGAGACCGAGCGGCCTGGTGCTGGCATTGCCGAGATGGCCCGCAAATATGAGATCAGCCGTGGCCTGCTGTGGAACTGGCGGAGCCAAGTGAGGCGCGGCGTGCTCAGAGCGGAGCCGCTGCCGGTCTTCCTGCCGGTGCAGACGATCGGCGAACCTGCAAACGGCAACGGCACGAAGCGTGTCGAGCCATCCTCGGCGACCGGAACGGATCCATTGATGTCCGACCGCAAGATCGAGATCACGCTACCCGACGGGACATCGGTCAAGGTTGGGCACGATGTCGGCCTAATGACGCTGCGACGGGTGATGAGCGTGCTGCGCTGATGATTGTCCCGCCATCTGGTGTTCGCGTCTGGCTGGCGACTGGCGCGACTGATATGCGCCGCGGGATGAACAGTCTTGCCTTGCAGGTTCAGGAGTCGCTGCACCGTGACCCACATGTCGGCGATCTTTACGTTTTCCGTGGGAAACGCGGTGACCTGTTGAAGGTCCTTTGGCATGACGGCTTGGGGATGTCGCTGTATGCGAAGAGATTGGAACGCGGCAAGTTCATCTGGCCATCGCCGGCCGATGGCGTTGTTCCCATCTCAGCCGCGCAGCTCGGCTACATGCTCGAAGGGATCGATTGGAGAAATCCACAACGAACCTGGCGGCCGGAATTGGCAGGTTGACAGCTTAAAGAACTGACGAGCATCGGCAAGATTCTTGGTGCACGACCACGGGAGATTGTGATTCCTTGGTTGTTGCGATGGATCCCGCCGATTCGATCCCCGACGACATCGACACACTGCGTACTGAACTCGCAGCCGAGCGCGCAGCACGCCGCGAAGCTGAGGCTCGAGCCAGCGGTGCGGAGGCGATGGTCACGCATCTGAAGTTCGTGATCGCCAAGCTCGAGCATCACCGCTATGCGCCCTCGTCGGAGCGCGGCCGCAAGCTGCTCGACCAGGCGGAACTGCAGCTGGAAGAGTTTGAGGCCGACGCCGGCGAAGAAGCGGTCGTCACTGAGGTCAATGCCGACCAGGCAGGTAGCGTGGTGAGGAACTTCACGCGTCGCAAGCCGGTGCGTGGTCCGCTACCGGCACACCTGCCTCGCGAGCGTGTCGTCATCCCGGGTTTGACCGCATGTCCCTGCTGCGGTGGCGCTCTCTCGAAACTGGGCGAGACCGTCACTGAGAGTCTGGAGAGCATTCCCCGCGAGTGGAAAGTGATCCAAACTGTGCGTGAGAAGCTCGTGTGCCGGGCCTGCGAGACAATCACCCAGCCGCCAGCGCCGTTCCATCCGATCGCGCGTGGCCGCGCGGGTCCGAACCTGCTGGCGATGATCCTGGATGCCAAATTCGGCAACCACCAGCCGCTCAATCGCCAGAGCGAGACGTATGCCCGCGAGGGGATTGATCTCGATGTCTCCACACTGGCGGACTGGGTTGGCGCCTGCACCGCGACACTGAGCCCGCTGGTGACGCTGATCAGAGACCATGTGCTGGCGGCCGAGCGCATCCACGGCGACGACACGACGGTGCCGGTGCTGGCGAAAGGCAAGACGGTCACCGGTCGGCTATGGACCTATGTTCGTGACGACCGACCGTTTGGCGGAACGGCACCGCCAGCCGCCATATTTTACTTCTCACGTGACCGCCGCGGCGAGCATCCGAGCCGACACCTCGCTGGATATGGCGGCATCCTGCAGGCGGACGCCTACGCTGGTTTCGGCGACTTGTATCTCGAAGCAAGGAAACCCGTTGCGCTAACCCAGGCTCTATGCTGGGCACACGGCAGACGTGCCTTCTTCAAGCTAGCTCAGCTCGCGAAAGCGCCGCTCGCGATCGAGGCGGTGCGACGCATCGATGCGATCTTCGATCTCGAGCGCACGATCAATGGTCTGCCGCATGAACAGCGGCGTGAGACACGGCAGGATAAGGTCGCTCCCCTCGTCGTAGAGCTCGAACGCTGGATGCGCGATGTGCGTCGCACGATGTCGCGCCATGCGGAGGTGGCGAAGGCGATCGACTACATGCTGAAGCGCTGGGCCTCCTTCAGCCGGTTCCTCGATGATGGAAGGATCTGCTTGACGAACAACGCCGCCGAGCGGGCGCTGCGTTGCATAGCTCTGGGCAGAAAAGCGTGGCTGTTCGCGGGCTCGGATCGCGGTGGTGAGCGGGCCGCTGCGGTTTATTCGCTGATCGTTACATGCAAACTGAACGATGTCGATCCGCGCGCCTGGCTCGCCAACGTGTTGGCGCGCATTGCCGATCATCCGGCGTCGCGCCTCCATGAATTGTTGCCCTGGCACTGGCCGAGGCTGATTGAGGACCGTAGCCTGGCGGCATGACTGCCGCCAGCATCGCCCATCTCCGGATCAAGCTCGACGATGTCGAACCTGCTGTCGTGCGCCGGGTCGAGGTACCGCTGACGATCCGCCTGGATCGCCTGCACCTGGTGCTGCAGGCTGCCATGGGCTGGACCAACAGCCATCTTTACGCGATCCATGCACGTGACATCGGCTGGGGCACCCCCGATCCAGACTTCGGTGACGGACCGCTCGATGCGAGCAAAGCCCGGCTGATCGACGTTCTGGAGGATGTTGGCGCCAGATCGCTCAAATACCTATACGACTTCGGCGACGGTTGGGAGCACTCCGTCCGCATCGAGCGCATCACTGACGCCATCCCCGGCATCGTCTATCCGCGCCTCATCGAAGCGGCCGGGCGCTGCCCGCCAGAGGATGTCGGCGGCCCCTCGGGATATCGCGAGTTCCTCGATGCGCTCGCAAATCCAAACCACGAGGAACACCCCGAGAGGCGGCAATGGATCGGCGGCCACTTCGATCCAACCCGCGCCGATGTCGAGGCTCTCATTCAGGCCGTGCACAGCCTGGCCAAAAAGTGGACCCGCAGACCATCAGCCCGCAAGCGTAGCTGATCCGCGGTCTTCGGCGGATGGATACCCCAGACACCGCTAATATCACGAAGATCATATTTCACCCGCAGTTTGCTCTCCTCCGTATGCGCTGGCCCCTCAGCTGCGGCGAGGCGTATTCGAATCCGAAGAGCTGCACTCCCGTCTTTTGGAGACTACGTTCCTCAAAAGGAAGAAATCGAGCAGAAAACGGGCCGTCCTGGGTGAGTTCCACCCGACGGGTGCCGCGGAGGAGAAGCAGCAGACCCCTCCAGGACGCCGCCTGGGCCGTGGAGGCTTTCACCGCTGCTCACGG
>DASTJZ010000151.1:0-22200 GCA_035716185.1 Candidatus Dormiibacterota bacterium
CGGCACTCCTCGTCGGTCAGCAGGGAGGCGGCCAGGATGGGCAGTACCGCGTTCTTGGAACCGCTGATCGGCACACGCCCGACCAACCGGGTTCCCCCCTCGATCAGGAGCTGCGCCACTAGGGGTCTAGGGTAACAGTCCCGCCGGCGTCGGGAAGATCTGCGCGGAGAGTGAGGAACGCGGCGGTCGTGGCGCTCTAGGTACGGCGGCGGCGGCGAATCTCGGCGAGCCGGAGGCGCGCCTCAGCCCTGGCCAGCGCGGCCGAGGCGGCGGCCTGGTCGGCATCGGAGAGTTTCTGCTGCAGCAGGCTCTCGGCGTTGCGCCGCGCCTCCTCGGCGCGGGCCTCGTCGATGTCCTCCGCCCGCTCGGCGGCATCGGCCAGGACCGTGACCTGATCGGGTCGGACTTCGAGAAAGCCGCCGGATACGAAGAAGAACTGCTCCTCGCCATCGTTGCGGACCTTCACCGAGCCCGGGGCCAGCGGCGTCAGCAGTGGGATGTGGTGGGGCAGCACCCCGAGCTCGCCCTCCGACCCCGGAGCGACGACGAAGTCGGCATCACCCCGAAATCGCCGGCCCTCGACGGTCACGATGTCGACGTGAAGCTTGTCGGGCATCAGCTACTTCGAAGCCCCGGCCTTTGCTTCGCCCTTCGGCTGGTCAGACTTCTTCTGGTCAGACTTCTTCTCGTCCGACTTCTTCTCGTCCGACTTCTTCTGGGCCGTTTCCTTCTGCTCCGCTTTCTGGGGCTTGGCTTCCTGCGGCTGGCCACCCTCGCCCTTGGCCGCTTCGACCACCTCATCGATGGTGCCGGCCATGTAGAAGGCCTGCTCCGGCAGATCGTCGTGCTTGCCGTCGAGGATCTCACCGAAGCCGCGGATCGTCTCCTTCAGCGGCACGTACTTGCCGGGGCGGTTGGTGAAGACTTCAGCCACGAAGAAGGGCTGCGAGAGGAACCGTTCGATCTTGCGCGCCCGGGCGACCAGCAGCTTGTCGTCCTCGGAGAGCTCGTCCATGCCCAGGATGGCGATGATGTCCTGCAACTCCTTGTTGCGCTGCAGCACCTGCTGCACGCCGCGCGCCACCCGGTAGTGTTCCTCACCGACGACGTCGGGTGTCAGGAAGCGGGAGAACGAGTCGAGCGGATCGACAGCCGGATAGATGCCCCGCTCGACGATGGCCCGGGATAGGGCCACGGTGGCGCCCAGGTGGGCGAAGGTCGTGGCGATGGCGGGATCGGTATAGTCGTCGGCCGGGACGAAGACGGCTTGCACCGACGTGATCGACCCCTTCTTGGTCGAGGTGATCCGCTCCTCGAGATCACCCATCTCGGTCGCCAGCGTCGGCTGGTAACCGACTGCGGAAGGCAGCCGACCCAGCAGGGCCGACACCTCGCTGCCCGCCAGCATGTAGCGGAACACGTTGTCGATGAAGAGCAGCACGTCCTGCCCGTACTCGTCGCGGAAATATTCCGCCAGCGTCAGGCCGGTCAGGCCGACCCGAGCGCGGGCCCCCGGCGGCTCATTCATCTGGCCGAAGACGAGCGACGTCTTCTCGATGACGCCCGATTCGTTCATCTCGATCCAGAGGCTGTTGCCCTCGCGGGTACGCTCCCCGACGCCGGCGAAGACGCTGAAGCCGCCGTGCTCCTCGGCGATGTTGCGGATCAGCTCCTGGACGATGACGGTCTTTCCCACTCCGGCGCCCCCGAAGAGGCCGATCTTGCTGCCCTTGGCGAAGGTGCAGACGAGGTCGATGACCTTGATGCCGGTCTCGAGCACCTCGGTTTCGACCGCCTGCTCGCTGACGGGCGGGGCCGGCCGGTGAATCGGGAGGCTGGCATCCGACTTGATCGGTCCCTTGCCATCGATCGGCTCGCCGGTGACGTTCATCATGCGCCCGAGCGTGCTCTTGCCAACCGGGATGGTGATCGCCGCCCCGGTGTCCTTGACTTCGGTGCCGCGAACCAGCCCGTCGGTCGAGTCCATGGCGATGGTGCGCACGACGTTGTTGCCACGGTGCTGCTGGACCTCGAGCACCAGCCGGTGATTCTTGCCCCGATCGATCTCGAGCGCGTGGTAAATCTCGGGGAGCTCTTCGGTCTCGAACACGACATCGACCACCGGGCCGATGATTTGGTCGACCCGGCCGACGCGGGCCTTCTTTGCGCCCGGTTCTTTTTTGGTTTCCTTCTCTACGACTGCCATGATGTCCTCCTAGCCGCCGGCGGCCAGCGCCTCGGCGCCCCCGACGATTTCGCTCAGTTCTTTCGTGATCGTCGCCTGCCGCACCTTGTTGCGCAGCAGGGTCAGGTCGGTGATCAGCTCGCCCGCATTATCGGTTGCGTTGCGCATGGCGATCATCTGCGCCGCGTAAAAGCTGGCCAGGTTATCGAGCACGGCCGCATACACCTGTGCCTCGACGTAGTGCGGCAGTAGGCGGGCCAGCACCTCTTCAGGTTCCGGCTCGTAGAGATAGTCGACCTTGGCGGCGTCCTCCTGGCGCTCGGGCACGCGCACCGGCACCAGGACCGACACCCTGGGCTCGAGCTTGGCCACGGAAACGAAATGCGTGTGCACCAGCGCGACCTCGTCGACGTTCTCCTTCAGGTACTCATCCCGGGCGACGGTGATGGCGGGCAGGATATCTTTGAGCTCGGGGCGGTCGCCGGTTTGCGAGACATCGGCGACGATCGGCACCCCAAGCCGCCGGAAGTAGTCGCGACCCTTTCGCCCGATCGTGACGAGCACCGTATCCGGGCCGCTCCGAACGTAGTTGAGGGCGACCCGAACCGCGTTGACGTTCAACCCGCCCGCCAGCCCACGATCGGCGGTGACCAGGATCAGCAGGCGCTTCTTCACGTCGCGCCGGGTCAGATATGGATCGCGGGTGTTCGTCGTCCGGCTGGCCACCTCGGTCAGCACTTCGGCCATGCGATCGGCATAGGGCCGGGCCGCCTCGGCCCGGCTCTGCACCCGTCGCAGCTTCGACGCGGCCACCGCCTGCAGGGCGCGGGTGATCTGCTGCGTGTTCTGCAGGCTAGCGATCCGGCGGCGAATCTCGGCGAGGGTAGCCAGGCTTTACTGCTCCTTTCGGGTCTCGCGCTCCGTGGCGCGCCTTGCCGCTTGCAGCGACCCGCCCCTGGGCGCTTCCGCGGTGGCCGCGGTCTTGGCCTTCCCTTCTTTCTGCATGATCGGGCTCTGCTTTTTGAATTCGTCGATGGCGCTTCGCAGCGCCTTGTCGGTCTCATCGGAAATCGCCTTGTCTTTGGCGATCGCTTTTTCGACCTCGGGGTGGGTGCTGCCCAGGAAGCGGAGCAGTTCCCTCTCGAAGGTCTCCACCTGCTCGACCGGGACGTCATCGACGAAGCCGTTCGTGCCGGCGAACAGGACCATGACCTGCTGCGGGATCGGCATCGGCTCGTACTGGCCCTGCTTGAGCAGCTCTGTCATCCGCTTGCCCCGCTCCAGCTGGTCGCGGGTGCGCTTGTCGAGGTCCGACGCAAACTGGGCGAAGGCGGCCAGTTCGCGGTACTGCGAGAGGTCGAGCCGCAGCCGGCCGGCCACCTGGCGCATGGCCTTGATCTGGGCCGCGCCGCCGACGCGCGAGACCGAGAGGCCCGTCGAAATCGCCGGGCGAATGCCTGCGTAGAACAGGTCCGACAGCAGGTAGATCTGCCCATCGGTGATCGAGATCACATTGGTCGGGATGTATGCGGAGATGTCCCCCGCCAGGGTCTCGATGATGGGCAGCGCCGTGAGGGAGCCGCCACCGTTGTCTTTGTTCATACGGGCGGCACGTTCCAGCAGCCGGGAATGCAGGTAGAAGACGTCACCGGGATAGGCCTCGCGGCCCGGGGGCCGCCGTAGCAGCAGCGAAATCTGCCGGTAGGCCCAGGCGTGCTTCGACAGGTCGTCGTAGACGACCAGTACGTCCTTGCCCTTGTCCATGAAGTATTCGCCCATCGAGCAACCCGCATAGGGCGCGATGTACCAGAGCGGCGCGGGATCGCTGGCCGTGGCGGAAACGATGATCGTGTAGTCCATCGCGCCACGCTCCTCGAGGGTGGCGGCCACCTGGGCGATGGTGGCGGCGCGCTGCCCGATCGCCACGTAGATGCAAGTGACGTCCTGGCCCTTCTGATTGATGATCGTGTCGATGGCGATGGCGGTCTTGCCAGTCTGGCGATCGCCGATGATCAGTTCGCGCTGCCCACGACCAATGGGAATCATCGCGTCGATGGCCTTGATGCCGGACTGCAGGGGGGTATCGACCGGTTGCCGGGTCACGACACCCGGCGCAACCTTTTCGATCGGCGCGAACTCCTTGGTGTCGATCCGGCCCTTGCCGTCGATCGGCTCGCCCAGCGGATTGACGACCCGTCCGACCAGCGCCTCGCCGACCGGGACCTGGATGATCTTGCCGGTGGTGCGGACCTGGTCGCCTTCGCGAATGTTCTCGTAGGGCCCCAGGATGACGGCGCCAACCGAGTCTTCCTCGAGGTTGAGCGCCATCCCGGCGACGCCGCCCTTGAATTCGAGCAGCTCCAGCGACTGGGCGTTCTGCAGGCCATAGATCTGGGCGATCCCATCCCCTATCTCAGTCACGATGCCGACATCGGCGGCCAGAATGGGAACGTCGAACTCCTTGATCCGCTGCCTGATCAGCCCGCTGATTTCGTCCGACTTGATGCCCATGCTTGCGCTGCTCCTCCTATGCCACCAGCCGCTGGTGCAGCCGGTCTAACTGGGTCCGCACACTGCCATCGATGAGGCGGTCACCGATCTGGACGGTCGCCCCGCCGATCAACCCAGGATCACGGTGATAATCGAGCCGTACCTGGCGGCCCAGGCGCTTGGCCAGCTCCTGCTCGTAACGCTGGCGCTCGGCGTCGCTGAGGTTGACCGCGGTGATCAGGGTAGCGTTGACGATCCCCTGGGCCTCATCCGCCATCCGATCGAACTCGCGCCGGATCTCGGGCATCTCCGCCGTGCGCCGATGCTCGATCAGCAGGCGCAGCAGATTCTGCGTCTCGGGGCGAAGATCGGCGCCCAGCTCCTGGGCGACTTCGAGGCGACGCGGCGAGGGTACCGCAGGATTGGCAAAGGCTGCCCGCAAGACATCGTCCTGCAGCAGGGCGTCGAGCTGCTCGAGCTGGCCGCGCCAGCGGTCGAGGTCTTTCTCGGCCTGCGCCAGCTGGAAGACGCCCTGCGCGTAGCGGCGGGCGACGTTAGTTCGGGGCACCCGGCTCCTTTCCCACCTGTTCGATGGCCGCGTCGATCAGCTTGCGATGGCGTTCGCCGTCCAGGCTATCGGCCACGATCTTGCTCACGGCGGCCTCGACGATGTCGGCCATTTGCTGCCGGATCGCCTGGACGGCCCGCTGCCGTTCGGTCTCGATGTCCCGGCTGGCTGCCTCGACGATTCGCTTGGCCTCCTCGCGCGCCTTCTCCTGGGCTTCCTGCTGGATCCGTTCGGCGGCACGGTTGGCCCGCTCGATGATCTGTCCCGCCTGCTCGCGCGCCTGCTGGATCTCGGCTTCGGCCTCTTGCAATCGCTCTTCGGCTTCCTTGCGAGATCGTTCGGCCGCGGCGAGCTGCTCGGCGATCTGCTTCTGCCGCGCTTCGGCTGCCCGGATGATGGGAGGGTAGACCCATCTGGCCAGCACGCCCAGCATCAGCAGGAACGCGATCAGCTCGGCAATCAGGGTGCCGTTGATGTCGAGCAGACCGGCGGTGAGACGTGCGATCAGCAAATCGTTACCCGCTTACGCTGCTGGCCACGGCGGTGATGAAGTAGAAGCCGAGGGCCAGGTTGATGAAATACATGGCTTCCACCAGGCCGATGATCAGGAACATGATCACCTGCAGGCGCGCCTGGGCCTCGGGCTGCCGAGCCGTGCCCTGAATCGTGGCGTTGCCGGCGAGACCATCGCCAACCGCGGCGCCAATGGCCCCGCCACCGAGTGCAACGCCAGCGGCGATGAGTGCCCCGGCAAGAACGATCGCGTGATTCATACTTACCCTCCTGTTCCGGCATGTGCCGGTGCTGTCGCTGGATGTTCGCCGTGACCTTCCTCCTCGAGTCCCTCGCGAGCCATCCCGAAGTAGATGATGGTGAGGAGCGTGAAGATAAAGGCCTGGATCGTGCCAACAAAGAAGATGTCAAACGCTTTCCAGACGATCAGGCCGATCTCAGCCAGAGATCCGAAGATGACGCCAAGCCCGGCCGACACACCTCCGGTCGGGATCAGCCCGGCCAGGAAGGTGATGAGCGATCCAATCAGGTAGACCATGAGGGCGCCGGCAAAGATGTTGCCGAAGAGCCGAAGCGAAAGCGTCACCGGCTTCACGACCTCTTCGACGATGTTCAGTGGAATGAACGCGATGCGCACCGGCAGCGCCATTTCGAACGGTTTCGTAAACCGGCGGAGGTAGCCGCGCAGGCCAAGCACGCGGATGCTGTAGGCCTGCACCACGATGATCACGAGCAAGGCCATCGCCAGCGTTTGGTTCAGATCCGCGTTGGCAGGGTGGACCGGCTGCTGCAAGGGGAAGAAGTCGAGCCAGTTCGCGACCAGGATGTAAAAGCCCAGCGTCATCGCCAGGGGGACGATGAATCCGCCCGATCCTCCCACCGAATCGCGGACCAGACCGCGGACATAGTCGATTAGGAATTCGAACAGCAGCTGCAGCTTTCCTGGCACGCCGTGCGACAGGCGGTAGGCAACGATGAAGCCGACGAGCAAGGTGACGAGGATGGCGACGGCACTCGAGACCAGGCTGTCGTAATTGAAGGTGCAGTACCAGGCGTTGCAGACGCTGACCGTAGGGTGCGTGCCAGGCGGCGCCTCAGCCAGGAAGATCATGCCGCCAGCGCCTCCCTCACGGCGAACCCGGCGAGCACGAGCTGGGCAAGTGCCATCCCGACCACAACCAGCCAGACCTGGGTGAGACCGATGAGCAGACCGATGCCAAGGCCAAGGGCCGTCATGACCATCAAGCGCAGCAGGCTGAGCGCGGTGAAGCCCACGCCGAGACTGATCGAGCGTTGAATCAGCAAACCATTGAACGATCCCACCAGCAGGCCAACCGAAACCGCGAGCCCGGTTCGAACCTGGCCCAGGGCGGCTCCGGCGATCAGCGCCGCAGCAGCCGCAAGCCCCGACAGGACGATCGCGTTGCGAATCAATCGCTGGCTCACAGGTACTCTCTCAGCCTGGTGACGACCACCAGCACTCCGAGAAGGATGCCGAGGAGGAGGCCGATGAAGAGAAAGAGCGGGCCGCTATGCACGATGCCATCGACGAATACCCCCACGAGAAGGGGGACGACAACGGCCGCCGCCAAATAAACGCTCAACCCGGCCAGCTCCCCACCCGACGGGACCCGGCCGCGCGGCGTTGCTGCAGCGTGACTGGGATGACTCATGCCAGGCTCCTTACGCTCATCCTTCGGGGCCATCAGCGCCTCCGAAACCGGGGCCTCAACGAATTCAGCTTAGCAGGCGCCGAATACGACTCGCTATCGGTCGAGGGCCCTAACCGAGCTCAACCGCGGCTGATTCGGTGGAACCGGCGCACGACGATGATGACTATCCCGAGCACCATCAGCATGATGGCGCCCAAAAGTACCTTCTTGTGCCCGTAGACGGCCAGCCCCAGCGCGGCGAAGATCGCCGTCCCAAAGTAAAAGACGAGCGCCGTCTCTCGGGGGCTTAGCCCGAAGTCGAGCAGGCGGTGATGGAGATGGCCGGCGTCGGCCGCGGCGATCGAGCGGCCGCGCATCCGGCGGCGAAGAATCGCCCACCCGGTGTCGAGGATCGGAATCGCCAGGGCGAGGACGGGCACGACCAGGGCAAAGACGACGGCGCCCTTGGCGACGGAGAGTACCGATAACGCCGCCAGCGTGAAGCCCAGGAAGTTGCTGCCGCTGTCGCCCATGAAGATGCGGGCGGGATGCCAGTTGAAGAACAGGAAGCCAACACAGGCTCCGATCAATGCCCCCGACAGGATGACGATGTCGGCCTGGTTGCGGTTGATCGCCGCCAGCAGCAGGGTCGCGGCGACGATCGCCACCACCCCTGCCGCGAGCCCATCCACTCCATCGATCAGGTTGACCGTGTTTTGCAGCGCGACGAACCAGAGCAAGGTCAGGGGAATCGATATCGCCCTGGCGAGCTCGATCGCGTGCGGCTGGCCAGGGATGGCAACCGATTCGATGAAGATCTGGAAGACCAGGATAGCGAGGAGCGAGGCCGCCAGCTGGAAGAGCAACTTGAACAGGGGTCGCACGCCGTTGAGGTCGTCGAAAACCATCAGGGTGGTGATCACCGCGGCAGACAGCAGCAACCCGAGCGTCTTGTTGTTGGTGGAAAACAGCGCCGCCGACAGACCGAATCCCAGGTAGAGCGCCAGGCCACCGAGGCGCGCGGTCGGCTCCAGGTGGATCCGCCGCTCGCCCGGCTCGGCCACCGCTCCCAGGCGGAAGGCCAGCCAGCGGGCGGGCACGACGACGATGGCGGTGCAGATGAGCGCCACGGCAAAGGGCAGCACGGCCGGGCCGAATTTTGCCGGCGAGAACGTGGCCCAGAATGTCGGGTCGCTGAAAAAGGTCGAGGCGGCTAGTACGGCAGCGGGAATCGTTCGCACAGCGCCCGGCTTCGGGCGCGCACCTGCTCGTGAACAGCTTGGTCGTCCAGGTTGTACAGGAGATCCGCAACCATGTCGGCGATTTGCGTCATCTCGTCGGGACCCATCCCCCGGGTGGTCACCGAGGGACTGCCCAGCCGGATCCCACTGGGGTTGAACTTGCTGGCCGTATCGAAGGGGATGGAGTTGCGATTCACGGTGATCCCGACGGTATCGAAGGTATCCTGCACCTTCTTGCCGGTGAGGTTGAGCGGCCGCAGGTCGATCAGCATCAAGTGGTTGTCGGTGCCGCCGCTGACCAGCCGCAAACGCCGCTTCGTCAGGCCGTCGGCGAGCACGCGCGCGTTGTTGACAACCGACTGGGCATAGCTGCGGAACTCTGGGGTCTTCCATTGCGCCAGCATCACCGCCTTGCCGGCGATGGCATGGTTCAGTGGTCCGCCCTGGCTGCCGGGGAACACGGACTTGTCGATGTCCGCGGCGTATTTGGCCGTGCAGAGGATCATGGCGCCCCACGGACCACGCATCGTCTTGTGCGTCGTGAAGCTGACGAAATCCGCATAGGGAACCGGGCTGGGGTGGGCCCCCCCAGCGACCAGCCCCGCGAAATGCGCCATGTCGACGAAGAAGAAGGCATCGACCGACCTGGCGCTCGCCGCCATTCGCTCGAAATCGAGGAGGCGAGGATAAGCGCTATAGCCGGCCAGGAGCATCTTGGGCCGCACTTCCTTCACCTGTCGGTCGAGGACGTCGTAATCGATGCGCTCGGTGTTCGGGTCCACCCCGTAGGGCACAAAGTGATACAGCTTGCCCGAGAAATTGACCGGGCTGCCGTGACTGAGGTGGCCGCCCTGGCTGAGCTCCATGCCCATCACCACATCGCCGGGGTTAAGCACCGCCGCGTAGACCGAATAGTTCGCGGTCGTGCCGCAGTGCGACTGGACGTTGGCGTGCTCCGCGTTGAAGAGTGCCTTCGCCCGCTCGATGGCGAGCGACTCGATCCGGTCGACGTTCTCGGTGCCGCCGTAGTACCGCTTGCCGGGGTAGCCCTCGGCGTACTTGTTGTTCAGCAGCGACCCCAGCGCCTGCAGCACTGCCGGGCTGGCGATGTTCTCGGAGGGAATCAGCTCCAGCGTGTACTGCTGCCGCTCGAACTCATCGCGGATCGCGGCGGCGACTTCGGGATCGACGGCATCGATCCGGCTGGTCAGGTCCGTGCGGGCCTGGAGCATCCGGACCATTATCAGGCAAGCACCCCCACCCTGCCCCTCCCCTCACAGGGGAAGGGAAATTTTCAAGGCGCCCTCACGGAGAATACGTGGCGTCGGCCCGCTCAGGTCGAGGATCGTCGATGCCTGTCCGATGCGGCAGGGGCCGCCGTCGAGGATCACATCGACCGTGTCCCCAAGCCGCTCCGCGACTTGATCGGCATCGGTGGGTGGCGGGTCCCCGGCGCGATTCGCGCTGCTGCTGGCAACCGGCTCATCGAGCTGCGAGAGCAGGGCGAGCGCGACCGGGTGGTCCGGAGCGCGGAAGCCAATGGTTGCCTCGTTGCTCTGATCGCGAGCCGGCAGGACCAGCGTCAGCGGTCCCGGCCAGTACTCGGCCATCAATGCCATGGCCGCGGGCGAGACCCGTGCCACCCGGTCCACCTGCGTTGCGTCCTTGACCAGCCAGATCATCGGCTGGCCGGATGGCCGGCGCTTCACCTCGTAGAGCCGGCGCACCGCCGCGGGATCGCCGGCCCGAGCCGCAACCGCATAGAGAGTGTCGGTTGGAAAGGCGATGACGGCCCCCGTCCGAAGGCGTTCGACGGCCGTGGTGATATGCGGGGCGTCAGCGGGCCAGCGTTCCACTCACACCTCGATGCGCACGACGCGATCGCGACCGGCGAGATCCTTGTGGATCGTCACGGTCGGGGATGGCCAGGTCTTCTGAGCCAGCTGCTCGATGCGCCGCGCCTGTCGCGGGTCACATTCGAAGAGCAAGCAACCGCCCGGCCGGATCACCGCCGGCGCCTGCTCAATAGCCCGACGAATCACATCCAGCCCATCCTTGCCACCATCGAGGGCTCGCCGGGGTTCGTATTCGAGCTCCGGGCCGCCGGATCGCAGCTGGGCCGCGGAGAGGTATGGCAGGTTCGCCGTGATCAGATCGGCCGGCGAAGCCCCGCGGAGCAGGTCGCCACGTTTCAGCCTTACCCGCGCGGCAACCCGTTGCTCTGCGACATTGACCGCGGCCAACCGAAGGGCGCGCGGATCCGTGTCGATGGCGACCACGCGAACGGATGGTGCGCCTCTGGCGATGACGATCGCAATGGCGCCGCTGCCGGTACCCAGATCGATGACGCGCCGAGCGTGCGGATGATCACGCAACCATGCGATCGCCTGCTCGACGAGGAGCTCGGTGTCCGGACGTGGGATCAATACCGCCGGCGAGACGCGGAGGGTGTGCCCGTAAAACTCCCGCTCCCCGATCAGGTAGGCGACGGGAGCGTAGGCTCCTCGGCGGGAAACGAGATCGCGGAATCGACGCCGCTGGGTGGCGGTTAGCGGATGCTCGGGGTGCGCGTGCAGCCACGATCGTTCCTGGCTCATTACGTGCGCCAACAGGACCTCGGCGTCCAGCCAGCCGCTCCAGATGCGAGCGTCCTTCAGCGCCGAGCGGGCGTCGATCAGCGCGTTTCGGACGGTTCCGCGCTTACCGGGGCGCGCCATTCGGCGCCGGCTCGCTCAGGCGGTTGCCCTGGTCCCAGGCGATCAGACGGTCGATGACCGGGTCGAGGTCACCCTCCTGGACAAACTGGGGGAGCTTGTAGTACTTCAACTCGATCCGGTGGTCGGTGATCCGTCCCTCCGGATAGTTGTAGGTACGGATCTTCTCGCTGCGGTCGCCGGTCCCCACCGCCGAGCGTCGCGCCTGGGTCAAGGCAGCTTGCCGCTCGGCCAGCTGCCGATCGAGGATGCGGGCCAGCAGCACCTTCATGGCCTTGGCCCGGTTCTTGAGCTGCGAACGCTCGTCCTGGGATGAGGCGACGATCGGCTCGCCACCACCCTCGGGCATGTAGGTGAGGCGAACGGCGGAATCTGTTGTGTTGACGCTCTGCCCACCATGGCCAGTTGAGCGAAACACCTCGACCTTCAGCCGGTCGGGGTCGATCGCCACCTCGACGTCTTCCGCCTCTGGTAGGACGACCACCGTCGCGGTGGAGGTATGGATGCGACCCTGCGCTTCCGTCTCGGGAACGCGCTGCACCCGATGGACGCCGTTTTCGAACTTCAGCCGTGAGTAGGCGCCCCGTCCGCGGACCTCGAAGATGACTTCCTTGAAGCCACCGCGCTCGGTCACGCTCTCGGAAACGATGTCGACTTTCCAGTGACGCGACTCGGCATACCGGCTGTACATCCGGAAGAGGTCCGCCGCGAAGAGGGCCGCCTCGTCCCCGCCGGTGCCCTGCCGGATCTCGATGATGACGTCCTTTTCGTCGGTCGGGTCCTTCGGCACCAACGCCAGGGTGAGCTCCTGTCCAAGCCGGTCGTGTTCGGCCTGCTGCTTGTCGAACTCCTGCCGGGCATACGCCTGCATCTCCGGATCGCGCTCGTGTTCGGCCAGCTCGCGAGCCTCGGCCATACTGCGCTCCGCTCGGCGATACGCCTCGTACAGCTGCACCAGGTCGCGCAGCTGGGCTTGCTCCTTTCCCAACCGCTGGAGTTCCCTCAGGTCGCTGTGCACCGCCGGGTCGGCGAGCCGTTGCGTGATCGTGTCATAGCGCTCGCGCACGGCGTCAAGCTGCTCGAACATCAGGCCGCGGCCTCTTTCTCCTCCTGGCGGGCCGCCTGGAAGGCCGCGAGCGCCACCTCGATCTGCCGGTCGTCGGGCTCACGCGTCGTCAGCTTCTGCGTGAGGAGGAACGGGATGATCAGCACTTTGACCACCGGATTATGGCGGTGGCGGCCGGCAAAGCGAATGAATTCATAGGCCAGCATGGCGATTACCGGGATGAGCACGATCCGCGACAGCAGCAGCAGCGGCAGCGCGGGCCGCCCCACCAGCCCGAAGACGAACGCGCTCACCACCATCACGGCCAGCAGAAAGCCGGTGCCACAGCGGGGATGCAGCGTGCTCTGGGTCCGCACATTGGCCACATCGAGGGGCAGCTCGGCCTCGAAGGCGTTGATCGTCTTGTGCTCCGCCCCGTGATAGGCGAAGAGGCGGGCGATCTCCGACTTGAACGAGATCGCGTAGAGATACAGCAGAAGCAGGGCGATCCGCACCGCGCCGTCGACGATGCCGAAGAAAAGGTTGCCGTGGCCACGGCTGAGGAAGCCGGCGGCGACGAGGGGAACGCCCAGGAAGAACAGCAACGCGCCCACCACCGCGATCGCGATGGTGATCCGAACCGCTCCGGCGCTCAGCTCGATCTCCTCGCCGGCGGCCTGGATATTGGCCGACCACATCAGGGCCTTCATCCCCAGGTGCAGCTGCTCCCACAGCCCTGCCAGACCCCGCAACAGGGGCAGCTTCCAGAAGGGGTGGATATAGATGATGGACTTCAGGCGCTCCCGCAGAACCTGGATCTCGCCATCCGGCCGGCGGACCGCCACCGCGTAGGTGGTGCGGCCGCGCATCAGGACGCCCTCGAGCACGGCCTGGCCGCCGTAGAAGAACTTGTCCTGGCTCACAGCCGCGCTCATCCTAGTCGGTTCAACGCCTCAAACACTCGCATGGCACGGAAGCGCGGCTCGCGTGGGCCGGCGGGCCCGCGGCCACGTTATCTTTTTCGCTGCTGGCGCTGCTGGAACCGGTCGACGCGGCCCTGGGTGTCGACGATACGCTGCTGGCCGCTGAAGAAGGGATGGCACACCGAGCAGACCTCCGTCTTGAGCTCCTTCTGGGTCGAGCCGGTGACGAAGGTATTGCCGCAGAGGCAATGCACGACGGCATCGTGGTAGTAGGTCGGATGAATGGCGGCTTTCACGGGCAGCCTATTGTATCAACCATTTCCGGCCAGGATGGCACGGGTGCTGAGCATCCCGAGCCCGAGCGCCAGCAGCAGTCCCAGATAGAGCAGGCCGATCGTCCATTTGGTTTGCGTGTCCACCGCGTAATAGGCGGGGTTTGTGGTGGTCGAGCGGAAGCGCTGGAAGGTGCTGAACGCTCCGAAGAGCAGGACCAGGAACAGGACCGGGCTCACCCCACTCCCGACGGTCATCTCATAGAGCAGCAGCGCCGCAGCGATCGCCAGGCCGGCCACGTTGAACCACTTCGAGAGCAGCGACAGGACGCGGCCGCCGTCGAGCGGGGTGACCGGAACCAGGTTGAAAAGGTTGATCAGGAATCCGAAGTACGCCAGCGCTCGCAGGAGATGACCAGCGCTCGAATCCGGCATCGCCAGGTAGCCGAGGTAGCACAGGCCGGCTCCAATCGACCCCAGGATGGGACCGCCGATCGCCATCACCGATTCCTGGGCCACTGTGCGCGGTTGCTGCTTCATGCTGACGAATGCGCCAAGAAACGGGATGAGGATGGGCAGCGTCACCGGCATGCCCATCACCCGTGCGACGACGACGTGGCCGCTTTCGTGGATCAGGATCAGGAGCACGATTCCTACGCCGAACGCCCAGCCAAACAGCTGCGCGTAGAGCAGCGCCGTCACCCCGGTTGATACCAACGTGAACCAGATGCTCTTGAACTTGAGGAGGGCCAGCAGAACAAACTGGATTTTTCCCAGAATCAGCCCGAGGGCGGCAAGGATGCTGGCGATGATGCCGCCATTCCGCCGGCGGTTGCCCGACGGGTAGGGGGTGATGTCAGCCTGAACGGGTTTGTCGGTGCCATAGCCGTAGTCGGCGGCACCATACTGCGGATTGGTGTTGTCGGGGCCGATGCTCGCCATCAGCTAGAGGATGCCCAAACCGGCTCCCTTTGAACCGCCGGCCAGGGCCGGGTGAAGTTGCCCAGCTGGAGGTCGGGGCACCGCTCCTTAAGGGCCCGAACGAAGCGGCGCATTCCGACACCGCGGCTCCGCTCCGGGATCCGCTCGAGCAGCCAGTGCGGATCGACGTTAAGGCTGCGAAGCTGCACCTGGCCCACCCGGTGCTGCTCGATGAAGGCGACCAGCCGGTCGAGCTCCTCGGGCGCGTCGCTGATTCCAGGGAACGTCAGCAGGTTGATCGTGACCTGGCCGCCGGCGCCGGACATAATGTCGGCGCATTCGGCGACCTGCTCGAGGCCATAGCCGATCGGCCGGTAGTAAGCCCGGAAGCGGACGTCGTCGAGGCTGAAGATGCTGATCCGGATCGAGTTCAAGCCGGCGGCAACCAGCCGGCGCAGCACGCCGGGACGCGAGCCATTGGTGTTGAGGTGGATGGTGGCGGTAGGCGCGGCTGCCCGGATCCGGCGCGTCGCCTCGACCAGCGCGGCGCCCCGGGTCAGGGCTTCGCCCTCGCACCCCTGGCCAAAGCTCACGAAGTTCCGATCGTCGGCACTCAAGTGCCAGCCGGCGAGCTCGGCGATTTCCGCCGCGGTCGGCGCGAATTTCAGGCGCTCCTGCGGCGAGTCGACGTCGCCCCATTGCTCCGAAATGCATCCCAGGCATTCCGCGTTGCAGGCTGGTGACACAGGAATCGCGCCCTCGCCCCGCCGGAGAAAGAGGTTCTGCGCCGTGAGGCAGCGATATTCGGTGGCACACCGCTCCAGATGTTGCCGCAAGCGGCTGTCGGGCAGAGCGCGTCGTGCCGCCCGGATGGCGACGCCCACGCGCTGCCGATCGGGCGCCTGAGGATCCCAGGCATCCCATCGATCCGTGCGCAGCGCGGCGACGTGTGGCTCGCCATCGATGGCAGCGACCGCCGCATAGCCGTAGAGCGGTAGCACCGGGGCTTGGGGTTCCTCGACATAGGCCGGCAGCCAGGTCCGCAGGTACCCGGGCGGCAGCACCGCCGCAACCGCGAGCGCATTGCGATCGTCGAGCTCGACGATGTCGTCCGATGCGGACCGAGCTACAGGCCGGCGCCCGGGCAAATGCATCAGGGTTGTTCCCGCGGGCATCGGGATCAGTCGATCGGCCGCCCCGACATCCCAACCGCTCCGGGCAGCAGCCTGAAGACTCGGATGGACGCGGATCTGCCCGTCGCGGCTCGCGTAGAGCAGGCGGTTCACGCTGTTACGTTAACCGGCCTTCGCGAAGGACCGGTTCTTTCAGGTCAGCAAGTCGAGCGGATTCTGGGGTACGCCCTGGTAGCGGATCTCGAAGTGGAGGTGTGGGCCGGTGGCCCGCCCGGTCATGCCCATCAGACCGATGAGCTGACCCTTGTTGACGTCCTGCCCGGCGCTGACCGCCGTCTGAGACAGATGCCCATAGATGGTGTGAAAACCGTTGCCATGGTCGATCTCGACGTAGATGCCGTACGATCCCCAACCGGCAAAGACGACCTTGCCGCCATCCGCGGCAACCTCTGGGGTGCCCACATCGTTGGCGATATCGATGCCGGGATGAAATTGCCAGAAATACTGGGTGATGATGCCTTTGGTTGGCCAGGCGAACCGGATCACACGCTGGCGCACGCCACCCACGTCCGCGTTAGCGGCGGGGTCAATCGCGGCGTCCGTGCTCATCGCCGGGATGAAGAGTTCGGTCGGGAGATGCCCATCGAAGTGCAGGTCGTTGACCGCGCGGAGGGTCGAGGAGTCCATCCGAAAATGCCTGGCCAGCACCCCCAGGGTCTCGGTTGGGTCGACCTGGACCATCGTGCCATCGACCGGCGGGACGACCAGAACCTCGCCCGGCGTCAGTAAAACCGGCGAAGAAAGGTGATTGACCTGGACCAGGGTGTCAACCGTAATCCCGGCCCGTTGGGCGACGCCATCGATGGTGTCGCCGACGTTGACCTGGTAATGAACCAGGGGCGGAAGGCCGCGGGTCCGGAGCGAGGTCGATGGCGCTTCCGCGCCCGTATTGCTGAGGCTGGTGCGGATGATCGTGGTGCCGCTATCGGCCACCGCATTCACGTCGGTAATCGCCCGGTGCATCGCCAGCGGCGCGACGGCCAGGACGAGCATCGCCAGCACGAGTGCCCAGCCGTGAGTCGCAAGCCGTGGAACCCCCCAGATCACTCCCTTCCGCAAGACGGGCGCCAGTCTAGACGACGTTTAGCCTGCCCGTCAAACGGCGCAGGTCCATTTGCACAATAGGTTCAAACCGCTACCTGACTTTCCGGTGAGCGCCTTCGGCCGACTTGAGCGCGTAATGGTGCTTCGTATTCAGGTGCCGGATCGTCCCGCTCTTACTGCGGAAGACCATCGACTCGGTCTCGGCCCAGAAATGGTGGTAGATCACGCCCTGGAGGAACTCACCATCCGTGACCCCGGTGGCGGCAAAGGCGACATCCTCACCGCGCACCAGGTCATCGACGGCGTAGGTCCGGCGCAGGTCCTCAAAGCCCGCCGCCCGTGCCCGTTCCTCGTCGTCGCGCGAGCGCAACCAGAGCCGGCACTGCAGATCGCCGCCCAAACACTTGAGCGCGCAGGCGGCCAGCACAGCCTCGGGCAGCCCGCCGATGCCGAGCATGACGTCGATCCCGGTGCCTTCCAGCGTCGCCATAATGGCGGCCGCGATGTCGCCGTCGCTGAGCAACGTGATTCGCGCACCAACCTGGCGGACCTGCTCCATCAGGGCTTCGTGCCGCGGGCGTTCGAGCATCACCACCGTCAGATCCGAGACCTGGACCTTTTTGGCGAAGGCCACCCGCTGAAGGTTGTTCTCAACCGAGTCGGTCACGTCGACGGAGCCACGCGCCTCCGGCCCAACGGCGATCTTCTCGGCGTACATGCCAACCGGAACCCGCACCAGTGAGCCAGGCTCCGCGGTGGCGATGACCGACACCGCATTCGGCAGACCCTTGGCCACCAGCGTGGAGCCGTCGAGCGGCTTCAACGCGACGTCGCATTCGTCGCCACTGCGATCGCCGATCGGTCGCCCCAGGCCCAGCGGCGCGCTGCTGGGCTCGTCACCGATCACGATGGTGCCGTTCATGTGGATCCCATTGAGCGCCTCGTGCATGGCGGTCGCCGCGGTACCGCGGATACCGTCGCGATCGAGGTTCCCCATCCAACGACCGGCGGAGAGGGCGGCCGCCTCCGTCGCCCGGACCAGTTCCAGGCCCAGATTGCGTTCGGTGATACGCGGCTCGGCCACGCCGCCCGAGGAAGACGCCACGAGGTCAGACTTCAGCGGGGCGCGTCGCCTCCGACTTGGAGCCATCTTCCGACATCACCCCAGCCTTGACCGCCGCAGCCCTGACGAAATCGCGGAACAGCGGGTGCGGCCGGCTGGGCCGCGAGCGGAACTCTGGATGGAATTGCGAGGCGACGAACCACGGATGATCGCGGAGCTCGACGATCTCGACCAACCGGTCGTTGGGCGAGGTCCCGGAAAACACCATGCCGGCTTCCCACATCGGTTCGCGGTAGGCGTTGTTGAACTCGAAGCGATGCCGGTGCCGCTCGTAGACGATCGGCTCGCCGTAGGCGGCCGCCGCCAGCGTGCCCGGCTGCAGCTTGCAGGGATAGAGACCTAGCCGCATGGTGCCGCCCTTCTCGGCGACGTCGCGCTGCTCCGGCAAGAGGTCGATGACGGGATGGCTGGTGAAGGCGTTGAACTCCGTGCTGTTCGCATCGGCAGCAGCCAGCTCGTCACGCGCGAACTCGATGACGGCGCATTGCAACCCCAGGCAGAGGCCGAGATAGGGCGTCAGCGAGGTCCGGGCGAATCGGGCCGCGGCAATCTTCCCCTCAATGCCGCGATGACCGAATCCGCCCGGGACCACGACACCGTGAACCTCGTCGAGCGCGCGGAGATCTCCAGTTTCGAGTGTTTCTGAAGCGATCCACTTGATGTCAACCCGCAGGTTGTGGTGCACCCCGGCGTGGCGAAGGGCCTCCGTGACGCTGATGTAGGCATCGGGCGCTGGCAGATACTTGCCCACCACTCCGATGCGG
Source organism: Candidatus Dormiibacterota bacterium (assembly GCA_035716185.1). GTDB lineage: Bacteria > Chloroflexota > Dormibacteria > CF-121 > CF-121 > CF-13. The sequence goes on from DASTJZ010000151.1 coordinate 18,649, forward strand.
AGGCTGCCCGATGGGTGCTGGATGCGATGGACCAGCTCTTTCCACTCGGCGAGATCCGGCGGCGAGGCAGGGACCTCAAGGGCCTCGACGATGACGCCGGCCAGACCCGACTCTTCGAGCATCAGCGGGACCTCGTAGATCGACTTGGCATCCGGAACGGAGATCACGGCCCTCCGGTCGACGTCGCAGAAGAGGGCGATCTTCTCCTTCAGCGAGGCGCTGATCGCCCGCTCGGAGCGGCAGACGATGGCGTCGGGCTGGATGCCGATGCTGCGCAGGGCCGCGACGCTGTGCTGGGTCGGTTTGCTCTTGAACTCCTCGGACGCCTCGATGAAGGGCACCAGCGTCAGGTGGACGTAGAAGACATTCTTCCGCCCGAGATCATTCTTGAGCTGGCGGATCGCCTCCAGGAAGGGCAGCGACTCGATGTCCCCCACGGTGCCGCCCACCTCCACGATGACGACGTCCGGGTTGTCCTCCCAGGTGACCCGGGTGATCCGTTCCTTGATCTCGTTGGTGACGTGCGGGATCACCTGGACGGTGCCGCCCAGGTAATCGCCCCGCCGCTCCTTGGCAATCACCTCGGCGTAGATCTTCCCGGCGGTCACGTTGCTGGCCTTGCTCAGGTTGGCGTCGATGAAACGCTCGTAATGGCCAAGGTCGAGATCGGTCTCCGCCCCGTCGTCGGTCACGAAGACCTCGCCGTGCTGATAGGGCGACATGGTGCCTGGGTCGATGTTGATGTAGGGGTCCAGCTTCTGGAGGGAGACGCGCAGTCCGCGGGCTTTCAGGATGGTCCCGATGGACGCTGCCGTGATTCCCTTTCCTATCGAGGAAACCACGCCGCCGGTCACGAAGACGTACTTCGGCACCGGGCCCTTATTCTATCCAGAAACCTCCCTCGCCGCGCATCGCATTTTTCGCGGTCCGGCGACGTTTGATCCAACGACCGCGGGACGTTGTAAGGTCAGGCAGTGTATCCGTACGGGCTGATCGGCAATTGTGAAACGGCCGCCCTGGTTTCGACCAGCGGCGCCATCGACTGGTTCTGCTACCCGCGCTTTGACTCCCCTTCGATTTTCGCCGCCATTCTCGACCGGCAGCGGGGCGGCAGTTTCCGGATTTCGCCGGTCAATCCCCACCCGGCCGGCGACCAGGCCTACATCCGCGATACCAACCTGCTGACCACCACCTTCCACCGCTCCGAGGGCGCCCTGGTGCTGACCGACTTCATGCCCTGCTTCAACGAAGGCGAACGCTTCCTTTCGCTGAAGCGGATCTGCCGCGGGGTGGAGGCGCTCGGCGGCCCGGTCGAGGTCGAGTGCGTCCTCGATCCATCACCGGCCTACGGACGGACGCGAACCGCGTTCGCCGAGCGGGAAGGGATCGTGATCGCCTCTGGCGGATCGCAGGAGGTCATCCTCTCCTCCACCGCCCCCAGGCGGGGTAGCATCGAGGAGGTCGACGGGCGGCCGCGCTTCGTTTACCGATTCACCCTGCAGCCCGGCCGGCAGGAATGGTTCACCCTCGGCTTCGGCGAGCGATACTTCGCCCTGGGCCGGAAATTTCCCAGCAGCAGCGACGCCACCGAGCTGTTCAACCGCACCCGCGATTTCTGGGTGCAGTGGCTGGAGCAGTGCCTCTACACCGGGCCGTTCCAGGATGCGGTTCGTCGCTCCGCACTGGTGATCAAGCTCCTCACGTACGCCCCCTCCGGGGCGCTTTGCGCCGCACCCACCACGTCGATTCCGGAAGATCCCGGCGGCGACCGCAACTGGGACTATCGGTTCTGCTGGCTGCGGGATGCGTCCTACGGGATTGCCGCCTTGTTTCGCGCCGGCTTCAACCAGGAGGCGGTCGACTTCATCAACTGGATCCGGGACCGGGCCTACGAGCACGACTTCGCGATGCAGATCGTCTACCGGGTCGACGGTGACCCTCGCCTCCCGGAGCAATATCTCGAGCACCTGTCCGGCTTTGAGGGGGCCCGGCCGGTTCGGATCGGCAACCGCGCCGCCGGTCAGCGCCAGCTGGATGTCTTTGGCGCGGTGATCGACTGCATGGCCGTTTACCAGCGCAAGGGCGGCTTCATCTCGGCCAAGCTCTGGCACGTCATCGAGCGATTTGCCGACAGCATCTGGGAGCTCAGCCGCGAGCCCGACAACGGCATCTGGGAATTCCAGCGCGAGCGCAAGCACCACACCCATAGCAAGCTCTGGTGTTGGGTCGCCCTCGACCGGGCGATCACCCTGGCCAGGGGGACCGGCTACACCGGTCATGTCGAGGACTGGGAGCGGGCCGCCACGGCGCTACGCAGCGAGATCGAGACCCGCGCCTGGAACCCCCAGATCGGGGCCTTCGCCCAGGCGTATGACGATCAGTGCCTGGACGCGGCCGTCCTGCAAATGCCAGTGCTCGGCTTCTTACCGGCAACCGATCCCCGCATGCTCGCCACCATCGAGACCTTGAGCCAGCGACTCCTCAACGGCCCGTATGTCCGCCGCTACGACTGCCCGGACGACCAGGGATATCTCAGCGCCGCCTTCCTGCTGTGTAGCTTCTGGTATGTCGACTCGCTGATCTTCATGGACCGGCTCGATGCCGCCGAGCGAATGCTCGGCGAGCTGATCGCGCTCTCCTCACCGTTGGGGCTGCTGGCCGAGGGCAATGAACCTGGATCGGGCGCCCCGCGAGGCAATTTCCCGCAGGCGTATAGCCACCTGGGCATCATCGACAGTGCCGTGCGGCTGGAGCGGGCTCGGGCGGCCTCGCAGCAGACTGAGGCGCGCAGCACCGAACGCGAGCAGATCGCCGGCTGACGGCTGCCCAAGGCGTTCGAGTCAGGCGCGATGGGTGATGCGGGCGGCTACCGGCCGACGATGTCGGAGGAACGCGCCCGACGGCTGAGACGATGGCACGACGACGCCTACCAGGAGATGCTCGAGAGCCTGCCGCGACGCTTGCTCTACGCCGAACTCGACCTGGATCTCCGCGTGCCCAGGGACGTCTTTCCACCTTCCGGAGGCGAAGCATTCCACCGGCTGGTGCGCGACGAGGTCAGGTCCTCGGATCGGGTCCTGGACATGGGCACCGGTAGCGGCATCAGCGCCATCCTGGCGGCGAAAACGTCATCCGAGGTCGTCGCCGTGGACGTCAACCCCAAAGCCGTGGAGACCGCCGCGGCCAACGCCGCGCGCAACGGTGTCGCCGATCGCATCAGCGTCCGTCAGAGCGATGTCTTCGACGCGGTCGAGGGACGGTTCGACCTGATGCTGTTCGATCCGCCCTTTCGCTGGTTCCCGGCCCGCGACCTGCTCGAGCTGAGCACGGCCGACGAAAACTACCGCGCGCTCACGCGGTTCATGAAGGAAGCGCGGGATCACATGCGACCGGGTGGCCGCATCCTCCTGCATTTCGGCACCTCGGGCGACATCGACTACCTCTATTACCTGATCGACCAGGCGGGGTTCGCCAAGGAAACGCTCTGGACGGAGCAGCTGACGAAGGAAGACCTGACCGTGACCTACTACGTTTTCCGGCTGACCGCGTAGC
>DASTJZ010000152.1:0-6581 GCA_035716185.1 Candidatus Dormiibacterota bacterium
CGCTCGACAATAATCCGGCCGAGCGGGCGCTGCGCTGCGTCGCGATCGGTCGCAAGAACTATCTGTTCGCCGGCTCCGACGCCGGTGGCCGGCGCGCTGCAGCGATGTACTCGCTGATCGAAAGCGCCAAGCTCAACCGAGCCAACCCGCAGCACTACCTCGCCGATGTGCTGACGCGCATCGCTGATCACCCTGCGCGGCGCATCGATGAACTGCTTCCGTGGAACTGGCAACCGATCGGCGCCGCTCGCGCTGCTGCTTGAGCTGGCCCGGTCACCGAGCGCTTACAGAAGGAGTGGCCATCGCAAAGCTGATCATGCTGGCGATTGGCTATCCGTTTCGTCGACGCGCGCGGTAGGGCGGAGGTCTGGTCGCAAACTCAAAAACGCGCCAGCGCGCGCCAGACTGACCGTCTGGTCCGATCCTTTAACCAGACGCTGCCTCCCTTCTGGTCCTGCAACCAGAAGCGGGCGGGGTGCGCTTGCACGTCGAGCGTGTCGCTGAAATAGGTCTAAACACGGTTAGTTCGCTTACCGCGCGTTGGGGTGTTTTTTGGACGCCTGTGCCGTCGAAAATCTTTACAGATTGGTAACTAACGAGCAACGTTTCGGCCACTAACTGCTTGATCTTGAGAATTAATAACTCGTCGGCCTTAGTTTTGCGTCGGCCAACTGGGTTGGGTCATCCCATTCACGAACGAACAATGGGGGATGCCAGATAATGTCGGGGCCCTCAGCGGACAACAAGGGCCGCCTCGGTCCGCTCTTCATCATCCTTGCATTGTCGGCGCTATCTTGGGCGCTGGTCATCGCTATGGGGATGGTGGTTTGGACGTTTGTAGGAAGCCTGACCAGCTCGGATCGAGAGGTGAGCTTCTACCGGGCGCATTTACTCAAATAGAGATGTGTCCATAACGCGCATCTCCCCGCGCAGCACATTGAAGAGCTGCGGGAGAGCGTCAATCCGGCTCATCCGAAGGAATTGACCAACGCGAGTGGGTTTGCCGCGCCATCTTGGCGTCCAGCCACTCGGATCGCGTGCGGTGGTTCGAAATCTCAGTCCTATGAAGCGCTGGCCTCTTCGGCCGATCTGCTCGCGTCGCTCCAAGATGGGACCTCCGCTTTCCCATTTGATGGCAAGCGCAACCACAACCATTAGAGGCAAGGTCATCGCTAGCAACAGACAAGCAATTGCGAGATCGCCTCGTCGGCTCATACGGTTGTGCGACCCTGCCGCGGCGGTTAGTTGAAGAACAGCCTGTTGACGTAAGCTGTAGATAAGATCTGCATAGATTTTTACCTTGATTAAGACTACAGATCGGCGGTTACTATTCTTAACCGTCCGGCTGCATTTTATGTAACAAGTTGAAGACAGTCGAGGATATTCACCGTTAATATATGGCCCTTGGACCGAGGCAAAGATGTTCGGCTTTCATCATGTTGACCGGCGCCGTGCGCTGACCGTGGAATCCCGCGACCCTCGTTTATCGCGAACCTGGGCCGGGGTCGTCATTGCGGTGCTCTCTGCTCTCTGTTGGGCGGTGCTCATCAGTTTCGTGTTTGCAATCTGGTCAGCTCTGTAGCTCATCAGTCATCGCCCCTCGGGTGATCTGCATCACAACGAACCGCGTGCCTTCAATAATCCTCGGACGCGCGGGCATCCTGGGCGTGTCGGGCACGTCGTGAACAAAATCAGCGGCTCTGGCTCGCAGACGAGCGGGTTGCGTTCCAACGCGCGTGCCTCTTCTCGATAGTTTCTCGACAGCACCCATGGAACTGGCACTCTTCGCACCAACCACAATCTTGATCCGGCTCCATTTCGGCCGTGTAGTCGCATAAGATACTTCCGTTCCGACACCGTTTTTAGGATCTCAACGAACTCCTCGACCATTTCCATCTGCATCGGAGGAGGATTCGTAAGTACGTGAGGAATCACTTTCCATGTTAGCTTCCGCGATCTCTCATACAGCGACTGCGCCCCGACTACGGGTGCTAGTGAGGTCGTTGTATGGCGCGGGAAATGAATGAGCTCCGGATCGTGCGTATTCGCGGCTGCTTCGGATCGCGTTTTTTCCCGGGCTAGCTTCGGGCCGGAGAGTTCGCCTCGTTGGGATTGCAGAGGTTGATGGTGGAGTTCAAACTTGACGAGCACCGCCAGGAGACCAAGGACGGCTTCACCGGCTTCAGAAAGGAAGCTTTGAGGGGATGGTAAGGTCGCGGCCCGCATCGAACGGAACTGTGATCCACTCCTCCTCGTATGCTCCCCGGGGCGGAACAAAAGCGATCACCAGGTGAGAGCAGAAGGTCTGGCCTTCTAGTCATGGCTCCGCCTCTGGCGGATAGTGATAGTTCAGGCCTCCGCATGGCACGTCATCGGATCGAAACTTAGTGCCGAACGCATTTAAGGTGCTAATCTTGACGAGAAACGTTTAACCATCCGGCAAAGATGCCCACCACCCGCCGACTCGCTGCCATTCTCGCCGCGGATGTGGCGGGTTACTCGCGGCTCATCGGCACAAATGAGCAAGGTACGCTCGAACGACTCAGGACGATCCGCACGGAATTAATCGACGCCAAGGTTGCTGAGCATAAGGGCCGCATCGTCAAGACTACGGGCGACGGTCTGCTGGCCGAATTCGGGAGCAGCGTCGATGCATTGCGCTGCGCGACCGAAGTCCAGGCGAAAATGGCCGAGCGGAATGCGATGATCGTACCCGAAGAGCGGATCGAGTACCGGATGGGCATTCATCAAGGAGATATTGTAGTCGAGAACGGCGACATTTTCGGCGATGGCGTCAACATCGCCGCTCGCCTCGAAGGCTTGGCCGCCCTGGGCGGCATCTGCGTATCGGCGCGGGTGCAGGAGGATGTTGCCGGCAAGCTCGACCTCGCCTTCCGAGATCTGGGGGACCGAAGCCTAAAGAATATCGCTCGCTCGGTGCGGGTATACGAGGTCCGAACCGACCGCGCGGCAGCGCCCGCTTCTGGGCCAAGATTGCCGCAAGCAAACAAGCCATCGATAGCCGTCCTACCGTTCCAAAACATGAGCGGCGATCCCGACCAGGAGTACTTCGTGGACGGCATGGTCGAGGAGATCATCACCGCTCTATCGCGCATTCGCTGGCTCTTCGTCGTCGCCCGTAACTCGAGTTTTACCTACAAGGGACGGGCTGTCGATGTGACACAGGTTGGGCGGGAACTCGGGGCGCGATACGTTCTCGAAGGATCGGTTCGCAAGTCCGGTGGGCGCGTGCGGATCACTGGGCAGCTGATCGATGCTGTGACCGGCATGCATCTGTGGGCCGATCGTTTCGACGGGTCGCTCGAAGACGTCTTCGATCTCCAAGACGAGATAGCATCGAGCGTTGCTGGCGTGATCGAGCCGGCATTACAGGCCGCGGAGACCGCCCGTTCAGTCGGCCGGCCGACCCAGGACCTGACCGCGTACGATCTTTATCTGCGCGCCTATGCGATGTTCTTGTCGTCGGCGAGCCAAATTCCTGAAGCGCTTCGTCTTATGACGCAGGCGATCGAGCTCGACCCGGGCTACGGGCCGGCGCTCGCATGGGCCGCGGTTTGCTGTTATCGGCTGGTTCTTGACTGTCGCAGTGAAGACCCGGCGGTGCAGCGGCGGATGGGCGTCGATTTCGCCCAGCGAGCCTTGCAGGTGGCCGGCGACGATCCGGCCGTCCTGGCGAATGCCGCCGTCGCGTTGGCTTTTTTCGGGCAAGATATCGAGACGATGCTGGCGTTAGTCGAACGCGGTCTCGCGCTCAACTCGAACTACGCGAGAGGCTGGCATATCAGCGCCCTAATGAGGCTGTGGGCTGGCCAACCTGACAAGGCGATCGAGTATTTCGAGGCGTCGCTGCGCCTCAGTCCCTACGCCCGTATTGGCGCGTCGCGTACGGACGTCGGCACCGCATATTTTCTCTGCCGGCGCTTCGATGAGGCAGTGCCAAAACTACTCCTAGCTATACAGGACGATCCGAGTTTTCCGCTGCCATACCGCTATCTCGCGGCGTGCTATGCCCATATGGGTAAGCTCGACGATGCACGGGACATGATCGCGCAGTTGCGCCATATAACCTCTGTAACGCTTCCGGACGCCAGCTATCTGCGTAACGCCGATCAACGCGAGCTTTTTCTCTCCGGCTTTCGGCTGGCATTGGGAGAGGAGAGCTGACGGCCGGCGAGCCGGTTGACGACTTACTCCCGAAGGTATTTTCGGAAGATTAGGTGTGTGACCCGGCCGCTCCGCAGCGCCAGTCTTTCATTATCGCTAATGCTTACGGGGGGCCAATGGCGTCTTTCCACCCGACTCAGCCGATCTTGGCGCCTTCGTGAGGGTCCGCTCCGGGGCAAGAGTCCGCATTCGACGATCGCGGGAGGAGCGGCAGGTCGGCAGACGAAAGCGGTCATTCGCTCTTGCGACTGCCGCGCCCTGCGATGGGGCGCATGGTAAGGCCAGCCCGGCCACTTTATGTCCGATAACTGACAGTTATCGGCCTGAATGCGATCACGCGGAGCACGTAGAGCCGGGTTCAGCACGACGCGGTGCTGCTGTCTTGACTTTGGGAACGTGAAGGCCGGGCCTGTGACACAAGCCCGGCCTCCGCGGTGTGGATTTGGAGCGATTATTTTCCGCAGCTCCAAATAGTGTGCTGTCACGACGCCGCTTCACTTCTCCTTTTCTGCTCCTCCTCCCAGGCCGCATACTCGACGGAACCTTTTGCGTATTGGCATTCCGGCTCGGTCCGCAATTCCTTGGGCATCTGCGCCGGCCCGATCCTGGTCCAGCCGCGGGGACTGAGGTGCCGAGCATCCTCTTCGCATACGACGATGGTCCGGTTATCGTCGAGGGTTGCGTGTCGCCCGGTTAGTGTCTGAACCGATCCGAACAAGCCCGGAGGCGCCTTCAGGCGGACATATGACTCCTCGCGAGCTTGCAACCCGAGAGCCTGCCTTCGGGTGGCTTCGTAGATGCCCCAGGATTTAATCGGCGTGCTGAGCCAGTCGAGGAACTGCGCCGTCGAGTCGACCTGGTCGTCGTGCCTGCCTTTCGGGAACACCGTCAGTTCGTGCAGGTAGTCGTCGAGCCAAGGCGCCTCGACCGGCAGATAGATACGGCCTTCGGCCATGATGCCGGTCTGGGCGTGAACACGCGAGAGCTTATCACCCCTCGGCTCGTATCGGGTTACCGCACCAAGACCCTCCTGGTTCAGCTCCTGGATGAGATGCATCCCCGAGGACTTGTCCTCGATCAGCACGACGTTCGCCGACCACGCCTGCCATTTGTAGCGCACCATCTTCTTCAGTTCGGGATAGTTGAGCCGTTGTCGGTACACGTCGAGCAGGAAGAGCTGCTGGCCCTTGATGCCCCAGGTCGTGCAGACGCTGTAGTCGCTGAACTCGGTGTCCTTGCTGGCCGTATCCCAGCTCTGGACGATGCGGTCGAACGTCTCCGGCCGGTCCTTGGCGGTGTACCGCCGGAACCAGTCGAGCTTCACCATGCCGCCGCCCAGGGGCACCGGGGCTTGCTGGTACTGACCGGCGAAGTGGTAAGGTCCCATCGTTCGCTTCAGCCAGTCCAGCACCTCCTGGGGCTCCCGCTCGGGCATCAGCACGTCGCCGGCCTTGCGGCGGAACACCCCCGGTCCCGAACGCGTCCTGTATTCGTGTTTCTCGTCCTCTTCGGCGATCGCCGGAAAATGCACGTGCTCCCATTCCTCGCCCTGATTGAGGACGTGGCCGGTGAGGTCATCCTCGTGCAGGCGCTGCATGATGAGGACGATCGCGCCATGAACCTTGCTGTCGAGCCGGCTCAGCAGCGTGTGGTCGTACCATTCTTTGACCCTTTCGCGCTGGGTCTCAGATACTGCCTCCGACGGCTTCATCGGATCGTCGATGATAATCGTCATCGCGCCGCGACCGGTCAGCACGCCGCCGACCGAGGTTGCATACCGGAAGCCTCCTTTGGTCGTGATCAGCTCTTGCTTGGGGGGCTTTGCCGAGTTCAAGCGCGTCTCCGGGAAGACCTGCTGGTAGAACTCGCTCATCATCAGATGCGGCAGTCTCGCGCCAGCTTGTCGGCGAGGTCATCGGCATAGGAAACACAGATGACCGTGGCCGTCGGATCGTGCCCCAAGAGCCATGCCGGGTAGACGACCGAGCCGAGGAAGGATTTGAGCGAGCGGGGCGGCTGGTTGATGAGCAGACGCCGGCAACGGCCCTCCTGGACATCGATGAGGCGGCTCAGCGTCACCTCGATGTGGCCGCCCATGACGAGCTGCTGTCCCGGATAGAGCTCGGCGAAGGCGCGGGCGGCAAACGTGCCGAGGTCCTCGCGGACCTCGGCGTAGTACTGCTGGATTAGATCAGTGTCACTCATCGGTCGTCTCCTCATTGGCCGCGTTCGAGCGGCGGTTGCGAATGAACTCAAGAACTTGCCGGTCCGCCTCGGAGAGCGTGGCGGGTTCGGCGGTTTGCTCGGTGCGGCGCTCGATGTCCTGCATGAGACCGAGCAGGATCTGCGTCGCCTTGAGGTCGGCCTGCGCCGAGCGGTTGACCAGCTGCGCGATG
>DASTJZ010000153.1:0-19999 GCA_035716185.1 Candidatus Dormiibacterota bacterium
TGGAGGTTTTGCAGACCTCTGCCTTACCACTTGGCTAACTCGCCTTCGCCCGTTCCGACGCGGCCAATCGCATAGTCTATCGACCGGCCTAAGCAGGCGCTTTAGGGCCGGCGTTATCAGGAAAAACGCTAATCAAGCTGCTGGGCCGCCGCCTCCGCCCAAGGCCATAATCACGCATCGTGCGAAGCTCGCGGCCCCTGGCAGTGGGGCTGGTCGCCCTCGGTCTGGTACTTGCCGCCTGCAGTCCGATCCCCGACATGTCGGCTCGGCCGGCCGGAACGCCCATCACGGTGGGTGCAGTTCTCTCGTTGAGCGGTAGCCAGGCGAGCGGCGGGCAGATGGCCAAGGAGGGCCTTCTCTTCTGCCAGGACTGGATCAATGGCAAAGGTGGCGTCATGGTCAATGGCCTCGGGCACCCGCTCGCCATCGACATCGCGGACGACCAGAGCCGCCCCTCCATTGCCGCCGCCCAAACCGAACAGATGATCTCGAGCAATCACACCTTGCTGCTGGGTCCGTCGAATGACGCCACCACCGCCCGAGCGGCGCCCATCGCCGAGCAGCACCAGGTTCCCATGGTCAGCAGCGGCGCCTCGTCCGAGGCGATCTTCAACAACCACTACCAATATCTATTCAGTGTGCTCGCGCCCGACAGCCGCCAACTCCAGGGGGTCATCGATATGGCCCTGTCGCTGAATCCCAAGCCGCAATCGGTAGCGATCCTGTTTGCCAGCGACAGCCTGTCAAGCGAAGTTGCCAGTGCGACCGCATCCTACGCGGCGGCCAAGGGCATGGGCGTCGTCTACGGCGCAAGCTTCACCCCTGGCGTCAACAATTTCACCGCCCAGCTGGGCGCGGCGGCCGGCTCCGGCCCCGATCTGCTACTCGAGGTATCTCATCTGGCCGACAGTGTCCGCACGATTCACCAGGCCCAGCAGATGAATATCCAGCCCAAGCTCCTTGCCTTCAACAGCGGGCCGGCGGACCCGGGCTTTGTGTCCAATCTGCATGGCGCCGCCAACTTCAGTGTTGGGACAACGCAATGGGCTCCCGGCACCCGTAACCCGATCAATTATTTCCTTGACAGCTTTCACTACGCGCTTGGTTACCAGGCCCAGTTTGGACACTTGCCCGACGAGCACGCCGCCGCGGCCACCGCAGCCTGCTTGACGCTCGAGGTCGCCATCGAGTCGGCGAATTCCACCCAGCCCCGCTGGGTACACGACGCCCTGGCCATCACCGACCTGCGCACATTCTTCGGACCGATCAAGTTCGACGACCGCGGCCTCAATGCGGCCAAGCCGATCTATGTCGAGCAGGTGCAATCGGGGCGCCCGGTGGTGGTATGGCCGCGGGAAATCGCCGGCGCGGCACCGCGCTATCCCGACCCGGGCTGGGCCAAGCGCTAGTCAGCGGTCGATCGCGTACCACACCACGTCGAGATTCTTCCAGTGCGCCGTCCCGCGATACGTGAGGCCCAACCGTTCCATCACCGCTCGCGATCGCATGTTGTCCGGCACCGTGATCGAGAGCAGGCGCTGGTCGTCGAGCAGGCGCTCCCGCCAGATCTCGAGCGAGGCGCGACCCCCTTCGGTCGCCAGTCCACGACCCCAGTAATCGCGATGTAGCGTCCAGCCGACTTCGATCGGATCGGCGTCGAGCGGCCAATCATGGTGCCGGATGAGGCCGATCCGGCCGATGAGGCGGCTGGTTGCGAGATCCACGGCTGCCCAGTGCGAGACACCGTCCTCGTGCCAGAATCGCTTCCAGCGTTCGACCTGCTGCGCCGTTCCCTCCAGGTCCATGGCTGGCATAAAACGCTGGTATTCGGGCTGCGCGTAAATCTCGGCCAGGGGCTCGACATCGGAGTCCTGCCATTGCCGCAGCAGCAATCGCTGGGTACGCAGCTCGGCTGGGACGAGTGCGGCCTTAATTGTCGACGTACCAATTGCCGAGCTCGGCGATGCCGGTCAACTACGCGGTGGCCAGCAGCTCGGCGAGGTGCGCCATCACCCGGACTCCCGAACCCGTGGGACCGCGAGGCACGCTCTTCAGCTCGGGCGCGTCCTGCCAGGCACTGCCGGCGATGTCCAGGTGGACCCATGGCCGGGCGCCAACGAATTCGCGCAGAAAGAGCGCGGCCATGGTCGCGCCCGCCCAGGGAACCCCGGAGTTCTTGAGATCGGCGACCTGGCTATCCATCATGCCGTCGTAGTCCGCCCACATCGGTAGCTCCCAGACCCGCTCGCCCGCCAGGTCGGCGGCGCGCCGCACGAGATTCATCAGTGCCGGGTCGTTGGTAAATGCGCCGATGGCCAGCGGTCCCAGGGTGCGGACGATAGATCCTGTCAGCGTGGCAATGTCGACGATGTGCGTGGCGCCCTGGTTGATCGCATAGGTGATGGCGTCGGACAGGATCAACCGGCCCTCGGCGTCGGTGTTGATGATCTCGATCGTTTTTCCGCCGGACCCGGTGACGACGTCACCTGGTTTGATCGCATGTCCCGACGGCATGTTCTCGGTGGTCGGCACGACACCGATCACATTGATCTTCGGCTTGAGCTCGGCGATGGCCAGCATGGCGCCCACCACGGCGGCGCCGCCGCCCATGTCGGACTTCATCATCTCCATGTTCTGCGCTGGCTTGATCGAAATCCCGCCGCTATCGAACGTGATCCCCTTCCCCACCAGGGCGAGCATGGGACCGCCCTTGCGCCCGCCCTGATAGCGAAGCACGATCATCTTGGCCGGCTCGTCCGAACCTCGAGCCACGGCCATGAACGCACCCATCTTCAAACGGCGGATGTCGTCCGGCTCGAGGACCTCGAGGTCCAGCCCGGTGCCCTTGACCGCGGCCCTCACCTTCTCAACAAAAACGCTGGGCGTGAACGTATTGGCTGGGGCGTTGACCCATTCGCGCACGAGGTTGGTGGCATCGGCCAGCGCGACGGCGTCTCCCAGTGCACCGGCAAGGCTCTTCTCGCCATCGAGCCCGATGATGTTCACGGCGTCGATGGTCGTCACCGCATCCTCGTGGCGGGTCTTCAGGGCGCCGATATCGAAGTTGCCGAGCGCGATGCCCTCGGCCGACGCCCGCGCCAGGTCGGCGGCATCCGCGCTATCGGCAAGCTCCTTTGGAAGCAGCACGGCGACGCGGCGATGCCCGCGCTTGCGGAGACCACGCGCGGCCGACTGCAGCGCGTTACGCAGCCTGACCATGTCGAGCTGCTCGCGGTTGCCGACGCCCACCAGGACGGTCCACTTGCTGGAGGCGTTGTTGAGGTTGTGGACGTAGGCCACCTCCATCAAGCGGCCGCGGAACTCGCCGTCCTTGAGGAGCTGCCCGATGGCGCCCTTCAGTCGCTTATCGAGATTTTGGGCTTCGGCGGGTACCGTCGCCTGCCCTTCGAAGATCGGTACCAGGACGGCGTCACCCTCGGTCTTCTCGGGGGCATCCTTCAATAACCGCGCTTGCATGCATCCTCCCGTCTCTCCCCCTCAAAACCGGCCACCATTCTACGGGGGCGCGTCGGGAAGGAGTGGAATGCTGACGGGGCGAGTGCTCGCACCCGCCCCGTCAGTCACACGATCAGCCGGCCTTGTAGTACGCCGCCGTATAGACGTCCATCGGATCCGGTGGCGCTTTCGAGTCCTCCGGCGCACCGGTCGGATTGAATGGCGCCGTGCAGTTCACATCGTCGCAATTCACCGCTGAGAAGAAGGTATGGAAGGACTTGCCATCCCGGTCGATGGCCATGCCCTCGTAATCGCCGACGAAGTATCCGAACGCGTTCGGCGCCGCCAGCAGGTTGAAGGGTCCACCGACGTGGGTCGGCGTCGTGAAGCTGATGGTCGCGGTTGGTTGGCCTGTACTGGGCGTCGAAACGATGGCCGGGCCGGTGCTGATGCGAATGAATCGGTCGACTGGCCAAACACTGGGACCGAGGTCCGGATGGTCGAGGCTGTAGTAATCGATGCCAAGCTGCCCGAGATCGTTGACCTTGATCCCGGGAGTAAAGCCGGCCCGATCCGATGGCAGATTGACTCGCTGTGGAACAGTCCAGGTTCCCGTTAGACCGCCCGCGACGGAGGTGCTGAACAGGACATCGTCCTCGCCGTTGGTGTTGTAGCGGGAATCCTGGAAGGCGATGTAGAGCTGCCCCGTGTTGTTGTCGATAGCCGGCTCCGGGATGATGGCCCCATCTCGAGCCAGGGCCCCGGTCTGGGGATCATGCGTACCCACCGGATTGTGGTCAGGAACGACGAGCTGCGGATCGCTCCACGTCGTCCCCTTGTCGCTGGAGAGGACCATCTGGATCTGGACGGCTCCAGTGACGCCATTGAAGTGTTCGTAGAAGTCGTACAGGGTGCCGGTCTGTCGATTCACCACGATCTGGTTCGAGATCGTTTGCTGCGCCGGCAGCGTGGTGACGATCGGCATCGGCGGCGACCAGGTCACACCGCCATCAACGGTCTTGCTGAACATCGCTGGACCCGTGAAGCAGACGGGATCGACCGGAAATCCGCGGTGGTTCGGAAGGTCACCGGCATGCGGAGCCTTTGCCGGGCAGGAGGGCACGACCGAGAAGCGGAGCTGGTCCCAAACCGCGTACGCCACATTTGGCGTCGTCGGGTCAGCGGTGATCGATTCCTTGTCATCAAAGGCCGTTAAGGGCCCGACGTCCGCGTTGAAGTCGATGAACTTCTGGTTGTGCCAGGTTACGCCGCCGTCGCTCGACGTGGCGGCGCCGACGCCGTTCTTGAAGGTGTTCTCGTCGAAGGAGATGCTGATGGTGTACGCCGTGCCATCAGGACCGATCGAGACCCAGGGATCCGAAGCGCGTTCGGTCGGGAGCACGTTGCCGCCGTAGAACGGGGCAGCACAGAGGCTGAACGGAAGCGGCGTTTCGCCCCATTTGTAGCCGTTGTTGAAGGACCAGGGAGCAACCAGCCCCTTGGCGCCGCCGTCGTTCCAGCGATCCTGCTGGATGGCACCGATGAAGTTGTTGGGATTGGCGGGATTCTTGGCCAGCCAGACCTCAGGCTCGGTGTTGGGATAGTTTTCGGCGCCGAATTGTGGTCCGGCGCCGACCCCCACGCAGTCCCGGAAAGGGTCGCCAGGGCTGGCCTCATGTCCCTCGAGCGTCGCGAACGCTTGCGACGGCGCAATGGCGAGAAAGCCTCCGGCAAGCAGGCAAATTGGCAGCATCCGGCGTTTCATACGCTTCCCTCCTATCTGTGGCCCCACATGGGGAAGTGCTAACCGAACACCATCAATGTAAGGCAAGGGGAGAGCCGGGGCAAGAGGAAAGTTTGTACGGTTTATGTCAAGGCTTACGTTTGCTGGCCTGCCGCTCCTGGAAGCGGCGCTCCATCTCGACCAGGTCGACATCGGTATAGCGAAATCGGCCGAGCTCGTCCTGGCGGCTCGGCTTGGCGATGCCCAGCCGGATCCAGGTCGAGATCGTGGCCGGCGAGACCCCGAGCTTCTCGGCGGCCTCCGTAATTGAGTACAGGCGCTCCTCGCCCATGAGCGCTCAGTACTATAGCGGCGCATGGAAGAGCTACGACCACCGGTGCGTTGCCCTCGCTGCAACAACCAGCCCAACTGGCAGGAAGTGCGTCAGCCGTTTGCGGATGAGGACCCTCCCGGCCGGCTTGGCGTGCATCCACTGATCGGTTGGCGTTGCAACGTCGATAAGTATTTCCTGGCTGTCTCCCAGTGGGAGAGCTGAGCGCGGGCGTGGCCCCGGGGCGGACGTCCGCCATCGTCGAGGTCGAGGACCTCGTCAAGCGATACCGAAAGGGGAAGACCAACGCCGTCGACGGCATTTCCTTCACGGTTCGCCGCGGTGAGTTCTTCGCCTTCCTGGGACCCAATGGCGCCGGCAAGACAACGACCATCTCGATCCTGACAACCACGCTCGGACCGACCTCGGGCCGGGTTCGCATCGCCGGCTATGACGTCGTCAGCCAGTCGAGCGCGGTCCGCGCCCGAGTCGGGATCATCTTTCAGAATCCGAGCCTCGACATGAACCTCACCGGCGAAGAAAACGTGCGATTCCACGCCGTGCTCTACCAGGTCTATCCCTACCGCCCGCGCTTCAGCCTGATGCCGGAGGCCTACCGGCACCAGGTCCGCGATCTCGCCGCCCTGCTCGACATCGAGACCGATATCTTCCGACCGATCAAGACCCTGTCGGGAGGGACCCGGCGCAAGCTCGAGATCATCCGCAGCCTGATGCACCGGCCCGACGTCCTCTTCCTGGACGAGCCCACCCGTGGCCTCGACACCAACGGACGGCGCAACCTGTGGGCCTACCTGCGAACGGTCCAGGCCGAGGGGACCACCGTGTTTCTGACCACGCACTACCTCGAGGAGGCCGAAGGTGCGGACAGCGTGTGCATCATCAATAAGGGCCGGATCGTCTCTTTTGGCCCACCTTCGCGGATCAAGGGCGAGCTGGTCAGCGAGCACGTCGTCATCGATGCCGACGACCGTGACCGGCTGCGCGCCGAGCTCGTCAGCCGAGGCGTCCCCTTTGCTGAGACGCCGCTGTTCCGGATCAAGCTCGACGGTTTCAACACCCATCAGCTTCTCAAGGCGATCGACACCCCGCTCTCCGTCGTCACGGTTCACCAGCCGACGCTCGAGGAGGCGTACCTCTCCGTGATTGGCAGCGGCAATGAATGAGCTCGGGCCGGTGATGGCCATCGCCCAGCGGGACTTCATGAAATTGCTTCGCGACCGGCCCCGCTTGATCACGACGCTCGCCTTCCCGCTGCTCCTGATCGGCGTGCTGGGCGGCAGCCTGCAAGCGAACCTGGGCCGCAACGTCGGGTACAGCTTTCTGGCGTTCACCTTCACCGGGGTGTTCGGCCAGACCCTCTTTCAGACCACCGCCCAAGGGGTCATTTCGCTGATCGGCGACCGGGAGAATGACTTCAGCCAGGAGATGTTCGTCTCCCCAATCTCGCGCTACTCGATCATCATCGGCAAGATCCTGGGCGAGTCCCTGGTCGCCCTGCCGCAAGCGGCCGCCATCCTGGCCTTTGCCTTTATCGTCGGCGTCCGCGCCTCGGCGATACAGATCGGCGGACTCGTCGTGGTGGGGCTGTTGATCTGCTTGCTGGGTGGCGCCTTCGGCGTTCTGGTCCTCTCCAACCTCAGCAGCCAGGAGATGGCGGGGCAGATCTTTACCTTCGTGATGCTGCCGCAGTTTTTCCTCGCCGGCATCTTCAACCCGATCAAGGTGCTGCCGCCCTACCTGGATGTCCTTTCGCGCATCTCGCCGATGCGCTACGCGGTCGACCTGGCGCGCGGCGCTTTCTACGAAGGGCGCCCAGAGGCCGTCCACACGGTGCTCGATCCCCCGATCGTGGACCTGGCGATCATGGCCGCGATGTTCGTGGTATTCCTCGTGATTGGCACCGCCCTGTTCGTGCGCAACGAGCGCAACCGCTAAGCGTCGACCACCAGGCCCTGCAGCGGACCCAGCAGTAACCGCGAGCGGCGCGAGATGCCGGGCAGCGTAGCCAGCCGATGGGTCAACCGTTGGCCGCGCCTGCGCCGCTCAGCCTGCTCCTCCGCGATCGGCTTCCAGATCCGATCGATGACGCCGCCAGGGTCGCCAGCGATATCTTCCGCCGGTCGGCCGAGGTGCGCCGCCCATAATCGCAGGCGGGTCTCTCGAATGAGCGCCAGGTCACGGACGACGATATTCATCTCGGTGTCGTTGAACAGCGAATGCTCGTTCAGGTTGGCCGAGCCGATCGTCATCCAGGCATCGTCGACGACCCCGACCTTGGCGTGGACGTAGACCGGCCAATCGCGATCGGCGCCGGCGGCATACAGCGTGCAGGCCAGGAGGCGTCCGCCGCCATCGTCGGCCTGAACCAGGGTGCCGAGCTGGCCGCGCGTATCGTCGCCGCCGTTGTTGGGGCGGGATGGCAGCACCACGACGAGACGGAAGTCCGGCGTTGGCGGATGGCTCAGCTTTTCGCGCAGGACCGCGACGATCTCCGGCGACCACAGGAATTGATTCTCCAGGTAGACAAACCTCCGCGCCGAGCGCAACGCGGCGAGGTACGACTCCAGGATGCGAAAGTCACCCTGCGGGCGCTCGGCGTACATGTGATCGGGCATCGTCCGGACGATCTCCACCTCGATGTCGCCGGCCGGCGCCGGCGAGTCGACCGGCGGCAATCGCTCGCCGGTGGTCGCGTGCCAGCGGAGCAAAAAATTGTCGGCGACGTCGCGGACCGCGGGTCCCTCCAGGCGGGTGGCGACATCATGCCAGCCGTCCGACTCGCGCGGCGGGTGATGCGGAAAATCCCAGCGGTCGCCGTTGAAGTTCGTGAGGTCGATCCCGCCGACGAATGCGATCCGGTCGTCGATAACGATGGTCTTCTCGTGGTGGCAGTGCATGGGACGCTCATGGGCGTCCAGCGCGCACTGGATCCGCGTTCCGGAGCAGAGCCGGTCTCGATTCCTTCGGACGTCGCCCCGCCAGGGCCGAAGCACCGGGAGCGGTGCACCGGCCCAGACCAGCACGCGCACCTGGACGCGGGATGCCAGCTGCGCAAGAAGGTCGCGAAGCGCGATTGGGTTTTCACCTCTTGTGAGTTGAAAGTCAGGGCTCACATGCCAGCCGGTGATGTGGACGTGCGACCGGGCGGTTTGCATCGCTTCGGCCATCTCCGCGAGGGCGTCCTTGCCGTCGATCAGGATCCGAACGGCATTCCCAGGGCGCGGCGGCGGCTCGCCGCTGGCCCACAACTCAAAGCCGGGGTCGATGGCACCATCCATGCCAACTCGACGCAGGCGGCGGCGATGGTGCGACGTGGTGAGACGCTCCACCAGCCGGCCGAGCGCATCGTCGGCGAGGTCGACGGGAGAAGGCACGAGCGAACCTTAGCTGCTAGGCTTCGCCGGATGTCGAACGCACTCGTGCAACTGATCACCGCCGGCGGCCTGCTCGCCATCTTCCTGACGATGACGGCGGAGAGCGCCGGCATCCCGATTTCGAGCGAGATTGTCGTGCCTCTGGGCGGCGCGCTGGCCTCGCAGAGCAAGCTGTCCTTCGTCGGGGTCGTCATCGCGGCCAGCGCGGGCAATCTGCTGGGCTCGCTGATCGCCTATCTGCTCGTCCGCCGTTACGGCCAGGCCCTCATCCTCGGACCGGGACGCCGGGTTGGGCTCACCGCGGGCCATCTTCGGCTCGCGAATCGATTCTTCGAGCGCTGGGGCCTCTTCGCCGTGTTCGTTGGCCGGCTGTTGCCGATCATTCGGACGTATATCTCGTTCCCGGCTGGACTGTCGCGGATTACCGTCCTGCCCTTTATCGCCGCCACCGTCCTGGGCGCCATCCCCTGGAACCTCGCCCTGGCCTATGCCGGCTTCAAGCTCGGCCAGAACTATGAGCGGGTCTCGAGCGCCCTCGGCCCCTTCACGCTGCCGCTGGCGGTTCTGGTGCTCGCGCTGATCATCGCCGGCTACTACTATGGCCGCCGGCTCGGCGAGGAAGAAGCCGCCTAGACGCTGTTCCAGCCCTATTAGCGAACGGCGGCCACGATCTCGGGATCGAGACCCGGATATTTCTGAAACTCGGCGGTGCGTTCCTCGCGCACGCGCTGCACGATGCCCTGGTACTCGTCCGACCGGCCGGTGCGATCATAGAGCCGCTTCGGCTGCAGCACCTCGATGTCATCGATTCCGGGGACGTTCTCTGCGACTTCGTAGCCGAAGTCAGCATCCCTGGTCCAACCGATGGTGCCCTCGGCGATGGCTTTGACGATCGCGCTCGAGTACTCGATGGTGACCTTCTTGCTCTCCGAGTTCGCCTCCGGACCTCCCACCCGTCCGGTGTTCATCAGGTAGACCTCGAACGGGCGTGAGCGGTGTAACTCGAGAAATCGATTGCCCTGCTGCTCGTGTCGCAGTGGGAAGAACGGATTCGTTCCCGGCACGCGAAGCGCTTTGCCCATTTCGTCTTTGCCGCCGGCGGAGGTGCCCTGGGTCTCACCCAGCATGAAATACGCGGCCGCATGCTCCGAATCCAGCCGGGCAACCCCCGGAATGATGTTCTCGTTGCGATTCAGGATCAGCAGAACATCGGCCGGACCGATGTTCCGGGCGTCCTCGACCCAGCCGAGGGCGGCCAGCTCGAAGGTGGCGCGGCCGTTCTGGGTATAGCTGGCGTCGAAGAAATCGACCGGACCACCGTCCACCTTTTGCGAGACGTTCTCCAGGTAGGCTTCGCGTTTTGTCACCGCGGCGTAGATCGTCGGCTCGTGCTTCGGATCGAGGCTGAAGGTCTTGGCAAAGCAGCCATTCTCGGTGCCGTAGATCTTGCCACCGGGCATCAGGGCGATGAAGTCGTCCTGGACGGGCTTCGAGTGGTTCTGGGTCGTGAAGGTGGTCGTCGTCTTACCGGTGCCGCTCAGGCCGACGATCAGAAAGACTCGTTGTTTGTCGGCAACCGGGATGACCTTGCAACCGGCGTGGAGGGCCAGGCCGCCGGCGTCGTAGACCTTCTTGTTCCACATGCGCAAGCCGCCCTTCTTCGACTCGCCGAAATAATCCGAGTTCAGCACCCGGGTGATGCCGGCTTCCAGGTCGACGAAGATGGCCCGATCATTGGGGTAGCCCGGCGCGGCCAGGTTCGGGGTGTAGATCAAGGTCAGCTCGGGCTGCTCGCCGGACTTCGGCCGGTAATAGAGCTGCCGCTGCATACCGGCAATGTTGGCGTTTCGGGTTTCGATGATCAACCGGGCGGGGGTCAGGAACGTGGGATCATTGCCGATGACCCCGTCGAGCACGATCATGTCCCGGCTGCGGATGTAATCGTCCTGCAGCTTGGCCCACTTGCGGCCTTCTTCGGTGGAAACGGTTTGCGCGGTATGTTCCTTGGGACGGTCGGTCACGATGTAGGTGCTCTTCGAGCTTCGGGCATCAACGCGGGTCTGCACGTTGTAGTTGTCGTGCACGGTGCGACGTGCGTTTGGCATTCGAGCGGTAAGGTCGCGGAGCTCTTCGGCGGACGGGTTCTCGTTCAGGCTCTTCGAGGCGGGGACATATCCGCTGGTGATTTCGATCGTCATTGCTTACTAGGATACCCTGCGATGCGCGCAACGGCGAAGCGCGCGACGCGTGCGAGCGGTCAGGCGCGCTCGATGAACATCCAGCGGTGGCCCTCGAGGTCTTCCGCCCGGTATCGGCGTCCATAGGTGTCCGCCTCGGGCTCAGTGATGATGGTCGCGCCGTGCTGTCTCGCACGCTCGTGGTGGGCATTGACGTCGTCGACGTAAACGAGCACGCCATCGACGATGTACGGCACCGACGACCAGCGCTGCGCCGCCTCGCACGATGCGCGGTGGTGGCGAGGCCCCTGATATTCGGGGGTTGGCGTGGCCAGCATGATGACGCCCTGGCCCGCCTCCATCTCGCCATGGCTGAGCCGGCCGCTCTTGTCGAGCATCCGGGTCCGCTCCTTGAAGCCGAAGGCCGATGACAGCCAGTCCATCGCCTTCGCGCCATCTTCGTAGGCGATCATCGGGATCACGTCGGGATACGTCGTGGTGGCGATGGCTACAGCCCCATGACCCCGACCAGCTCCTTGACCGAGTCGGCCGATCGTTGCAACGCGGCGCGCTCATCGCCGCTCAGATCGAGCTCGATGATCGCCTCGACACCGCGCGCCCCCAGCTTGACGGGTACCCCGACGAAAAGGCCGTTGATGCCGTATTCGCCTTCCAGCCTGACGGCACACGGAAGGATTTGCTTTCGGTCCAGCACGATGGCATCGACCATCTCGGCAACCGCCGCTGAGGGCGCATAGAAGGCGCTGCCCGACTTCAACAGATTCACGATCTCTGCGCCGCCGTCCCGGGTACGCTTGACGATGCCGTCGATCCGGTCCGGCTTGATGAGCTTGCTGATCGGGATCCCGGCGACCGTGCACATCCGTGGCAACGGGACCATGGTGTCGCCGTGGCCACCAAGGACGTAGGCCTCCACGTCCTTGACGGAGGCGCTTACTTCCTGGGCGATGAAGGTGCGAAAGCGAGCCGTGTCCAGCACCCCGGCCATGCCGATGACGCGCTCTCGCGGGAACCGGCTGACGTCCAGGGCGAGCTGGGCCATGGCATCGAGCGGATTGCTAACGACGATCAGGATGCAGTTGGGGGAGCGTTGCACCAGCTCATCGGTCACGCCGCGGACGATGTTCATATTGGTCTTGACCAGGTCGTCGCGCGACATCCCCGGCTTTCGTGGAACCCCCGACGTGATCACGCAAATCGTCGACCCGGCCGTCTCCTCGTAGCCGTTGCTGCCGGTGATGTGCGAGTCGTAGCCGACAATGGGGCCGGCCTCGAGCATGTCGAGCGCTTTGCCCTGCGGCAGGCCCTCGACGATGTCCACCAGGACGATGTCCGCGTAGTCGCGCTCGGCGAGACGCTGAGCAAGTGTGGCACCCACGTTGCCGGCGCCGACGACCGTGATCTTCGTGCGAGCCATCTCGTCCCAAACGTAACAAATCGCCCGGGACCGAGTTACACTCCGCGCCATGGAGAGCGTCACCGCACCGCCGCGGTTCCGCTTCCTGCCGACGCTGCACGAGACCGCGGGGCGGGCGCGGATCTCCTGGCGCGGCATGCTGGTCCTGAGCGCCTTCTGGTTCGCCATCGCCTACGTGATGCAGCCGTTGGGCGGCAACATCATCCCGCTGCTCGTGGCTCGGTTCACGCATCCGATGACATTTCACCTGGGACCGGTCGGAATCCCGCTGGACGTCAATACCTACGTATCCGTCCTGGACACCATTGGCGCGGCGTTTGCCATTGTCTGGCAGCCCGCCATCGGCGCGCTGAGCGATAACAGCAGCTTTGCCCTCGGTCGTCGGCGGCCCTATATCGCGATCGGGGTGGTCGGCGACATCATCTTTCTCACGATCATCGCGTTCGTGACCTCGTACTGGGCCCTGCTGCTGGCCTATTGCTTCTTCCAGATGGCATCGAATACAGCTCAGGGACCGTACCAGGGCATGCTGCCCGACCAGGTTCCCGAGGACCAGCGCGCCGAGGCTTCCGGGTACTACGGCCTGATGAACATGGTCGGCACGATCTTCGGCTTCCTGGTCGTGGGGGCGCTCCTGATCCCGACCCACCATGTCCGGATCGCCATCCTTACGCTGCCGCTCGTCATCGCCATCGCGGGAACGTTGGTCATCTTCGGTGTTCCCGACCGGCGCCGGACATCCGCAGGCCGCCAGCGCATCGGGCGCTCGATCCTGTTCAGCTTCGCCATCGACACCCGCACCTATCGTGACTTCGCCTGGCTGATGGTGTCGCGACTCTTCTTCCTGATGGGTGTCGTCGGCATCTCGACCTATGCCTTCAATTTCATTCGGTACACGTTCAACTACTCAGAGGGCAAGGCGTCCCTGTACTCGAGTGCGCTTCAAGCCGTCGTCGTCATCTTCGCCGCCGTGCTGGCCATGACCGCCGGCTTCCTGGCGGGGCGCTTCGGCAAGAAGCGAATGGTGGCCGGCGCCTGCGTGATCGGAGCCATTGGCTCCGCTTGCTTGATCTTCGCGCCGAACCTGATCTGGATCCTGGCCTTTGGGATTGTCCTGGGCGCCTCGCTTGGCGTCTTTCTCTCGGTCGACTGGGCTTTTATGACCGACTTGATCCCGAAGGCCGAGGCCGGACGCTATATGGGTGTGTCGAACATCGCCACGGCCAGCGCAGGATTCATCGCCAGGCCGATTCTCGGCCCCATCATCGACGCCTTCAACAACAACCGCACCAGCGCGGTCGGCTATCGCGTGATGTTCGGAATCGTAACCCTCTTCTACGCCATCGCCTTCATCACCCTGCGACCGGTGCGAGAAATCAAGGTCGACTAGCACTCCCTCCCCCTTGTTGGGGAGGGGTCTCAGTCGGTAGCCGGCAGGCTGACCGCCACTTCGGTTCCCTTGCCCTCGGCGCTCTTCACGGCGATCTCGCCCTTATGGGCGTCGACGATCCATTTGGCGATCGCCAACCCCAGGCCGCTGCCGCCGTTCTCCCGGGTGCGCGCCTTGTCCGCGCGGTAGAAGCGCTCGAAGATGTGCGGAAGGTCACCGGCCGGGATGCCGTCGCCGCTGTCCGCCACGACGACCCTGGCACGCCCGTTGCGCCGGGCGACGTCCACCGAGACCTCACCGCCCTCGGGCGTATGACGCAAGGCATTGTCGATCAGGATCAGCAGCAGCTGCCGCACCCGACCCGGATCGGCCTCCACCTGAGCCCCGCCATTCAGGTGGGGACGCAGGCGGACGCCACGCTCTTCGGCGAGCGGCTCGGCCTGGCCCATCAGATCGCGCACCACGTCGTTCAGGTCGATCGGCTCGCGCTCGATGCGGAGCTGCCTCGCGTCGGCCAGCGCCAGCGTCGTCAGGTCGCCGACAATCCGGTTGAGCTGCTCGACTTCATCGACGATGTTGCGCGCGTAGGCGCGATTGGTCCCATTCGCGCGGCGCAGCCAGGCCTCGACGTTGGTCCGAATCAGCGTGAGCGGTGTGCGGAGTTCATGCGATGCATCGGCCACGAACTCGCGCTGGCGCTGGAAGGCCTGGCTGATCGGTCGCAGCGACCGGGTCGCCATCAGCAGCGAAGCCAGCGCCCCCAGCAGGATGCCAACCGCCGACGCCAGGATCAGCTGACGCACCAGGCGCGTCAGCGCGTCGTTCACCCAGGAGATCGGCTGTGCGACCTGAAGGACGCCAACCACCTTGTGCGTCTTGGCGTTGCGGATCGGGCTGGTGTCGACGACGAAGAGCTGCCCGCCGGTGGCGACCTGCGTATCGCTGTCCTGCCCGGTCTTCGCGGCCGATACCGGGGCATTCAGCGTCGCGTTCTTGAAGATGCTCTGCATCGACGCATTGGGCAGCACGACCTGGTTTCCGTTCAGCTGCAGCACCCACATGAAGGTGTCCGCGTAGCTGGGATCCGCGATGAACTGGGCGTTGACCGTGACCGTATCGCCGGTGACGGTGACGTCGCGATTCGCCTGAGCCACGGCGGTCCGCAGGTAGGTCTCGACCCGACCGTTCAGGGCCTCAGAGACGGTGAAGTACACGATGAAGTCGAAGAAGCCCAGGATCAGGACGAGCAGAAGAAAGTATTGAGCGGCGAGGCGCACCAGCGCGCCCCGGAACATCATCCCGACAGCCGGTATCCGACGCCGTACACGGTCTGGATGAGCTTCGGGGAACGGCCCTCATCGATTTTGTCGCGCAGATAGGAGATGTATACCGCCACGCGGTTGGTGGTGCCCTCGAAGTTGTAATCCCAGACCCGCTCCGCGATCTGCGCCTGCGTCAGGACCTGGTTGGGATGACGCATGAGGAACTCGAGCAGGGCAAACTCGCGTGCCGTCAGCTCGATGGGCGTATCGGCGCGCCGCACCTGGTGGGTCTTCAGATCGAGAACCAGGTCGGCGACCTGCAACCGGTTGGCGTGGCCGTTACGGTGGTCACGCCGCAACAGTGCGCGCAGCCGCGCCAGCAGTTCCTCGAAGGCGAACGGTTTCGGCAGGTAGTCATCGGCGCCGGCATCGAGCCCGGCCACGCGGTCGTGGATCTGGTTGCGCGCGGTCAGCATGATGACGGGCGTCTCGATCCGGTTCTGGCGCAGCCAGCGGCAGACTTCCATGCCGTCTTTCTTGGGAATCATGAGGTCCAGGATGATCGCGTCGTAGCGCGCCGTCTCGGCCAGCTCCTGGGCGCGCTCGCCATCCGGTGCAATATCGACGGCATAGCGCTCGTCTTCCAGCAGCTGCTTGAGCAGCGTCGAGAGCTTCCGCTCGTCTTCGACAAGCAGGAGATTCATCGGCTGATGCTTCCCAAGTGTAGCGTGTCTTTGGCGACGGCCAAAGCCTAGCAGGAGCGCGTTAGAACGTTATTAAGCGCCCCGACTACACCGGCGGGAAGCGGCTAGCTGGCGACGGCCTGGGGAGCCCGCATCGACTGGGCGGCCAGTTCGGCGGCGGTCAGCAGGTGGTTGCCCGAGATCCGGCTGCCGCTGTCGATGAACCTGTCCAGGCTCGCCCGTGCCCGCCGCACGTTCCAGCCAAGAATGTCGCAGTATTCGACGAACGTATCCCCGGCGAAAAAGTGCTCGGCGTCTGTCCGGTAGGCGTCAACGCCCAAATCGGCGACCGCCTGCCAGAGCACTCTGGTCAATAGCGACTGCACTGCCTCCACCGGAATATCCGGTTCCGTAGCGCCCTTTCTCATCCCTTCCTCCGAAACACGCAAAGCCGCTCGGCCCGTCGGCCGCGCCAATTCAATGATAGTTACGCTACTGTAACAAGTGTTAGCGATAATGTCAATCACTACGTTGGCGGGTTCGTCGGGCAACGCCGGGATGGTGGAGCAGACCCGCCCGCTTGAGCCGGTCGTCGAGTGGAGTCAGGGATCGAGCTATGCCGGCCGGCACGAGCGCGACATGCGGAATGCGCTCCAGGTGTTCGGCGACCGGCCAGAGGTCCACCTCGGTCGTCATCCAGTGCAGCCGGTCGAATCGCCGCAGGTTCACCGGCCGGCCGTGTCCCCGAAGCGTGCGCTCACCCGCCAGGTTGTAGTAGTGCTCGAAGTAGGACATGGCAAGCTCGCGTAGTGTGCGATAGACCGGCTCGCGATAGCGCAACCCGGTGAACTTGCTGGTCGCGATCGCGCCCCACAGCCCGCGCCGCCGGAAAACGGCGACGACGTGGTCCTCGTCGTGGACGGCCGTGAGATCCATGATCAGCGGCGGCTCTCCCTGCACGCGCATCGCGGCGGCCGCGAGCACCGCCCCCTCGATACAATTCGCCGTCGCGTCTCGCACGACCCGCCGGGGCGAGCGGAAGGTCTCGCCGTCGGCTTCCTCGTTGTACGCGATGTTGTCGAGATACTCCTGGACCTTGACGGGAGTGTTCAGCCGGCGACGGAAGGTGGCGAGCTCGGCGGCGGTTAGCTCATGCAGCCGGCGGGGCATATAAAATGTTCAGTCCGATGCGGCTGTGGTGAAATTGGTAAACACGCTAGGTTCAGGGCCTAGTGGGCGCAAGCCCTTGAAGGTTCAAGTCCTTTCAGCCGCACCACTCCTCAGCTATCACGCGCGCCTTTCCACGCTGCGGCGCGCTTATCGCCCGACCTCGACGTACCAGTCGCTGACGTAGGCGTAGCGCTCTTCGGGCTCGATGGCCGAGTCGAGCTTCACGCCATGGATCTGGCGGCTCACCGCCATCACATAGCGCGGGCTGTAGAGAAAGACCGCCGGCGTCTCCTTGGCGAAATCGTCCTGGAACATCGCGTACGCCCTGGCCCGCGCCTTGAGGTCGAGGGTGTTGCGCCCATCTTCGAGATCGCCGTCGATGAACACGTTCTTCTTCATGCCCGAGAAGTTGAAGCCTCCGGGATGGTTCTGGGATGAATGCCAGAAGGTGTAGACGTCCGGGTCGGGGCCGTTGTCAAAGGCGGTCAGCGCCATATCGAAGGTGCGCGGGTTGAGGTAGTCGTGGATCAGGGAGGCGGTGGTAACCGGGCGTACCTCGGCCACAATGCCAACCTGCTGGAGCTGTTCCGCGACTTTCTCGGCCACCCGTTCGTAAGGGGGGACATCGCTGGACACCGTGAGGCCGAAGCTGAGGGTGGTGCTGCCTTTGGCTCGGATCCCATTCACGAGCGTCCACCCGGCATCGTCGAGGAGCTTCGCGGCCGCGGCCGCATCGTGGGCTGGTTGCTGGGCGGCGCTGTCATAGGCCCAGGTGATCGATCGCGGGATGGGACTATCGTCGGGAATCGCCTGCCCGCCGAGAACGTCGCTGATGATCGCCTGGCGGTCGATGGCTTTCGCGATGGCCTGCCGGACATTGGCGTCCTGGAAGTAGGGTTCATCGGCCTTTAGATTGAGAAGCAACGCCGCATATTGATAGGTCGACGCAGCGAGGACGTTGACCTGCTTGTTGCCGCGTTCCTGCGTGGCGCCTCCAGGGGTGAGGTTGGCGATGCCATGGATCTGACCACGATCGAGGGCGTCGACCGCGGCGGCCTGCGAGGGAAAGCTGCGGACGGTGATCGTATCGATCCAGGGTCGCCGCCACGAGAACGGGTTTTGCTCGAGCTCGATGCGGTCGGCCGCCTGCGTCAGGAGCCGGAACGGGCCGGTACCGACCGGATTGAGGTTGGGCGAGGCCGAAGCCAGCTCCGCGATTGACTTGCCCGCCAGCAGGTGCGAGGGCACGATGTAGAGGAGCTCGAGGTTGGCCATGAACCCGGCGTTGTGGCCGGGCAGGGCGAAACGGATATGTTGCGCGTCGATCGCCGTGGCGATGATGTCCTTCCAGCTTTGATTGAGCAGCGCGCCCGGGAACTGCGGGTCCTGCACGGTTCGGACCGTGAACACCACGTCATCCGCGCTGACCGGCGAGCCGTCGGACCAGCGCGCGTTCGGCCGCAGCGTGAACGAGTAGGTGCGGCCGTCGGGGCTGACATCCCAGCGGGAGGCGAGGCGTCCCTGAATCGCTCCCGTGGGCAGCACCCGAACCAGCGGCTCGAAGAGGAGGGCGTCGAGGTCGTTCGACCCGGCCGTCGCTTCTCCGAAAAGCGGGTTCAGGGAGCCGAAATGGCCCACCACCCCCTCGATGTAGGCGCCACCGGAACGCGGCACCTCGGGGGAGAGGATGACACCACGAAAAACCAGGACAAGGACCGTCACCAGCACCAGCAGCGGCACGCTCACCCCGGTGGCGAGCAGCCCGCGCCGGATCACGTAGGCAGGCGCACGTACACGACGGAAACCACGACGAACATGACGACCAGTCCGATCGTGGCATAGAAGAGGTTCTTTTCCAGCCCGCGCTTGGTGCGATAGCCCCCACCGGAGTCTCCCCCGCCCCCGATCGTGCCGCCGAGCCCGCTGGCTTTTGGCGTCTGCAGGAGGATGCCGAGCATCACCAAGAGCGCCAGGACCAGTTCAACGAGTCCAAGAAAGGTATGCATGTCCTGAAGCCGCTGCATTATACCGCCGCCGCTCCGTTGGAAATTCCCTCCCCCGCCTGCGGCGGAGGGCAGGGTGGGGGCATCGATTGTCTTGACAGATATACAAAACTGTAGTAGCCTGCGTCTGTGTACGGCCCGGCCCGCCGCCTCCGGTTGCCCCTCCTCCTCCTGGCGCTGCTGGCCGCCTCCTGTGCGCCGGGCCGTACGCCCACCCCCGCCAGCGTCGATGCCGTCCTGCCCGCCGTCGTCAGTGCTCCGATCAGCGTGGGCACCGACCAGCTCGTTCCGCTACCCGACGGGTCAAGCGCCTTTAGAGCGATCACGGACCTATTGCACCAGGCCCGGCGATCGATCGACCTGGAACTGTATGAGTTCCAGCGATTGGACCTGGCCGCAATGCTGCTCGACGCCCGTGATCGCGGGGTGACCGTGACGGCCATCAAGGATCCGACCGAGCAGACCAGCCGCAGCGTCTGGGCGGAGCTGGAGCAGGCTGGCATCCGCGTTCTCGCCTTTCCGCTGGAGCGCTTGACCATCGACCACGTGAAGTTGGCGGTGGTCGACGGCAGTCGCGCGATCGTGGGCGGGATCAACTGGGGGACCCGTTCCTCGCTGAATCACGACTTCGACGTCCTCGCCACCGGCCCCGTCGCCTCGAATCTCGAGCGAGTGTTCCAGCAGGACATGGCCTTGGCCGGCGCGCCCGCCGTCATCCCACCCCCGGCGCCAGATCGCTTGGTGCAGGTGCTGGTCACCCACCCGGGTGACGGGATCCACGCCGCGGCGCTGGCTGCGGCGGCGGCAGCGCGCCGCACGGTCGACGTCGAGATGTATGTCCTCAGCGACGGGCTGATCGTCGATGCACTGGTGGCGGCCGCCCGACGCGGGGTGAAGCTACGGGTGATGCTCGATCCAACCCAGCCGCAGAACGCGCAATCGATGGCGCTCCTCCAGTCCGCCGGCGCAAC
>DASTJZ010000154.1:0-10788 GCA_035716185.1 Candidatus Dormiibacterota bacterium
AGCAGGTGCTCGACTACTACGACGGCAACACTGTCACCGCGCTCTGGAACTACGCCCAGCACTTCTCGATGAACGACAACTCGTTCAGCACCCAGTTCGGCCCCTCGACGCCGGGCGCCCTCAACCTCACGGTCGGCAACACCTTCGGGGTCAACTGCGGGAGTTCCAACGAGGCGAATCCAACCGTGGCGGCCCCATGCCTGAATCGGTACGCACCGGGCGATCCCAACGACAAGACCGCCCAGGGCACCTCGACGGTCTTTGGCGATCCACAACCGGCCTATGACATCTGCTCGACGCGTGACAACGTCGGTCTCGGCGGCAAGAACATCGGCAACCTGCTGAACGATGCCGGCGTTACCTGGGGTTGGTTCAACGGAGGCTTCCGTGTAACGGCCGACAACCCGGCGACACCTCAGCCCACCAATCCCTTCGGCCTTCCGGCCTTCTGTATCCAGTCCCATCGCGCCAATGGCGGAGTGTCCAACGGCACCAGTAGCACGAGCAACGATCAGGCGCTGACCGGCGCGCCACTAAAAACCGACTACATTCCGCACCACGAGCCGTTCCAGTACTTCAAATCGACGTCGAACCCGATGCATCTCGCGCCCGCCTCGGTCGCCGAGATTGGTCACAACGGGGCGGCGAACCACCAGTACGATCTCACCGACTTCTGGACCGCCGTTGACCATGGCAACATGCCGGCGGTCTCATTCCTCAAGGCCCGCGCGTTCCAGGATGGTCACGCCCAGTACTCGACGCCGCTCGATGAGCAGCGCTTCCTGGTCCAGACCATCAATCGGCTGCAGCGGTCGCCCTTCTGGCACAGCACCGCCGTCGTCGTCAACTATGACGATTCAGACGGCTGGTACGATCACGTCGCCAGCCCGATCTCGATTCAGTCGCAGAGCACGTTCGACGCCCTGACTGGCGTGGACTGCGGCACGCGGGCGAAGAATACGCCGCCGACAAAAACGGGCGCCACAACGCCCCAGGAAACGCGGTGCGGCTACGGCCCCCGCCAGCCATTCGTGCTGATCTCGCCCTGGGCGCGCACGAACTTCGTCGACAACACCCTCACCGACCAGGCGTCGATCACCCGATTCATCGAAGACAACTGGCTCGACAAGTTGCGCATTGGTCAGGGCTCCGCGGACGCGATCGCGGGACCGATCACCAATATGCTCAGCTCCACCGGGCCACACGCGGGTCGACTCTTCCTCAATCCCGTGACGGGTCAGCCGTCGGAGGACGAAGGCGACAACAGACAGGAGTAGGTTGGGACCATCGCCGTTCGGTTTAGGGGTCGGAGCTGTCCGGCCCCTAAACTTTTGCTTCGATGGCAGCCAGTGCCCGCTGGTCGGGTGAAGGCCTTCGCTTCGATTTATCGGACGATCAATCGCACATCACGCTGGCCGACGAGGCGCCGCCGCTGGGCGCGGGCCGCGGGATGAGCCCTTCCGACCTCTTGCTCGCCGCGCTCTGCGCGTGCACCGGCATCACCGCCGTCTCGCTGCTGAAGAAGATGAAGCAGCCGATGCGGGCCCTGACGGTCAAAGCCGATGGCGACCGTCAGTCCGACTGGCCGAAAGCCTTCACGAAGATCCGGTTGACCTTCGAGATCTCGGGAGACGGGCCATTCGACGACGCGCTGGTGCGCAAGGCGACGCGACTGGCGACCAAGCGCTATTGCGCCGTCGGCGGCACAATCGAGCTCGGCCAGGGTGGTTGCGAGATCGTCTTTGACCACCGAATCCTGAACGACAACGGAATCTAGACGAGGTTCACAGGCGGCCTACTAGTTCGGAACCGACTCGAGTGTTGCCGGTGCTCTTGACAAGCGCGTTCAGGAGTGCCATGTTGTCTTAAGTCAATCGCTCAGGGGGTGTAGCTGGTGCAGGGGGCAAATTTGCACCGCCCACTACAGGTTTCGTCAACGCGCTTGCCGCCTCGTAACTTTCCCGCCTGGAGCGGAGTTACGTAGAAGGTGAGGGCGCGAGGAGAGGTATATGAGCGCTCGCCTGAATGGCGTCCTGGCCCTGTTGGCGCTACTCTCTGTCAGCAGCTTCACTGTCGCCACCTCTGAGGTTACCGGTTGTAGGGGCGGACGCTTTCGCGTGAGAAGAGTGATTTTGTCGTGTCTGGTCGTAATAATCACGCCTATTTGTGGCGTGCTGTCGTCCGGCAAGCCAGCGATTGCAGATACCTTCGTCATACAAACGTCAAGTGACATACAAGGTGGGGACACCTGCTCAGCGCCAACGATCTCCCAGATGCAAACCCTCTGGAATCAAAGCCCCTTGAACTTCGATGATTTCAACATCTACTACGCAGGTGGCAACAGGTGCGATACAACGCAGTCCAACCTGACGACTACCTGGATGCATGATGTTGGGGGTTTCAACCCCCGCATTTATCCGATGAGCTTCAACCTGATCCCAACTAATGTGAGCTGGACGCTCCCATACAAGTACTGCACAGAACAGTCGAATCCTTACCAATTGGACTCTAACCTCAGCCGGGACTACAGCTTAGGCGGGTTCGCTGCCAGTGACGGAATTAACCAAGCAGTCGCGCTCGGAATTACTAGCGGTCCTCTCTATCTCGACATCGAGGATTACTACCCCAACAATACGTACGGTGGAGTTTCCTGCCGGTCAATTGCTGATAACTTCATTCAAGGCTACACCGACTACCTATCGGGCAATGCATATTACCGGGCAGGCGTCTACGTCAGCTCGTGCAGTGGCGTGACTGATTACGCATCATTCCCGCATCCACCTCAGGATGTCTGGCTGGCAAACTGGGATGGTCGACTTACTACGTGGGGCATCGGATGTGTCCCCGACAGTTACTGGTATGGGGATCAACGGATCCATCAGTTCACCAACCAGTCGCCGACCTGGAGCCCGGTCTCCATTGACCGTGACTGTGAGAATGGCGACGTTACCGGGCAAACGCCAAACGAGACGCCTGACAGCGAGAGTACCAATGAAGACCCGGGTTGTTAGAAGACATCTTCATCGATTGAATGCACGTGTTGGAGGTTGACCAAACAGGATGAGATCGGGCATCCGTCGAAGCATTATCGTCGTCTTACTGGGCTCAAGCCTGGTACTGGTCGGCTGCGGCCGTCTGCAGTCATCCAGTGGAGTTGGCGCAACGGGTTCTGTCGCACCAAGGGCTTCGTCGGTTTTAGCTAGGCTGGCTGTCGTGGGGCCGAACGTCGCTTGGGCGCACAGCGAGGTCCATATTTTCCGAACCCTCGACGGCGGCCGTCATTGGGTCGCTTCCACGAACCCCGGGACGATTGGCGAGCGCGTGGACGCCACCGCATTCTTCACCGACAAGAAGGCTGTGGTCACCCTAGTGGGACCCAGTGCTCCTGTTGCCGTCGCCCGAACTGAGGATGGCGGCATTAGCTGGAGCCGCGTAAGTGTGCCGCTATCAGATGCGGGAAGTGCTGGGAACACGTCGCTAAGCTTCGTGTCCGACGCAATCGGGTGGCTGTCGATCGAGCATCAGCACAACTCCGGAGTGATCGGCTCAAGCGAACTCTTCGCTACTACCAACGGGGGACGAACTTGGCAATCTATTGGAACCCCGGCATTGCCTTCCACGCCCGTAGGTCCAATCCGTTTTATCAGCCGGGTGGAAGGGTGGGGTCTGGATGATCCCCTGAATAGACTTTACAGAACGATGGATGGTGGGCTGACCTGGAGCGAGGTCTCCCTAACCCTCCCGTCTTCCCTTCAAGCGCAAGCAGCAACTCTTAGGCCTACCATGGTGCTGCCTTCCTTCTTCGGCGCCGAAGGTGTGTTACCTGTATTCTTTGATTCCCCTTCGACCAGAATCGCCGTCTTCTATTCATCGACTGATGGCCAAAATTGGGCTCCCGGGCAGGCTTTGTCCGACCCCGAATTCGCAGAATACGGCGGGGGTTTACCTCTACCTACCAGCGTCATGAGCGCCACCGTTTGGGCCGTCGCTTCGGGACCCGGCCTGTACATCACCAGTGACAGGGGTCGAACCTGGCGACATACTCTTGCACCAAATGCCAGTGGTGCGCGTGATCTGGCGATGCCCACGTTGAGTCAACTATGGGTTTCCTTTACAGACATCCACTGCGTGTCTAAGGGCGTGGGCTGCACCACAGTCGCCGGCGTCGAGCGCAGTGATGACGGTGGTACAACGTGGTCGCATGTGGAGCCAGCTACTTCGTAACGCGGATCGCCTGACTGTCACATGCTTGTGCCGGGGCTGAGATCGGGCTCCGGCCACCAAGTATGCAAAGCTGTGGCTGAAAGGATCGGCGTATGGCATTACCGCTTCTCGCTGGACGAGCCCCAATACTGACGGTCGCCGTTGTCTTTTGCATGGCAGCCTGCACCCAGCCGGTCAATTCTGAACACCCACGCACAAGCCCGACTTTTCGTCCCATAACTCCTTCAGCCAGTGGCTCCCTTGAACGATGTCGTGCCAGTAACCTGCAATTGGGCCTTCTTGGGATTTATGGTAGCCCTGGCATGGCTGACGCTGACTTCGAATACCGGAATAATGGGGGCACGGCCTGCGTAATCAAAGGTTTCGTGAGCGTTATTCTGATCGGACAGATGGGGCAGGTGATCCCGTCTAGCGCTATCGACGATCCGGGCCTTCCTCCTGTCGACGTAGTATTGCCCTCGGCGACACAGCCGATTCCGTCGACTCGGGGAGCTTTCGGCATTCCTGGTCATGCCCGCTTTGACATGGTCTGGGGCAATCAGTGCACCACAGGGACGAGCCTGGTTGTTAGTCTGAGGGTTACGCCGCCCGACAACAACGACTTCACTGTAGTGACTCTAAAGCAGCCCGCTAAAATATGCGACGCTAAATTTACGCTGTACCCAGTGAGGTCAACCACCGCCTAGCTGAAATAAGAGAGGCACCGAGGGTCGAAGTTGACATGCTCCGACACTGCCACTTCGGAGCATGTGCTCAATTGAGCCGGAAGTCCGGCCCAGACACGCCGGTCGCGCACACGGCGAGAGCGATCGCCGCGCTATCGCTGATATCACCTGACCAAATCTTTGAGCCCTCGCCCGAGAGTACGGGCCGTAGCGTTGTGCGAGTCCTGCAGCCTCGACACAGAAACAATGGGGAAGCCGAGCCGCTCATTTCACGGCGAAGGCCAGGACCGTCAGGTCCAGATCGGGACTTTGGGCTGTTGGGTTCCTCCGGGGTAGAGGGATCGGCACGCACTCAAGGTCTGGGACGGAACAGGAGAGACCCGTCTGCGCAGCCTCGTCAGCAAAGACCGGTTCCATAAGCCGAAGGTGAAAGGGACCGGAGCGCAGCGGGAGTCCGGCGGGGTGGTAGTACCGCGAGGCCGCGGGAAGCGCCCGACTTTGGTCGTGTCGGCCGCGGAGGTAAGCGTCAGGGCATGGCCCGGGCCACCCGGTCCAACAACCCCCATGGGCATCAGCCGATGGACAAGGTGCGAAAACTCCAACGCCGGTTGTACGTGGCGGCCAAGCGGTCGCCGGAGCGGCGCTTCCCGGCTCTGTTAGACCGGATCTTCAGGAGTGACGTGCTGAAGGAAGCTTGGAGGCGGGTGCTTTGACAGCGGCTTGGAGCTTTAGGCTCCTTTTGATTGCTTGTCTCCTCGTTGGAATTCTCGCAGTCCCGGTGTTCGGGCGCCACCCGCTCGTTGAAGTGCTAAGTGTCTTCGTCCTCCTGGCTGGGCTGGGGCTCGCGATACTGATGCGAAGGATGGAACGCGGGTCTCCCAAGGCGCGTGGCACCAATTTGAGCGAGAGAAGCTAGCCTTCGAATCGCTTGACGGAATGGCTCCAGCATAGCCACGCTCGGCATTTCAGGATGCAGCGGCGGTCGCTGGACGGATCGCGACGGCGTTGCGCACGCCCTGCACGCCGGGCACTTGTCGAGCGACCGCTTCGAGCCGGCGGGCCGTTGATCGGTCCGGCACCTGGCCGGCGATCTCGACAATTCCGGTCCGTGCCGTAACCCCAATGGTGGGTCCAATGGCGGGGGCTTCTCGCTCGATGGCATCCATCACGGACGCGGCCAGATCGTCATCGGTGACCAGTTGCAGATCCAGCTGCTGGACGCCGGCAACTCCCCGAATGGCTCGCTCGACCTGCTGCGCCTGCGCGCGATCGCTGACATAACCGCGGACCCGGACGCGCTGGTCCATGACGTCGACCTGGAGAGACCGCTGGAGACGCGGGTCGTTGCTAAGGGTGCCAAGGATCCCCTGCTCGATCTCCCAGTCAGTAGCGAATTGTACGAGGCTGCCGCGCTCCGCCGGCTGCACGCTGGTCGTGATCCGATCGGGGGCGGCTTCGGTTACGCGGTCGAAAGGCACGAGTCGCATACCGCTGTCCCGCCCATCGATGACAAGGGCGGCCACAGCGCTGGAGTTCGGGTCATAGCTGACAAAGCGCAGCCGGCCGATCCGCTTCCCGGCACTGTCCCCGACCGTCGCGCCCTGGCGCAACACGGCCGCGGACGATTCGGTGAAATGGAGCGGATTCTCGGGCTGTGAATCTGCCAGCTGAACCGTCTGTCCATCGGCCGCCAGGATGTCGCTGGCCGGGATGTCCTCGTCTTCGATCCCCGTCGCCAGCCGGAGCGCAACCATCTTTCGCATCTGCGGATCGACGAGCACGGCGCGGACGTCACCACGAACGTTGCCGAGCACTTCGGCTGGGCCCCCGAGCCGGATTTCATCCCGGGGGCCATTCGCTGACGGAGGCCCCGCCGCCGCCTGCAAACGGACACCAACACCGCCGGGTCGCAGCGCGAGCACCAGGCCGGCCGCCACGATGGCGACCACCCAGACGCTCATGATCAGGATGGCGAAGAAGGTCAGATCCATGCTCAGGGAATTATGACGGTTGGAATATCCTGAGTCGATGCCCCATCCCCTTCGATTCGGACTGAAAAACTCCGGCCAGGCGACCACCATCCAGGGACTTCGGGACGTCTGGCGTGTTGCCGACGAGGCCGGTTTCGACCACGTCTGGGACTTCGACCACCTCGCCTCGATCGGCTCTGGTGGCACTGATCGGCCGATCTACGAGGGTTGGACGCTGCTGGGCGCCATCGCCGCCTCCACGAAGCGCGTTCGGTTCGGCTGCATGGTGACCGGCAATACCTATCGGCATCCTGCGGTGCTGGCCAAGATGGCGGTTACCGTCGACCATCTTTCCGGCGGCCGGCTCGAGTTCGGCATCGGCGCCGCGTGGGCCGAGGCGGAACACCAGATGTATGGCATCGAAGGCCTCGACCATCGTGTCGGGCGCCTGCGCGAGTCGCTCGAGGCGATGACGTCCCTCTGGACCAAAGAGCGGACCAACCTCGACGGACGCTACTACCACTTCAAGGACGCGATCGCCAATCCGAAACCAATCCAGAAGCCGCACCCGCCAATCTGGATCGGGGGAAGCGGCGACCTGATGCTGGCCGTCATCGCGCGTTATGCCGACGTCTGGAATGTAAGCGGGGCATCGACCGCGGAGGCGGCGGCTGAGCTCGGTCGCAAGCTCGACGAAGCCTGCCACGCGATTGGCCGAGATCCAGCCCAGATCCGCCGCTCGGCGCAGTACGTGTGGGACGGCCGCGAGCGGACCGTGCTGATCGACCAGGTCTCGCGCTATGCCGAGGTCGGGTTCACCGAGCACATCATCAATTGCCAGGGCCCAGATCCTGGCCGCGTCGCCGCTGAAGCGGCGGAGGCGCTGCCCGATCTACGCAGCACACTCGTTGCCCTGACCAGCTAGAACGGATGGACGGAGGGACGCGCGCGCCGGATTCGATACCGGTCGCTCTGGCTCGCGTCGGCGCAAGAGAAGCCGATGCCGCTGAATACGCGGGCGCGTTCCCAACGGAAGGGAACACACGAAGGCGAGGGATGGGCATTCCGTCAAATCCTGAGGAATGGCAAGTGGGGAATAAAGTTATCCGCTGGCACCCTGGTGGCGGTCGCCACGGGCCCGACCCGTACTGGCGTGTCTCGACTCCGGAGGGAGGAAGGTCAGAACGCATCCCAGCCGGACCCGACGATCTGGACGTGCCGTTTGGACCCTTCTGAGGAGCCATGGCTGAACATCCACAGATTACCCACATAAGATCCGTCCTGAGCCGTCTCGCTACGGAGCCGCCGGGCCAGCTTGAATACCTACAGCGACTGGGAATAGGCATTGATGAGCTGGCGCTTGAATTCGATGATGTAGCGCTTGGGCGGGATGGGTTGGTGGATGAAGGCGCTTTGACTCTGGATCAGGCGGATGCACTTGCGAAGATTGATCGGCAGTTCACGATCATGACCGACGCTGGCCCATCTCGCTGGACGGAGGAAGCTGTCACTACGGGTGAAGACTGGCAGGAGGTGCGACGCCTGGCTCGGCTAGCGCTAACCAAATTGAACACTCAACAATCGGTCGGGCCAGGCAGTGCCGATGCCACAGTCTGAGACTGGCACCACGTGTTAGAACCCTAGCTTTACGCGGCAATATCGAGTAACCCTAAGGCACGTAGGGTTTTGGTATTGGGATAATGGTCCGACTGCCCACCTGTTTGAACGGCGCATCTTCCGGGCGCCTAAGATGAACGGCGCATTTTCCGAGCACCGTAGACGATAGCAGCGGGCGTCTGGCCGCAGGTGCGAAAGCCGGTGTGCGCGCGTTCAACGTTGTAGTAGCGGAGGTAGGCATCGAGGTCGCGCCGCAGGGCGGTGACCTTCGGCACCAGCGATCGGGCGAAGGTGGCCCGCCAGCACCCCAAAAGGATGGGCCGCCCTTGTATCTCTGGGGAAGCGGTTTTCCCCAGCTTCGTCTAGATGCTTGCCGTCGCAGTGTTTATGGTTGGGCATTGGATCTTCGTGGAGGTCATGGATCGATTGGTATCGATCTCGGCACTGCAGTCCGTTGGCTTTTCCTGCCAGCGACGCTAATTACATTCCTGGTGCTGGCTCTCGCTACCTCTGCGTTCGGGGCTGGGGTCGCCGTTCTTGGCCCGCTGGGTAGCCGGCTGCCAGTCAGTTCAAGATCGCCATCAACATCACTCGTCGCTCTCCGTCATCGATCGCATGAGGTTGATGGTCTAAGCGACGTCATATCCGACCCGGAGCCGAAACCCTCACTCGAGGCAGAACTCGTTGCCTTCCGGATCAGCAAGGACGATCCAGCCACCGGGCCCGATCTTGCGCCGGTCATCGACGATGCGCGCCCCAAGGGCGATCAATCGGCTCAGCTCGGCCTCTTGCTCCCGCTTTTCGGGCATCAAATCGAGGTGGACGCGGTTCTTTACGGATTTAGGCTCGGGTACCGTGACAAAAACGAGGCGTGGCCATTGACCGCCCCGTGGTGAAACCAGCCAAAAGGGATTCCCAGGCGTGTCGATAAACGCGAGCTCATATCCGGTGGCGGCGCTCCAGAATTGCGCGACAAGTCGGGCATCGTTGCAGTCAAAGGTGATGTTGAAAACGGCGGATGCCATTCGGCTTAGATTAGGGGCGATCCGGGTCGGTCTCCGGGCATCGAATCAATCGACCACCGCGATGGCATCGATCTCGATGAGATGCTGCGGCTCAGCCAGCGCCTCAACGCCCACGAGAGTGTCAGCCGGCTTGTAGTGAACAACGTAAATTGTGATCCGCGCAACCTGTTCGGGTGCCGCGCCGGTGGCCGCGAGCGCGCGTCCGACGTTCCCGAAGGCTTGCCGAGCCTGGACGGCCAGGTCACCGTCGCCGATCAGATTACCCTGAGAATCCTCCGCGACCTGTCCGGCGACGAAGACCAGTCTCTTTCCGGTCGCGACCACGATTTGCGAGTAGGAGTCCGCCGTCGGAAGCTGGTCAGACTGGACAAGCTGTAGCGTCATAGCCACCCTTCCACATCGATGATCAATACCAGAGTATGCATGCGACGTCAAACCAGGTCCATCATGGGAGTCTGTTCCGAAGTAGTAGGCAACCCGATCACGGTGGCGACCGTTAGTTGTCCTCCCAAAGGGTAGGCGGTCTGCCGATTCGACGCAAGAGCGAGCCAAAGCCCCGTTTGTCTGCCGCATCGACCCAGGGATGGCGAAGCGCCTCTTCCCGACTGACGCCATCGAGGTGCGCGTTGGCGGGGGTGCGCAAGAAGCGGCGGAGTTCACGGCGAAGCGGCCGACCGCGGGCTGGTCGTGCCACATAGTGCGAGATGACCTGGTTGTGCGTCGTCTCGAGGACTCGGGCCATCCGCCGAGCCCCGGGGATGGTCCAGGCCATGCCCCGTTTGCTCATCCGGTTGGCGATCAGCTTGTCAATGTTGGCTTCCGCCGCACCCAAGCCCCGGAGTGTCGGATCGTCACGAAAGGCCGGTTGCAAGCGGAGTGGGTCCGTCAGGGGACCACCTACTTTCATCGCGCCTATGGCCAGCTGGATCGCTTTCATATCATCGAGGCGCTGCGGCGGGTGCTGCCCGGGCCGGGCTGGCGTCAGGTCTATCGAGCCGCCTGCCGAGGCGACCTGCGGCCCGCGGTGCGCGCCATCATGCGAACCGGGCATCCCGACGGGCCCCAGATCATTCAGTACCTGCAACACAACCGCAGCGGGCTGGCCGACTCCGAGCGGCGCCCTCGATCCCGTCCAAATCCGTGACCGAGCGGAGCTTCTGCCGGAGCTCCATTTCGGTCTCGACCAAGAGTGCGGCGACGTGAGCTTGATACTGTTGCATTGAGGTCCTCCCTCTCTGGTTGGCTTGGTCGCTCCAGAGAGTACGGGCCTCACTGCTTCTGTGGCAG
>DASTJZ010000155.1:0-2139 GCA_035716185.1 Candidatus Dormiibacterota bacterium
TTCAGCAGTCGGGCGCCGAGTTCAACCCGCTCTCCGAGGCGGTCGTCAGCGCGGGCTATGCCAAATCTCGTGCAGGCGCCGCGCGCGGCCACGACCCGAACAAATTCGACTGGCCGGCATTGCTGCGTAAACTCAACCGCATAGACCCAACCTACAAGGAATAGGCGAGCCGGGGCGATCGTAAAGCGCGTTCGGGTTGCTCCTCCGCGAGCTGGACGGCATCATTGCGAACGGAGGCCGGCGGCTTCTTCGCCGGTTAGGTCAAACGGCGATGTCTAGTTCCTCGCCTGTTATCCCACGACAAGCTGAGCGGCCGACGCGACGAACCCCAGGAATGCGCGTCGAAGGTGATCCCCCTCTTGCGCAGCGCCAAGTCGCTCAGTCTTCCGAGATCCGCTCTACGGATTGCGGCGCGTTCAAACTGGCCTCGCTCCTCCCATGCACATCGCCTGCAAGCTTAAAATGCTGCTCAGTGTGAGCTCTCTCACACTGATGGTGATGCGGAACGATGTACTGTCGACTGGTCGGCAATCCCAGTGGAGGGACTATCCATGCCGAGTACCAGCACACCATCGCGCCGAGCGCGGCCGATGAACATCGTGTTACGTCGCGGATCCCCGGCGGAGCACAAGTACCGCAGTATCGCCGGCATTCCCGATCTGTTGCCGGAGCAACTTCCGCCGGGCGTGCCACCCACCCCGGCGCACGACCTCATCTATCACGGCGGCAAGACGATCCCCAGCCTAACATTCACAAACTTTTACGTGGCGGGCGACTCCTGGCAGGCGAGCGACATCCAAAACATCGATCGGGCGCTCGCGGCCGCAATGACCGAACCCACCCTCAACAATGTCATGGCGCAATATTTTGCTGGGGTTCCGACCAGCAGGTTCGTCGCCTCCCAGAAGCTCCCAGGCCCGGTTCCAGCCCATATTTCCCAGGGTGACGTCGAGCAGCTGGTCAGCAACCTGCATACGCAGGGCAAGCTGGCGGGATTCGACTTGGGCACTACGGTCTTCAACTTCATGCTCCCCCGCGGGACCGTGTTGAATGACAACCCGGCCCCCGGCGGAACCGAGGGTGTCCACGGAACCCAGCACAGGCGCGGTGTGCCCGATGAGGAAGAAGCCGATTCACTCAATGGGCTCGGCGGCTATCACGGCTCGGTCCAGACCGGCGGCACCACCATCTACTACGCCGTCGGAGTGTATTCCGAGACTGCCAATGGACAGACCAACGGGATCCCGGTGTTCGACGCGCCGTGGAAGAACGTGGTGGCGACGTTCTACCACGAGCTGAACGAGGCGCGCACGGATCCTGATGTCGAGCAGGTGATCAACGGAGGAAGCGCGTCACTGCTCGGCTGGGGCTCACGGCAGGGCGAAGAATGCGGAGATTTCCCCGTGTTCGAAGCAAATCCGCTGACCCAGGTGTTCCAGGAAGTCCCCGTCGCGGGAGGGGGAACCGCACCGGTGCAGTTCCAGTACTCCAACTTTGTTCACGGTCCGGAAGGGCCGGTCGCCACGCCGCGTCCACCCGCCAAACACAAGGGAACCCACCGCGTGGCCGCGTAAACCCGTCGTTCCCGCAGAAGCGCTAAACCAGAACGCAGCTCTCGAACGCAAGCCTCTGAACTCCGCGCTTTGCGCGGCTGATTTTACTCAGCTCCCGCTGCGCCCCGCGGCGGAAGCGCTCCTCTCGCCGGCAGCATTGCGTCCGGGGCATTGAAGCCGAAGCCCGGGCTCGGTTTACCGTCTCAATCGCCTGTTCGGTTCGTTGCTGACTCGCTCCTGGAGGGGAGGGCTTCGAACCATCCGTCATCAGGTCCAGTGAGATGCCTATGAAGCACCGCGGCAGCGAGGCCGCCGATGCCCCGCCGATCACCGCGGCCCGGAGCGCGCGGTCTATCGCCCTTCATCGCCTGCCAGTGCGCCAGCGCCTCGTGCGGCTTCGAGATCGCCGGATCCATGATCTCGCTGTGCTTCCCGGTGCTGGCGGTCAATTCGATGACATAGCCGTTGGGATCGCGGAAATAGATCGACCGGGAGGATGGCGACGTCGATGGCCGCAGATGCGCAGTTTGCACCAGTCTCTTGGGTGTGGTGTCGTCGCGAACCGGCTGTCGGCAGACCCGCGCAA
>DASTJZ010000156.1:0-39028 GCA_035716185.1 Candidatus Dormiibacterota bacterium
TCGACCAATCCAGCCAGATCGCGCTCCCAGCCGGGCGGAAGATGCGCGATGTTGAGGTGGATTGCGTAGTCGATGTACGACCGACCCTCGATCAGGTCGAGCCGCGACCGCAGTGCCTGCGCGAAGCGCTGGCCCGGTTGCTGCGGAGCGAAATCGAGAAAGGTGGTGACGCCGCCCGCAGCCGCCGATAGCGAGCCGCTTTCGAAGTCGTCGGCGGTGCGCGCCGTCCCGGTATCGAGCAGCAGGTGAGTGTGCGGGTCGACGACACCGGGCAAGACCAGCTGTCCCGTGGCGTCGATGACATCGCCATCCGGCGGAAGATCCGGCCGAACCTCGGCCACGCGGCCGTCACGGACTAGGACGTCGGCTTTCCGCTCGCCATCGGCGGTGACCACCGTTCCGCCACGAATCAGCATGGGCTCAGCGTTGCTGCCGAGTCAGCCAACCGCCGATCACCCGACCGACCTGATCCCCCTGGTCCTCTTGCAGGAAATGCCCAGCGTCCCGGATCACCGTCAGCTCATCTGCTGTCCGGAACAATCGCTGGAACGGGCGACCGACCGATTCCACCGGCAGCACGACATCGGCGTCCGCCCACAGCACCAGGGCGGGGCGCTGGTCGCGGACCAGCCGCTGCATCACGGCACGTCCCTCGGACGCCCCAGGCGCCTCCGGGTCTAGAGGGATCAGCTCGGGGAAACGCCGCGCCCCGGTCTTCGAGGCCTCATTGGGAAAGGGTGCTTCGTATGCAGCCCGCACTTCGGCCGAGGGCGGCGTCTTGCAGCCGCCTCGGATCAGCGGCCAGATGGGGACATCGGGGCGTTCGGCGACGAAGGCACGAAAGCGAAGCCACTCATCGCTCATCTGCTGTTCGCCGGTGAACACCCCGGTGTCCATCACGACCAGGCGGTTCACCCGCTCCGGTCGTTCGATCATGGCGACCCGCAAGCCAATCGGGCCACCCCAATCGTGCATCACCAGCGTCACGCCCTGAAGGTCCAGGTCGTCGATCAGCGATAACAGGACTGCGGTGTGGTTGTCGTACGAGTACCAGGCCGGCTCCACGGGTTTGTCGGATCGGCCAAAACCGGCAAGATCCGGCGCGATGCAGCGAAAGCCGGCATCGACGAGTGGCGGGATGACTTTCCGCCAGAGATACGACCAGGTCGGTTCGCCGTGCAGCAACAACACGATCGGCCCCCGGCCTACGTCGATATGGGCGAGTCGCAGTCCCTGCCACTCACGGAATTTCGGCTGGTACGGAAAGTCGACGATGGCGTCGAAGCGCTCGACGGGCGTTCGGAAGAGCCGCGCCGCGAAGACCCGCCGCTGGTGGCTTTCGGTGCTCAGGCGCCGATCTCGTACAGCTGACCGGG
Organism: Candidatus Dormiibacterota bacterium; assembly: GCA_035716185.1. Classification (GTDB taxonomy): domain Bacteria; phylum Chloroflexota; class Dormibacteria; order CF-121; family CF-121; genus CF-13. The sequence goes on from DASTJZ010000156.1 coordinate 1,377, forward strand.
GTCGAGGTCGAGGCCGTTGACGACCTGCCAGAGCGCCGCCACAGCTTTCAAGGCATTACGCCGCTCGAACGGCGCCAGGTCTTTGCCGTCCTTGAGAATGCGGACCAGCCCCTGGTAGCACTCGACCAGGGACCGCTCGGAATCGCTCAGCTCGACGCCCATCGCATTCTTCATGCGGTCACCCTCCGTTCCCCGGCGGTCCCGATAACGATGCGATCATCCTGCAACCGTTTCGCCTTGAGCTCGAAGCGCGGCAGGCTGCCGTTCTCGACGCGCTTGCAGCCGAAACGAAGGCCTTCGTGCGCCTGTGAGAGTGCCTTGGCGAGCTCGGCAACCGTGCGATCGGCATTGACGCCCTCGCGGTCCGGGATCTCGACCAGGACCTCGATTTCATCCTGCCGCCCATCCGCGGTGTACAGATGGATGCGGAACTCGTCGACTTCTTTGAACTCACGAACGATCGACTCGACGGCGCGCGGGTAGACGTTGGTGCCGCGCACCAGTTTCATGTCGTCGACCCGTCCTCTGATGCCGCCCTCGTAGAGATCGAAGGTGCGCCCGCAGGTGCAGCTGTTCGCCGGCACCCGAACGACGAGATCGCGGGTGCGGTAGCGCAGCACCGGGATGAACCCTCGCCCGAATGAGGTGATGAGCCGCTCACCGAGCTCGCCGTAGCCGACCGGCTTGCCCGTCTCCGGGTCGACCACCTCCTCGATGTAGTGGTCCTCGATGATATGCGTGCCGCCCGGCTGCTTCTCGCACTCGAAGATCATGATGGTGCCGACTTCGGTCATGCCGGCCGTGTCGGCCGCCTTGGCGCCCCACTCCTCCTCGATCAGCCGCTTGGTCGCCGGGATCGATCCGGCAGGTTCACCGGAGAGGATCAGTCGCTTGACCGCGCTGCCGGCGAGGTCGACGCCCATCGTCCTGGCCTCCTGCGCCATGCGCAGCGCGTAGGTCGGTGTCGAGCAGACGACCGTCGCCTTCATGTTCACGATCTGCTTGACGCGCGCCTCGGTCGTCATGTTGCCGCCGGGCAGCACCAGGCAGCCGATCTTCTCGCTGGCATAATGCGCGCCCCAGAAACCGACGAAGGTGCCGTAGCTGAAGGCGAAGAAGACGATGTCAACCGGCCGGACGCCGAAGCCCCAGAATCCATAGCACCACATCTCGGCAATCCATTCCCAGTCCTTCATGCTGTCCAGCACCTGGAGTGGGATCCGTCCAGTCGTGCCGGAGGTGAGGTGATAGCGGATGGCGGCCTCCTCGGGCGCCGCGAGAAGGGGACCGTAGGGCGGCTTATCGAGCTGGGCCTGCATCCACTCGTCGCGCGTCATCATCGGGATCCGGCGCAGGTCCTGCAGGCTATGGATGGAATCGGCGGTGACGCCAGCTTTCTTCAGCCGCGCGGCCTGCCAGGGAACGCTGGCGTCCGCCCAGCCAACCAGCTTGCGGAGCTTGCGAACCTGGAGGGCTTCGATCTGATCGCGCGGCATGGTTTCGTGCCGAGGGTTCCAGTAGGGCGAGTCCTTCACACGTACCCTCCTTTTCGACCTCGTTGTAGCACTTTTTTGGAATAAGCTGAACCCAGCTTGGCCACGGCCGAACAACCGAAGCATGGCGATGGTGCCCCGTACCGCCTGGGTGGGATGGGCTACCAGGATGCATCGGGGCGGCGGCTGAGCTACGGATCGTATTTGCGCATCCCCGAGCTCCTGGCCCTGCAAAAGGGGCTGACCGATGCCCACGACGAGCTGCTCTTCATCGTGGTGCACCAGGCGTACGAGCTCTGGTTCAAGGTGGTGATCCACGAGCTCGAGGCCGCGCGTGACGCGATCGAGGCCGATGACCTCCGTTCGGCCCGCCATTATTTGGCTCGGGTCAAGGTGATCGAAGCCTTGATGGTCGAGCAGGTTGGTGTGCTCGAGACGATGGCGCCTCAGGATTTCTTGATGTTCCGCTCTGAGCTAGCCCCGGCCAGCGGTTTTCAGTCGATCCAGTTTCGAGAGATCGAATATCTTTCGGGCCTCAAAGAGCGTGGTTTTCTCAAAACGCTCGAGCATGAACGGGGAGCGCGCGAGGCTCTCGAGCGACGATTAGCTGAACCGTCGTTAGCCGATGCCTTTCACGCGATTCTCGAACGCCGGCGGCTGACGGTCGCCGGGCTGTACCAGAAAGGCCAGCGGGACGGTGACATGCTCGAACTGGCCGAGGCGCTGCTCGATCACGACGAAGGCTTTCGCCTCTGGCGGCTGCGGCATATCGAGATGGTCGAGCGGCAGATCGGCGACAAGCCGGGGACGGGCGGCTCGACCGGCGTCCGCTACTTGAAATCGACGCTCGACAAGCGCTTCTTCCCTGAACTCTGGGAGGTGCGCTCCCAGCTCTAGCCAGACCTACGGACGGTCTGCCTCTGGCGAGCGAAGGTTTGGGCGGTGCTATCTGTTACGGCTGATATGCCAGCCTGCCCGCGCTGCGGGTCGTTTCTGGTCGCTGGAACAACCTGCGAGGTTTGCACTCGTTGGGGGCTGGCGCCGGCATCGTCCCAGGGGTGGCAACCGGCCCCTTATCAAGCTCAGCCAGCATCCGTCCCTCAAGCGCAGCCGGCGTACCGGGCGCCAGCTTATCCAGTCAACACGGGGATCAACCTCGTAGAGCTGAGTTGGGCGAGGACCCGGATGACCTGGGCCTGGGTGCTGATCGGCGCGATCGGAGCGCTGAGCGTGGGCTCCTACTGGGTGCTGACCCACCATCCCGAGTATGCCGCCGAGCTGTTGCTTAGCTTTTTCCTCCAACCGAGCGGATCCAGCGCCGAGGACCAGAAGACGGCCTTCGACGTCCTGCAAATCTTGATCGGCTTTGTCCTTTCCTGGCTGCCGTTCACCGGATTGACCCTGCACGGGATGAGCTTGACCGCCCAGAGTCCCATCTCCCAGATGACCGACGTCTCACCACTGCTTTGGCAGGGGTTGGCCTATCTCGGACTGGCAGTATTGATCTGGCGGCGATCGGTCGTCGCGCTGGCACTGGCAAGCCTCTTGTTCCTGGCCGACTCCGGCATCTTCGCCTACGGAATCTTCAAGCTGTTCCAGTTTCTCTGGGAGCAGTATCAGAAGTATCAGGACCTGATTCAGCAGTACCCCTCGCTTGCGACCGGGAATACGTCGCATGACATCGGGAGCTGGCCCTGGATCCTGCTGATTCCGATCATCGTCCGACTCGCCCTTCTGTGGTTCCTGATCGGGAGTTTTGGCGCCTCGAGCACGCTCCGGCTTCACCACGCGAGGCTCAAAGCTGCGCAGGCTGAGGCGGAGCAGTTTGCCGCCTAGCGGCTGTTCGCGAAGATCCGGCTGAAGTAGGTGATCGCCAGCGGCAGAAGCAACGCCAATACCGAGGTGATCACGGCGAGGCCGTTGGGCAGCTGGTTGGGATTGCTCAGGCCAAGGTAGGTCAGGATGGCGGCGCCGATCGAGGTCGCCAGCACGACGATGGTGGCGATGATCGTCCCCCACTCCTTGTGCTGCAGGTAAATTGTGATCGACCGCCGGGTCGCCAGCCGGAGTAACCAGGAAGCCGTCAGGCCGTTGAGGACCAGCGAGCTGATCAGCGCGCAGATCGCGATCCCGATCCGAAATTGCGCCAGGTTGCGCATCACAAAGGCGGCGGCGTTGACGACCAGGATGCCAATCGGCGTGATGATGCCGATGGCGAGCAACAGCCAGCGGCTGCTCAGATAGCCACGCAGCAGGCGATCGCCCTGGGTATTTTCCATCAGGTCACCGTGAGATGCGTGCGATACTCCGGCCGCTGCCACGCTTTTGACATCAACACCTCACGCAGGCAGCGGACCGCATCGAAGACGTCGACGTAGCGGGTATAGAGCGGTGCGAATCCGAAGCGCATCAGGTTGGGCGTTCGAAAATCACCGATCACCCCGCGATCGATCAGTGCCCGTATGACCGGATAGGCCTCTTGATGGCGAAGGGAGACCTGCGAGCCACGCGACGGTGCCTCCCGCGGTGACGCCACCTCCAGCCCGAGGTCGCGACAGGTTTCGTCGACTAGCTTGATGAAGAGGTCGCCGAGGGCCATGGATTTCCGCCGCGCCTCCCGTTGATCGACCCGGAGCCAGAGATCGATCGCCACCTCGAGCGCCATCAGGCTGATCACCGGCGGCGTGCCAGCGAGTTGACGGCCAATGCCTTTCGCCGGGCGGTACTCGGGTTCGAAGGCGAAGGGCGCGACATGTCCCATCCAGCCGGCGAGGGGACTTCGAAGCGCCTCCTGCAGGGCGCGGGCGACGAATAGATACGCCGGCGCGCCCGGTCCGCCGTTGAGGTATTTGTAGCCGCAGCCGACGGCCAGGTCGACGCCGCAGCCGTTCAGATCAACCGGCACCGCGCCGGCGCTGTGGGACAGATCCCAGAGCATGAGCGCGCCGTATCTGTGGGCGGCCGCCGTGATCCGTCGCATGTCGTGAATCGCCCCACTGGTGTAGTCGACGTGGGTCAGCATGACGACCGCGACGCTGCCGTCGATCGCCGCCTCGAGCTGACGGCGTTCGACGGTGCGGAGCGCATGGCTACCATCGAGCAGATCGACCAACCCCTGCGCGATATAGAGGTCGGTGGGGAAGTTCGCGGTCTCCGTCAGGATGAAGTGACGCTCCGGCTGGAGCTCGAGGGCGCCGGCCAGCAATTTGAAGAGATTCACCGAGGTGCTGTCGGCGATGATGACCTCGCCGGGCTGCGCCCCGATCAGCTTGGCGATCTTGTCACCGATGCGTACGGGCGCGTCGATCCAGTGCGCCGAATTCCAGCTGCGGATCAGCCCATTACCCCACTCCTCGGTCACGACCTGGGTGAGGCGGCCAACCGTTGCGCGTGGCAGCGCGCCCAGTGAGTTGCCGTCGAGATAGACGACCTGCTCCGGCAGGGCGAACTCCTCGCGAACCTGCGCCAGCGGGTCCTGCCGATCGAATGACAGGCAGGTCTCGCGGTCCACGAGCGGATTATCGCGCGCTTAGAAGAAGCTCGGGCACCAGGGGGCGCGATCGGCAGCGAACATCGCATCAGCCCGTCCAATCGCGCCGGGGCGCAATTCATTGACGCGACCCGCCTCGTGCAGCACCTGGAATCGGTTGCCGCCGAGGTAAGCCGCGGCGAGGTCCGATACGTTGATCTCCAGATCAGGGTTTAGGTCGCAGCGCTGGCACTGGGCAGCCTTCGGGCCGCCATCGACTTCGTAGGTGCCCTCGTTCCAGGAGCAGAATTCGTCGCGGACGCGAAGTACGATCCGGTCGTCGACCGCGTAGCGCCGTGCTGCCAGGGCGCGTTGCACGTCGACCAGACGCAGCCAGACGCCGTCCTCGACGCTTGTCCGGGGCTGTCGAGAGTCGACGAGCAGGAAGCGCAACGGCTCCTCGATGCTTCGCCGAGTGGCGGTGACCTTCGCGATCAGGTCGACGTCGAGGACGTAACGCCACACCGCGCCGTACGCCGTCGGGGTGCTGGCGATCAGCGATTCGACGCTCAACGTCCCCCTCGGTCCGCCGGCGTCCCAGTCCATCTTGATCCGATAGAGGGCGAAGCCGGTCGGCCGGCCATCGGCCTCATAGATCGCCCGATACTGCGGACTGGAGCCGTGGCGGCTGCTCTCCGGGTCGGCGAGCAAGGCGCGCCACCAGCGCTCGTCCAGCGCGAGCATCCCCGGCTCCTTTCGTCGGGCATCGTCCCAGACTCGAGAAAAAGCCGGCACCGCCGCTGGGATATCGATGAGCGCGATCCGGCCGCTCTCCGCCACGGGGTTGATGAAGGCTGCCCGGGCTCGATCGATCTCCAGATTGGTTTCATAGGTCGATAGCCCGTATCCGAAGCGTCCATAGATCGGCGTCTCCGATGCATAGAGGACGGCCAGCGGCTCGCTACGATCGTGCATGTCATCGAGCTGACGCCGCATCATGGCCCGCAGCAGCCCTCGCCGCCGGTGCGTGCTCGACACCGTGACCCGGGTGACGCCGCCGCAGGGGACGAGCTCACCGCCGGGCACGGTCATTTCGTAGGAGAAGATGCCGGCCGTTGACACCAGGGAGTCGCCGTCGAAGAACGCGAGCGTTCGGTCCAGCTCCAGGATCTCGCGTCCTGCCTTGAGCTCATCCTCGGTGGGCAACTGCCCGCCGAAGGCGCGCCGCAGCGCGACCGTATAGTCGCGCAGCTCCTCGGCCCGGATCGGCCGCAGCTCGAGACCGGTGCGGACGGCTATCGCGGCACCAGCGCCAGGGCGCGACAGGGGCTGCCCGACCCCCTCACCAGCTTGAGCGGGGCGACCACCAGCACCGCGCCGGTTGGCGGAAGCTTGGCCAGGTTGGCCAGCTGGGTCAGCCCGTACTTGTTCGCACCAAGCAAGAACTGATGGCAGGGAAACGCTGGATTGAAGGAATGCGCCGCTCCGGCGTCGGTGCCGACCGTCTCGACGCCAAGGCCCACGACTGGGCTTTCGTCGGCCAGCCACTTCGCCAGCTCGATGTCGATCCCCGGCGTGTGTGGCCCGGTCTCGTTCGCGTTCAGGAATGCCTTCTGGTCACTGGCTCGAGCATCCCAGCCGGTGCGGTAAAGCAGCCAGCATCCGTCGGGTAGCCCTCCATGCTCTCGCTCGAAGGCACGGATATCGCTGACGGTTAGCAGGAAGTCCGGGTTGGCCCGGGCTTCCTTCGACTTGTCGATCACCACCGCCGGCCCGATCAGTCGCTTGAGGGGGACTTGCGAAACATCGTCCTTGTCCTTTCCCGTGATCCAGTGGATCGGCGCGTCGAGGTGCGTGCCGACGTGCTCGCCGCCCTCGAACCAGTTCCAGTACCACGCCGGTCCTCGGTCGTCATAGTGGCTGATCTCGTGGGTCTTCCAGCCCGGCGTGTTGGCTAAGGGTGGCGGGAGCTGAAGGATCGGCGTCCGCTCGGAGAGCGGTTGGGTCAGGTCGATGACGTCGATGGCCCCCGAGACCAGGCCATCGACGAACGATGCCAGCGTATCGACCGGCCCGCCGGCCGACGCGAGTGGCGCGGAACGTGCCATACGAGCGTTTGAGGCGTCCGTTGTACTCATCATTCCTCCCTGGATTTCAGCGCCGGAATCGTCGTCGGTTGCTCTCTGGTCACGCGGGTCGGGCGCCGGAGCTTCTGCCGCTGTCGGGGTGGTTGCTGGAGCGCCCGTGCGAATTCGAACCGGTTTTCCAGCATATGGACATCCATCAGGAAGCTCGTTGGCATCTCCGCCTCGACCTTGGCGACGATGCAGCTGAGCTCGCTGCCGCTGATGGCGTCGAGCGCCGCGGCCTCAAAGTCCTCGAGTGCCTGGACGGTTTGGGCGTGAGGGAACCCGGCAGCTTTCGCGATCCCGGCCAGGTCCGTTCCCGCCGCCGTTGCCGTCGTAAACCAGCGGTAGCCACCCGGGGCGCCACCGCCCACCGAGAGCAGTGTCTCGTTGTCGAAGATCACATGCACCAGGTTGTTTGGTCGCGATCGAGCCAGGGTGGTCAATCCGCCCAGGTTCATCAGCACCGACCCATCACCATCGAGCACCACCACCTTGCGCTGGGGCTGAGCCAGGGCGATGCCCAGGCCGGTCGAGGAGGCGAGACCCATGGCGTGCTCGAGGTAGAAGAAATTCGCCCGATGGCCGAGCGAGTAGAGCTCGGCGGCCACGGCGCCCATAATGGTTACCACGGCACAGTCTTCCAGCTCCAGATAGATCGCCTTCAGGCAATCGATGCGCTTCAGGCCGGCTCCTCCCACATGAGATCGCGCCCCAGCAGCAAGGCCACCGGCGCCAACGAGCTCTGCGCCAGGGCCATCGCCTTGGTCAACGTGGGCTTGACGTCCGCAGCCCGGGTGAGGTCCGCTCGCGCAATCTTCAGCGCGTCGAGCACCGGCCGGGTGTGCTTGCCACCTTCGGTCTGCCACGGATCCTTCTCGCCGAAGCCGCCCCGATCGGTGATCAGCATCAGCAGCGGGATCTTGTAGAGCAACGAGACGCCGACGATGCCGTTGATCGCCTGCAGGAACCCGTGGTTCTGCATCAGCATGGCCGACCTCACGCCGGCGAAATGCGCACCGGCGGATATCCCGACGCCCTCTTCCTCTTTGGCAAGCCGGACCAGGGTCATGTCGGGATCCTCATCCGCCAGCCGGATGAGGTGCACCAGCCATGTCTCCGGCAGGGCGCTGACCAGCGTGACACCGACCGCCTTCATGGCGTCGTAGACGAGCTGCGAGTTCGCCACCGAAACCGGCACGTGACCATCCCTCCTAAGGTGCGAGACCGATTCTAATGGCGCATCGCCCGTATCATGGGGGCCGTGCAGGTGCTGGACAGCATCCTGGAAGCCGTCGGGCACACGCCGCTGGTGCGGCTGCATCGCATCACTGCCGGGCTTCGCCCCACCATGCTGGCCAAGGTCGAGACCCTCAATCCAGGCGGCAGTGTCAAAGATCGGATCGGCCTGCGGATGGTGGAGGATGCCGAGCGCCGCGGTCTGTTGAAGCCGGGTGGCACCATCGTCGAACCGACCTCGGGCAACACCGGCCACGCGCTGGCGATCGCGGCCGCGCTCAAGGGCTACCGGATGATCTTCGTGATGGCGGACAAGCAATCGCCGGAAAAGATCGCGCTGCTGCGTGCCTACGGCGCCGAGGTCGTCGTCTGCCCAACCGCCGTGCCGCGCGACTCGCCCGAGAGCTATTACTCGGTGGCGGAGCGACTCAGCCATGAGATCCCGGGCGCCTTTCAGCCGAACCAGTACTTCAACATGGCCAACCCCCAGGCGCATTACGAAACCACCGGACCCGAAATCTGGGAACAGACCGACGGTCAGGTGGACGTCGTGGTAGGCGGGCTTGGAACGGGAGGCACCATGACCGGGGTCGCGCGTTTCCTGAAGCAGCGCAAACCATCGGTGATGATGGTCGGCGCCGATCCCGAGGGATCGCTCTATTCCGGGGACACGGCCAAGCCCTACAAGGTCGAGGGGATCGGCGAGGATTTCATCCCGGGGACCATCGACCTGAAACTGATCGACCGCATCGTGCGCGTCAACGACCGCGATTCGTTCCTGATCGCCCGCCGGATCACGCGCGAGGAAGGCATCCTGGTGGGCGGTTCAGCCGGCACCGCGATGAAAGCCGCCTTGGAGGTGGCGCGGGAGCTGGATGAAAAGACGGTGATGGTCGTCATCCTGCCGGACACCGGCCGGAACAACATGAGCAAGATCTACAACGACGAGTGGATGCGACAGAACGGTTTCCTGGAGCGGTTTCCGCGGCAGGTCGTTGACGATCTCGTACTCTCGCCCAACCGGGAGATCCCGGAACTGATCACGGTCTCATCCAAAGAAAAGGTCGGCCGGGCGATCGACCTGCTTCAGGAGTACGGCATCTCGCAGATGCCGGTCACCGAGGATGGCGCCGGGCCGCCGAAGCGATTGGTCGGCAGCATCCAGGAACGCACCCTCCTCGACCGGGTTTACCGCGATCCGGGCCTGATCGAAACCACCGTGGGGGCGGCGATGGACGGCCCGTTTCCCACCATCACCTCGGGCGCCCACATCGACGAAGCCTTCAACGCGCTGCTCGGCGGCGCCACCGCGCTGGTGGTGACCGACGGAGATCGTCCGGTCGGCATCATCACCCGCCTCGACCTGCTGGAGTTCATGGCGCACAGCCGCGCCCCCCGTTGAGCGAGCCAGGCACGCCCGGCTTCGCCACCCGGGCGATCCACGCTGGGCAAGCTCCCGATCCCACGACCGGAGCCGTCACCGTGCCGATCTATCAAACCTCGACCTTCGCCCAGAAGGGGGTAGGCAAGCATCGCGGGTACGAATACGCGCGCACCGGGAATCCGACCCGCGCCGCGTTGGAGCAATGCATTGCCGCCCTCGAAGGAGGGAAACACGGGTTGGCCTTCGCCTCGGGCATGGCGGCCGAAGCGGCCATCATGCAGCTGCTCAAACCCGGCGATCACACCGTGGCGGTCGATGACCTGTACGGCGGGACCTATCGGTTGTTCCGCCGCGTCCTCGAGCCAATGGGGCTCAGCTTTTCCTTCGTCGACGGCTCGGATCTGAAGGCCGTCGAACGGGCGCTAACCAGCGAGACGCGCCTGGTGTGGCTCGAGTCGCCGACCAATCCCTTGCTCAAGCTGGTCGACATCGAAGCCGTCAGCGCCCTCGCCCACAAGCACCAGGCGATGGTGGTGGTCGACAACACCTTCATGAGCCCCTACTTCCAGCGGCCGCTGGCCCTGGGCGCGGACATCGTGGTGCACAGCGCCACCAAGTACCTGGGCGGCCACAGCGACCTGATCGGCGGCACCCTGGTCGTGAATCGCGACGACCTCCACGAACAGCTCGCCTTCCTCCAGAACGCGGTCGGCGGTGTTCCCGGGCCGATGGACGCCTGGCTGGTGTTGCGCGGCTTGAAGACGCTCGCCGTCCGGATGCGCGAGCACGATCGCAATGCCCGCCAGGTCGCGGCATTCCTGCGCAGCCACCCGCGGGTCGATCGCGTCTTCTATCCTGGCCTGCCGGACCATCCGCAGCGTGACCTGGCCGAGCGCCAGATGTCGGGATTCGGCGGCATGATCTCTTTCGAAGTGAAGGGCGGCATGGAGTCCGCGCGGACCGTCGTGGAGCGGACTCAGCTGTTCACGCTGGCCGAGAGCCTCGGTGGGGTCGAGTCGTTGATCGAGCTGCCGGCAGCGATGACGCACGCCTCGATTCCCACCGAGACACGGCGTGCGCACGGCGTAGCGGATGGCCTGATCCGGATCTCCGTCGGGCTCGAGGACGTGGCCGATCTGATCTCAGACCTTGACCGAGCCCTGGCCCAGGCATGAAGCTCAACCAATAACGGAGGTGCGACGTGCAAGTTGAAATCAATTTCGCGAACATCCTGGTTGCCATCGTCCTGCTGTTGCTCGGGGCTGCCGTCTTCACCCGTCACCGGCTGGCGTCTTACATCGTCGGCGGATTCCTCGTCGTGCTGGCGGCGCTCAGCATCCTGGCCTTCCTCAAGATCTTTTCGGTATCGGGCGGTCCCATCAAGATTGGATAAGGAACCGCCACCGCGGCCGCCCGAGCCTGGCGATGCCGTCCCGGGCACCCAGGCCCCGCCGGCTCCGCCCACGCCGGAGCGACCACCGCCCGCGCCGAAGCCTGTAAACGTAACGTCCTCGTAACGCGCTCGCTGGGTTGCGCGTTCGGAAGCGCGGGTAGACTCGAAATCGATGGACGTCCTCAAGATCACCCCACGTGGTTACTGCCACGGCGTGGTCGAGGCAATCCGGGCGGCGAAGCAGACGGCGAAAGCCAGCCCGGGCCAGCAGATCCGGATGCTTGGCTACCTCGTCCACAACACGCACGTGACCGACGAGCTGCAGGCCAACGGCATCGAGCTGGTCGACAGCGACAACCGGCTGGAGGGGCTCGATCGCATCGACCGCGGAACGGTGATCTTCACCGCTCACGGCGTGTCCCCCGCGGTGAAAGCGAGGGCTGCCGAGCGTGGGCTCACGATGGTCGACGCCACCTGCTCCGACGTCGTGGTCACGCATGACCTGGTCAAGGATCTGGCCGAACGCGGCTACGACATCGTCTACGTCGGTCGCCGGGGACACCCGGAGCCGGAGGGGGTGATGGGGGAGGCGCCTGGCAAGGTGCACCTGGTGCAGGACCCGGAAGACGTCGACGCCCTCGACATCACGAACGAGAAGATTGCGGTCACCTGCCAGACCACGCTCAGCATCTGGGATACCGCCGCGATGATCAAGCGGGTGCGCGACAAGTACCCACAGACCGAGGCTTACAACGAGATCTGCCGCGCGACCCAGGACCGGCAGGAGGCCGCGGTCGAGGCGGCGAAAGAGTGCGATATCGTCATAGTCGTCGGCAGCGAGCGCAGCTCCAACTCCAAGCGTTTGGTCCAGGTGGTGCAGGAGCTGGCGCACAAGCCGGCCTATCTGGTCGACACCGCAAAGGACATCAGGCCCGAGTGGCTGGAAGGGAAGAAGCGGGTGGGCGTGACCTCGGGTGCCTCGACGCCAACCCAGCTCACCCGACAAGTGATCGAGTACCTGGAAGCGTTGTAACGGGCGGCGACCATGAAACCGGTCATCGGACTCGTGCTCGGATCCGTCCTTATTCCACTCGGGCTGGTGCTGTCCTTCACCTGGCTGCCTTCGTCGATTGCCGAGGCCACAAGTTACGCCGACGCCGGCCCATGCAAGGAGCCGATCCCCAACGGCAATCGCTGCTGGACCGAAGTGGGCGCCGTGGTCAAGGGCACCGAAGTCGTTCACCACAGCAAGAGTTCCAGCTATTACGTCGACTTGCAGGACGATTTCGGGACCCAGCGCGTTGAGGTCGCGCCCAACGGCACCTTTGACGCTCTCCGGCCGGCTCAGACGGTTTCGGCCCGTTTCTGGAGGGGCAACGTCGCTCTGATTCACGTGCAAGGAGCGGACGACTTGACATCAGAGAGCGAGCCGGGGACGCAGCTGGGATGGGCGATCATGGCGGTCGTCGCCACCCTTCTGGCAGGCAGCGTGTTTTTTCTCGGTGCACTGGGAGTTCATCGGGTGGAGCGATCGTGGACGGTCTCGGTAACACGCGCTGAGTACGGTGAGGACATGCTCGATGCCGTCGCTCCACCCGCCAGACGATGGCTGCAAGCGATCCTCGTCATCGCCTCTCTGGGTTTCTGCGGCGGTGTGCTTGCCCATGCGATCTTTGGCGCCGCGCTGATCCCCGCAGGCCTGATCTCTGCCGGGATGGGCGCCTTGCTGTCGGCATGGCTCCTGCACCACCAGGTCCGCACCAGCCCGGCCCGGCGCCAACCGGGTCGAAAACACCGCTAGACTCGCGGCGTAATTACCGTTCTTCCTCCAGTACTTCAAGGGGTGAACTCATGCGCCTGTACCCCGATGTCTACGGCCGCCGCTTCGCCTGGATGCTCGCCGACCTGGTTATCGTCGCCTGGATTTACCTGTGCGTTCGCGCCGGTCTCTGGGTCAACAACCTCGTCCTCCAGCTCGATGCGCTCGCCCAGGGCGTGATCAAGGCCGGCAATACCTTCGACAGCTGGATCCGGTCGTTCGAGCAGGGCATTCCCAACAACGTCCCCTATCTGTCCGACTTTTTGCACCGCACCGCCGAAGCGCTCAAGACCCACTCCGGAGACTCGCTCATCTCGGCAGGCATGGCCGGGTCCCGTGGCATTCACCTGCTGGCGCTGATCCTGGGGATCATGGTGGCGGCCATCCCGATCGGGTTTGCGCTGTTGATCTTCCTGCCCAAACGGCTCCGGTTGATCGCCGACATGCGGGGCATCCACGTCACGGTGCGGCGCGCCCTTGCCCAGCCCGAGCTGGCGCCCCAGATGCTCGAAATCCTGGCCGGCCGGGCCATCTATACCCTGCCGTACAACCACCTCCTGGCCTATTCGGCGAACCCCGCTGAGGACTGGTACCTGCGCCGGTTTGACCGCCTCGCCAAGGCCGAGATGGAGCGCCACGGTCTGAGCGTGGAACGCTATTTCGGAACCCGACCCGCCCTGGAGGGCTGAGGCCGCCCGTCGCAAGAAACCCCAGGGGCGACCGGTTGCTCTGAAGAGCCGCCCCTGGCGGCCCATTCGTTATGGCCATACAGCCACCGCTCCAAGCCACCAACCCGGAATTTCTTCCCCTCGCGCCCGCTCGGACCGAGGATTCTGGACTCCCGGTGGCGCGGCTCGCTGACCTGCTCCTGAAGCACGTCTATTTCAAGTCGCCCCTGTCGGCCAAGGACTGGGCGGCCGCGCTCTGCCTGCCGTACGCGACGATCACGCCGGCCATCCAGAGCCTCGTCGAGCAGGGTTGGTGCCAGACCATCGGGCGGATGGCCGGGCCGACCATGAGCGCCGACTTTGGCGAGTCGCTCGGCTACCTGATCACCGACCCGGGCCGAGTGCGGGCCCGCGACGTGCTCGCTCGCGACCACTATGTCGGCCCGGCGCCGGTCCCATTCCTGCAGTACGAGGAGTCGGTGCGCGCCCAGGTGAGCCAGGCGGATGTGACCGCGGCGTGGCTGACCCGGGCCCTCCAGCACCTCACGCTCAGCCCGGATCTGCTGGTCCAGCTGGGGCCTCCAGTCAACGCGCGCGCGCCCCTCTTTCTCTACGGCGCGCCGGGGAACGGCAAGACCACCATCGCTGAGGCCTGCGCCGAGCTTTTGGGCGAGCCGATCTACATCCCGTACGCCATCGACATCGAGGGCCAGGTGATGCGGCTCTACGACCCGCTCCATCATCAGCGGGTCCAGCGGCAACTGCCGCCGAATTTCGACGCGCGATGGGTGCTGATCAAGCGTCCCTTCGTCAAGGCGGGCGGCGAGCTGACCACTGCCCAGCTGTCGCCATCGTTCGACCCACTGATGCGGTACTACGAGGCGCCCATTCACCTCAAGGCCAATGGCGGCATCTTCCTGCTCGATGACTTCGGCCGCCAGGACTCCTCACCGCGCGCCCTGTTGAATCGCCTGATCGTCGCGCTCGAGCGCCGGATCGACTACCTGACGCTGGCCGGCGCCGGCATGGCCGTCGGCGCTCCGTTCGAGGCGATGGTCGTCTTCAGCACCAACCTGGAGCCGGCGTCACTGGTCGACGAGGCGTTCCTCCGTCGCGTCCGATACAAGATTCACGTGCCCGACCCGACCCCGGGAGAGTTCCGTCAGATCTTCGAGCGGGCCTGCAAAGAGTTCGAGATCGTGTTCAGCGAGGCCGGCTACAACTATGTGCTCGACCGGTATTACAAGCCGTTCAAGCGTCCTTTCCGCGGTTGCCAGCCGCGCGACATCCTCAACCAGCTCGACGAGGTGGCCTACTTCCTCAGCCGGCCGCCCCGGCTCGAACCCGACCTGATCGACCTGGCCTGTCGCTCGTACTTTGTGCAGGCCTGATCGCTAGCTGCGATTCTGGTTGTAGAACTCGACCTGCCAGCGCCATTCCTTATGGTCGTCGGCGTTCCACCAGCTCTTCAGGATGCCGGCTTCGCCGCCGGGCAGAATGACCACACGGCCGATGTCTTGCTCCGTCGGCCAGCCATCCTCGAGCGTGATGGTTGAACCACGGCGGATCAGAAAGCTCATCGGCCCGGGCCGATGCCGCTCGAGGCCTTCGCCCTTGGCCACGACGGCTCCCGATGGATCGCGGACGATCACCTGCAATTTCTGCGGGGCGGCGTGGACGAGCACGCGATCGCCGGCGTCGGCGGCATTGATGCGAGCGCGGGCGAACGAGAGGCCGGTGGCGCCGGGTCCCGGCAACCAGAGGTCCCAGATCTCGAGCCGATCAGCCATGGAGAGGTTTTAGCACCCAGACGCAATGACACCCGGGATGACTCCCGGGCGTCACTGCAGGAGGCGAGGCGTTCGAGGTTATGAAACGGTCAGGTGCGGACCTGCTTGATGAGGCGGTCCTGGGCCTCGAAGATGATGTCCTGGATGTCGAGCGCGCTGGGACCCGACTGGTCCATGCGATAGGCGAGCTGGGGATCGACGGCTTCCACGATCTGGCGTAGGCGGGCCTGCATTTCGAGCGGGACTTCCATCATGTCGCTTTCGAGCAACCGCTCGACCTGTTCGAGCGCCTGGTAGAGCGAGTACCGGAGCGTCCGTCGCGCCGATTCTTCGCGACGCAACTGGTTGAACCACTGATCCTGCTGGTTGATCATCCGCAGCGTGTTTCTGAGCATGGTCTCCCCCTAGCTCAACAAGTCGAGCGCCGGCACACAGTGTGCCGTCCGGCGTCTGCCGCCGCCGGTACATCCCCTTTCTCGCGTGCGCCTTGGTTCGCTACCTCCCCAAAATGTGGGGTCTCATGACCACGTTGTCTACCAGATGTAGGTTGTGCGCATAGTAGCGCCACCCTTCCGGACTGTCAAGCGCAATCGATCTCGCAAAACCCCTCTGGCCCAAAATTAACCGTCCGACTTTCTTTCCTGAAACCGAGCCCTCTTCCCGACTCCACCCTGACACCGGTTCAAGGGGAGATAAAAATACGCCCGCTCTCCATAAGCGTCCAGACAGAACATTTGTTGCCGGCGGTTTTGCACATCCCTCTAACAGACCGTGGAAAACTCCTGTGGAAACACGGTGGAGGTTAGGGCTGGACTCGGTGCCCATACTTCTGCAGAGTTTCAGCCAGGGCTCGATGAAGGTTGATGTCGAGGTCGTTCGCGAGCAGGACGACGATAAATAGAACATCACCGAGCTCATCAGTGAGTGAGCCCTCCGCGTCTTTGGCTGCGCGTCGCTTGTCGCCATAGCGGAAGTTGAGCTCGCGACCGAACTCGCCGACCTCCTCGGCCAGCCGGGCGAATTGCGACAGCGGTGACCAGTAGCCGCCGCGTTCCCGGATCCAGCGGTCCAGGAACGCCTGGATTTCCGAGAGGTCCGCCGGGATGAAGCCCTCGTCCTCGGGCACGCTCAGAGGGCCGGCAGTCGCTGGTGCAGCGTGAGCGCATCGTGGAAGAGGTCGCCGACCTCGAGCAGGCGCTCGCCGAGGGTCTTGATCGTCCACTTGTCCGGACGCAGGCGGCTATCGTCGAGCTCCTCCCAGCGGATGGGCGTCGAAACGGGCGCGCGGAGAGCCGGCCGGACCGAGTATGGACCGGCCAGGGTCTTGTTGATCACGTTCTGGGTGTAGTCGATGCGGATCTTGCCGGTCCGGCGCTTGACCTCCCAGACTTCGGTGACCTTGTCGGGCATCAGCTCGGCGATCATGTGGGCGAGGGTGGCAACGAAGCCGCGGCTTTCGTCGAGGGTGTAGCGGCGCTCGATCGGGATGTAGACGTGCAGCCCGCTCTGGCCGGTCGTCTTCAGCAGCGCTTTCAGCTTTAGATGGTCGAGGGCGCTCTTCACCACCCGGGCAACGTCGACGACGTCGTTGAAGGTGGCACCCTCCGCCGGGTCGAGGTCGACCACCGACCAGTCTGGATACTCGGGCTTGTCCACCCGCGAATACCAGGGATGCATGTCGATCACCGCGTGATTGGCGAGCCAGGCGAGGGTGGCGACTTCCTCGATCAGGATCCAGTCCTTCAGGCTCTTCTGGTCTCGATAGCGGAAGGTCGGGATCCATTCGGGGGCATAGCCCGGCTTGTCCTTGACCCAGTAGCTCTTGCCATGGATGCCGTCGGGGTGCGGGTTCATCGACAGCGGTCGCCGGCTGTAATGCGGAATCATCACCGGCGCCACCTGGACGTAGTAGCGGATCAGATCACGCTTCGAGTACCGGTCCTCGGGAAAGAGCAACTTGTCCAGGTTCGTCAGGTGGACGGTGCGCCCGCCGATCTCCCAGTGGCCTTCTTTCGGCATGGCGTCGAGCGCCTCGAGTTCGGCGGCGGTTGCGCCACGAATGTTCGTGCCAAGTTTCTTCGAAATCTGCGCTGCCGCCCGGCTCAGCGGCGTGTCGGGAAGATCTCTGGAGGTCGCCGGCTTCGCGGTGGATCGTGAGGGCGTCGTCGTCTTTGCCGTGACGCCGGTCGTCGATCGCGATCTAGCGACGGTGATCGTCCTGCGAGCGACCGCGGCCCTGGTCTTGGCGGGTGGTTTTGTCTTGGCAGCAACCTTGCTCTTTGTGCCTGACTTGGCCTTGCTCCTAATCGCGGCGGTCGTCGTTTCGCTCGACTCGGCGCGGCTCGCGGCCTGGTCGGTGTCCTCGGGATCCTCGCGTCGCACGCTTTTCGGGTCGATGTCATCCCGCAACCGCACAAAAACCGGTTGCCGCATCACGCCGTCGCGGGTCCATTCGGCGAACTTGACCTCGGCGACGAGTTCCGGTTTCACCCAGGTCGGCTTTTCGTTGGTATGGGGTGGCGTTCCGGCAAAGGGTGACTCCTTGGTGATGAGCGGCTTCATTCGCTCATAGAGCGCGGCCAGCGTCTTCTCGTCGAAACCGCCTCCGGTGTGGCCGGCATAAACGAACCGCCCCTTGTCGTCGTAGACCCCGACCAGGATGGCGCCGAAATACTTGCGGCTGTTGCGGCCGGCGGTGAAGCCGCCGATGACAACATCCTGCTGCTTGGTGGTCTTGATCTTGAGCCAGGCGGCGCTGCGCACGCCCGGCTGGTATGGGCTGTCGCGAAGTTTCGCCACGATGCCTTCGAGCTGCTTCTCCCGGGCGGCCTTGAAGAAGGCCTTGCCCTCTCCGATCACGTGGTCGGAGTAGCGCACCAGGTCCGAATCGAGAATCACATCTCGGAGCAAGCGTTTTCGGTCCTCGAGCGGCACGCGAAACAGGCGCTGCCCGTCGAAGTACACGATGTCGTAGACCATGTAGTGGAGCTGGCGGGCTTCCCGGCCGCGGTTCTGCCACAGCTGAAACGAGGGACGCCCCTCCTCGTCGAAGACGACGATTTCGCCATCGAGAATCGCCTGCTTTGCCTTCACCAGCCGGGTCATCGCCTGCAGTTGTGGATACTCGTCGTTGACGGTGCGCCCGGCGCGCGTTTGTAGCGTGACGGTGTCGCCATCGATGAAGGTGACCAACCGGATGCCGTCCCACTTGACCTCGAAGAGCCAGCGTTCGTTGTCGAAGGGGTCGTCGACGAGCTGGGCCTTCATCGGGTCGAGCGTCTTCGGCATCGATCCCTTCTCCGCGTTGGCCAGGTTGATCAGGCCGCCGGCGCCTTCCTCGCGGCGGCTGGACCACACGGCGTCTTTGCCCTGTTCGATCTCTTCCTTGGTTCGCCCGGTCTTCACCGAGGTCGCGAACTTCTCGATGTCGAAGCTTGGATCGGCGCACTCGTCCTTTTTCTTGATCAGCAGCCAGTCCTTGTCCGACCGGGTCCGCACCAGGGCGTAGCGGCCGCACAGCCGGACGCCGTGCAGCCGGAACTTGACCTCGCCCCGCTTGATCGACACCGCCGGGGTCGCTTCCTCGAGCTCGAAGGTGCCCCAGTCCCAGACCATGACGGTGCCGCCGCCGTACTCGCCCTTGGGGATGGTGCCTTCGAAGTCGTAATAGTCGACCGGATGGTCCTCGACGTGGGCCGCCAGCCGCCGTTCGGCGGGGTTCAGGGTGGGCCCTTTGGGAATTGCCCAGCTGACCAGGACGCCCTCCATCTCGAGCCGGAAGTCGTAATGGAGTCGGGTAGCCCAGTGTTTCTGCACGACGAACCGATTGCCGCCGCTCGGATCCGGCACGCCTTTCGGCTCGGGTGTTTTGCTGAAGTCGCGCTTGCGCTGATATTCGCTGAGCGAGCGAGGCATCAAACTGAGTTTGCCAGAATGACTCGATGGCGCTTGATATTCGCGACGATCTCCTGAAGGTCGACGCCAAGACGGAGCAGCGACTGGTCAAGACCCGACGCGAGCTGCACGAGCGGCCGGAACTCTCGCTCCACGAGAAACATACCGCCGACTACGTCGCTGAAGAGTTGGATCGCATGCCGCTTCAAAACTTGACCATGAATGTCGGCGGCAACGGCGTGACCGCCGAGGTCCAAGGCAAGCGTCCCGGACACGCGGTGCTGGTCCGTGCTGACATGGACGGCCTGCCGCTGCAAGAAGAATCCGATCTGCCCTTCCGTTCCAGGAACGCCGGCGTCATGCACGCCTGCGGCCACGACGTTCACATGGCGATTGCGCTGGAGCTCGCCGAGAGATTGGCGGTCAATGAGCATCGCTTGTCGGGAATGGTTCGCTTCGCTTTTCAGCCGGCGGAAGAGACCGCTGGTGGTGCCAAGCCCATGATCGACGCCGGTGTTCTCGACGGCATCGATCGCGTTATTGGTCTGCATGTCTGGTCGCAGCTCCCGCTGGGACAGATTTCCGTTCGGTCTGGTGCCGTGATGGCCAGCGCGGATTGGTTCACGCTGACCGTTCGTGGCCAGGGCGGCCATGGCGCACAGCCCGACAAGGCCGTCGACGCGGTCGTCATTGCCGCCCAGGTAATCACCGCGCTGCAAACCCTGGTCAGCCGGGAGGCGTCTCCGCGGGATGCTGTCGTCGTCACGCTGGGGAGTATCCACGGGGGTAGCGCCTTCAACATCATCGCGGGTGAGGTGGTGATCCAGGGCACGTTGCGGACGTTCGACGCGTCCCTGCGGGACCGGCTGCTGCGGCGGATTGCTGAGCTCGCTCAAGGCATCGCTGCAGCGATGCGTGGCAGCTGCGAATTTCGACTCGAATCCGCCGCACCACCGGTGGTCAACGACCCGACGATCTCTGGCCTGGTGGCCGGCGCGATTGGCAGTGCACTCGGTGAGGGCACGGTGGTTGCCTACGAGCCGCTGATGGTGGGGGAGGACTTCGCCTATTTCCTGGAGCAGCGACCCGGCTGCTTCTTCCTGCTCGGCGGAGCCCCGGACGGCCCGCCGGTGACGCATCACACGCCCCAATTCCGGATCGACGAGCGATGCCTACCGATCGGCCTCAAGGCGATGACCGCCGCGGTGCTCGCCCTGGTCGAGCCCTAAAACTTCGGTTTGCGCAGGCTCGGCCGGACGCTGAAGCCGATCAGCACCAGGCTGACGAGCAGTCCCAGGAGCATGCTGAGCAGGTTGAGCGGAAAACCGGCCACGGCGGCGAGCAGACCAAGCGATGAGGCCAGCAGCGCCAGCAGGCCGAGGATCCGAACGACGCGGTTGAATCCGCTGCGATAGGGCAGATGGATGCGCGCCCGGAAGCCGGCCAGGGTGCGGGGCAGCTCCAGGTCAGGTGGCGGCGTTTGCGCCAGGTTTTCGGCCAACTCCGCCTGATATAACGAGCCGCCGAAGGGTTCGCCGTCACGTCGCCGTTACAGTCGGCTGCCGGAAGGGTCACACCTATAATTTCGGACGATGCCAGCGGCGGTTCGAGATGGACGCACGGTCGAACAGGCCATGTCGTCGCAGTTCGCCTTCTGCTTCCCTAATACGAGCCTGGCCCAGGCCGCCCGCATGATGGCCGCGAACCGGGTGTACGAACTGCCCGTCATCGTCGACCAGCGTTGCCTTGGTTACCTGTCCTATCTGGACATCCTGCAGCGCTACGTCCGGGGCCAGCTGAGCGGCCGCGCGGCCGATTTGATCCGGGAGCCGCTGCCCGAAGTCCGGCCAGACCTGCCGCTGGGCGATGCCGTCCGGCTGCTCCAGGACAGCGGGCGTCAGCTCATTCTTGTCACGACGCCGGCCGGGATGCCGCTCGGTGCGCTCACCGTTCGCGACGTCAGCCGGGTCATGGTCCCGGCCGCCTGATGCCGACCCTGTCGAAAGTCCTCCGGCCGGTCCCAGAAACGGCTCCGGCCGAGCTGAGTGCCAGCGAGGCGCTCTCCAGACTGAACGCCTCCGGCGCCGACGCCCTGCTGATCGAGAAGAACGGCGTCATCGTCGGTCTCTTCGGCTACCGCGAAGCGCTGGCCACCTTTGCCGACGGAAGCGGACCGGTCGAGAAGTACATGCGCCGCCCGCTACCCGGTCGCAACGTAGCGGATTCGGTCGAGTCGGGCGCCGACATCATGTACCGCGAGGACACGCCGATCGTTCTCCTCACCGAAGACGAAGGGCCGCTCTTCAAGAAGACGTCGCGGACCGTCGGCATCGCGCGCGCCTACGAGGTGCTCGAAGAAATCGGCAAGACCACGACCGATACCGCCTCCAACAAGGTCTTCAGGGGCCAGCGCGACCTCGGCCTGAACGTTCCGGTTTCGCCCTGTCAGCGAGCCTGTCCGATCCACCAGGACATCGCCGCCTATGTCGATTACGTATCGCAGGGCCGCTACCTCGATTCCTGGCTGGTGATCCACGAGACCAATCCGTTCCCGTCGATGCTCGGCCGGCTCTGCAATCATCCATGCGAAACGGACTGCAAGCGCGGCTGGGTCCAGGGGCCCGAGAACGCGGTCTCGATCAAGTCCCTCAAGCGCTTCGCCACCGACTACGCCTGGGCTCGGCGGGTCAAAATCGATTGGCAGCGGGCGCCCGAAAATGGGCGGCGCGTCGCCGTTGTCGGCTCCGGCCCCGCGGGAATGACCGCGGCGCAGGACCTGCGCCTGATGGGGTACATCGTCGACCTCTATGAGCGCGAGGCCAAGCTGGGCGGCCTGCTATCGGCCAGCATCCCGCACTTCCGTTTCGATATCGACCAGCTGGAGTGGGAGATCCAGATGATCGTCGACATGGGCGTCGGGGTCTACCTCAACAAGGACGTCGGAAAAAACATCAAGCTCGAGCAGTTGCTCAATGACTATGACGCGGTCTTTCTCTCGGTGGGGATGATGACCGGCCGGATCCTGCCGGTGCCCGGATCGGATCTGCCCGAGGTGATCTCGGCCATGGAGTTCTTACGGGTCCGGTCGTACGACATCGTCCCGGACAACTTTCCGCGCGGCGGCGACGTGGTGGTCATCGGCGGTGGCGCGGTGGCGACCGACGCGGCTCAGACCTCGATCAAGACGGGCGCGAGGAAGGTCTGGATGGTCTCGATCGAGCCCGCCGACCGGCTGCCGGCGTTCGGGAACGAGCTGGTCGAGGCACGCGAGATCGGCTTGACGCTGCACACCGGCGTGATCGTCAATGCCATCAAGGCGGATGCCAGTGGACACGTCAACGGCGTCGAATTCATCCGGGTGGACGAGAGTAAGCTCGAGTTCGACCCCGAGAGCGGCAAGTTGCTGATCAACACCGTGCAGAAGATCCCAGGGAGCGAGCACGTGATTCCCTGCCGCTACGCCATCTTCGCGTCCGGCCAGATCATGGACTTCGCCCAGGATCAGGGCGTGCCGCTTACCCCGCGCAAGCTGATGGAAGCCGACACCGGCGCGCACACCAAGGTCGGCAAGTTGTTTGCCGGCGGCGATTGCGTCGAAGGGCCTTCCTTCATCGTCAATGCCATCGCCTGGGGTCATCGGGCCGCCCGCTCGATCAACGAATACCTGGGCGCCGCGATTCCACGCGATGCCAGGCCGTTGACGGTGATCGAGAGCACCGACGACCATCGCGAGGCGGACTACTACAACCGCGAGGAGCCACCCATCCTGCCGGCTGACAAGCGGATGGACATGACGCCGGTGGAACTGCCGTGGAATGATGAGCAGGCCATCACGGCGGCGCTGCGCTGCTTCCAGTGCGACACCGTGCATCACGTCGACGAATCGACCTGCATCCTGTGCGGCGCCTGCGACGATGTCTGCCCCGAGAAGGCGCTGGACGTGGTCGTCTACGGCGAGAACCGCGACACCTCGAGCGGCGGCTTCGTCGAGATCTGCAACACCGTGCTCGGTGAGGAGTTCGGCGGCAAGGCCGGCAAGATCCTCGTGAACTACGACCGCTGCACCAACTGCCGGATCTGTGAGGACCATTGCCCGGTCAACTGCATCACCTTCCAGCGGGTGCGCTTCCGCGATGACGCGATGCAGATGATTCCGCTGACCCCGGTCGCCGCGCCCAAGCGGGCGGCGGCCAACGTGGCGTCCTGATTTGGCGCGGGTCACGCTCGACGAGCCGGCCGTGAGCGTCGCCGCTGTCGCCGAGCGGCGTTTTCCGCCACTGTGGCGGCTTGTCCCGCTGGCCTTCTACCTGCTGGCTTTCCTGCTGGTTCGGGGCGATCTCGCGCGATTGCCGGGCGCCGTTGGCGACCTATCCCTGCATCTGTATTTCGGGGCGATGGCCCTCTACGTCGGCGGGATGTTCGCCTACTTCGCCTACTTCTCCTATCGGACCGAGGCGCTGCGCCGGCTGGGCCTCGCGCTGGTCGTACCAGGTGCGCTGATTCACCTGACGGCGATCGTGACGCGCGGCTTCGCCGACGGCCACTACCCGCTGGCCAACATGTACGAGTACAGCTCGATGCTGGCGCTGGTGGCAGTCACGGCCTTCCTGCTGATGTCCCTCCGCTGGCCGGTCGCCTCACTCGGAGGCGGTGTCGCGTTGTTCGTCGTGGTGGCGTTGATGGGGATCGGCTACGGCCTCTACCAGTCGCCCGAGCCACTCGTTCCGGCGCTGCAGAGCTACTGGCTGAAGATCCATGTGACCAGCATGATGGCGTCGTCCGGCATTCTGGTCTCGAGCTTCGTCTTCGCGTCGTTGTACCTGATCAGGGCGCGCAGCGCGAACCTCAAGTCCTGGCTGCACGGCACCGCCATGGCGGCCCGGCTGCCGTCACTGGAGACGCTCGACCGGCTGACCTTCCGCGCCATCCTGCTTGGCTTTCCCATCTGGACCTTCGGCACCATGGCCGGCGCCATCTGGGGTGAGCACGCCTGGGGTCGGTGGTGGGGCTGGGATCCAAAAGAGACCTGGGCCGCGATCACCTGGATCATCTATGCCATTTACCTGCACGCGCACACGCTGCGTGCCTGGCGCGGCCGCCGCACGGCGCTGATCGCCACCGCCGGCTTTGTTTCGATCCTGATCACGCTGTACGCCGTCAATCTCTGGATCGTCGGCCTGCACAGCTACGCCCGCGGCGCGGGTTAGCCGCTCCTACGCGCTTTAGACCCCGGCTCATTCCGGCGCCGCCCAGCCACATCTCCCCGGACGTAAGTCCGAGCTGGCGGACGAGCCTTTACGTCACCTGCGTGGCGCAAGCCACGGCCATGCTCGCTTTCGGCTTCATCCTGCCCTTTCTGCCGCTCTATCTCAAAGAGCTGGGCGTCAAGCCCGACGGCGCCGTCGTCTTCTGGTCGGGAATTCTTGTGACCAGCACAGGCGTCTCGCTCGCGATTTTCAGTCCGATCTGGGGCGCGCTCGCCGACCGGCGGGGCCGCAAGGTGATGGTGCTGCGGGCGATGTTCATCGGCGGCCTGATCATCGCCGGGATGGGGCTGGTGCAGAACGTGGGCGAGTTCCTGATTCTGCGCATCCTGCAAGGGATCTTCACCGGCACGATTGCCGCCTCGACTGCCCTGGTCGCCGGCATCGTGCCGCGCGACCGCATCGCTTACAGCATGGGCCTGCTGCAGACGAGCGTCTATGTCGGCATCTCCGCGGGCCCCGTGCTTGGTGGCGTCATCGCGCAGGTGGTCGGGATCCGCGGCACCTTCTTCGTCGCCGGTGCCATGCTCGGCATCGCCGGCATCTTCGTCTGGCAGTTCGTCCACGAACACTATCCGCCACTGACGACGGTTCGGCGACCGGGTTTCTTCCAGACGCTGGGGCGGGGGCTTCGATCGCCGACTTTGATGCCACTGATCGTCACGTTGCTATTGGTACAGCTGAGCTCGGGAACCGTCTTTCCGGTCCTCTCGTTGTTTGTCGAGCGTCTGTCCGGACCCGGCGATCCGGTCAAGCTTTACGCCGGCCTGGCCTTCGGTGTCACCGCGGTCTTCAGCGCGCTGGCGGCGATTTCCTACGGCCGCCTGGTGGAGCGCGGCGGCTACCGCCGGATCCTGATCGTCGCCTGCTTTGGCGCCGCCATCTTCTTTCTACCGCAGGCCTTCGCCGCCAACGTTGGTCAGTTCCTCTTATTGCGGGCCGGACTGGGCATCTTCTTTGGAGTGCTGATTCCGGCCACCAACGCGATCGTCGCCCTGGTTACGCCTCCGGACCTGCGCGGGTCGGCCTACGGCCTGACCAACAGCGGGACGGCGGTTGGGACCGCGATTGGTCCGCTGCTCGGCGCGACGATCGCAGCCACCCTGGGGTATCCATCGGTCTTCATCATCACCGCCGGCGTGCTGGTCGTGCTGGGATTCTGGGTGATCGCGCTGGTTCGTGAGCCCTCGGTACACTCGTGAGCATGGCCCTGCTCGAGCAGTCCCTCGTGGACAGCGTGATCAAGCGCGCGCTGCGCTCCGGCGCCGATTTCGTCGAGCTCTTCGTGGAGCGGAAGCGCAACCAGTCGATCAGCGTCGAGGAGAGCAAGGTGCAGCGGGTCAACTCGGGCAATGACCTGGGCGCCGGCCTGCGCATCATCCACCGGGGCACGGTCAGCTACGTCTACACGGAGGATCTCTCCGAGGATGGGCTGCTACGCACCGCTGATCTGGCGGCGCAGGTGGGACAGCGCGGTGGTGGACGCTTTGCGCTGGCCGATCTGACGGGCGAGCCGCGAAACATCCCACGCGTCGAGGTGCCGCCGGAGACGGTCGGTCCCGAAGCGAAGATCGAGCTGCTCCTCGAAGCGGACCAGGCCGCGCGCGATGTCAGCGGCGCCATCAAGCAGGTGGCTGTCGGCTATGGACAGACGGCCCAGGAGGTGCTGGTCGCCACCTCGGACGGTGTCCAGCACGCCGACTCACGCACCCGCGTCCGGATCATGGTGCACGCGGTGGCCGAGCGCAACGGCGAGATCCAGACCGCGATGGAGGCGCCCGGCATGCAGCGTGGTTTCGAACTCTTCGACGAGGTCTCCCCGGCCGAGTACGCGCGCGCCGCTGCGGAGCGAGCCGTGGCGCTGCTCGATGCCTCGCCGTCGCCCGCCGGCACCATGCCGGTCATCGTCGGCAATGAGTTCGGCGGCGTCCTTTTTCACGAGGCCTGCGGCCACGGGCTGGAGGCCGATTTCGTGGGCAAGGGCTCGACGGTCTTCACGGGAAAGATCGGACAGGCAGTCGCCAGTCCAATCGTCACCGCCATCGACGACGGGACGCTGGAAAGCCGCTGGGGCACCCTCACCGTGGACGACGAAGGCGTGCCAACCCGGCGCAATGTCCTGATCCAGGACGGCGTGCTCGTCAGCTACATGTTCGACCGCTTGCGAGCCGGCCAGCAAAACCATCAAGCAACCGGAAACGGGCGGCGCCAGTCTTACCAGCATCTGCCGATTCCGCGGATGACCAATACCTTCATCGCGGCCGGGGCGCATTCGGTAGAGGGCATCATCGCCGCGACGCCGAAGGGCCTCTACGCCAAAAAGCTTGGCGCCGGCCAGGTCGACGTCACGACGGGTGACTTCGTCTTCGCCGTGACCGAGGGCTACTTGATCGAGGGTGGCAAGATTGGCCGGCCGGTGCGCGGCGCCACCATCGTGGGCAACGGGCCCCGGGCGCTGCACCGGATCGACATGATCGCCAACGACCTCAAGCTGGCACCGGGGACCTGTGGCAAGGAAGGCCAGATGGTGCCGGTGTCGGTCGGACAGCCCACCATCCGCATTTCGGAGCTGACGGTGGGGGGCACGGGCGTGGTCCCGGCGAGCGCCATGCGGCCATGAGCCCGCTGGCGGACCGGCTGCTCTCGCGAGCCAGCACGCGGGGCGCTGACGAAGCCGAGGTTTACATCTCGACCGGAACCGAGTTCACCGTTCAGGTTTACAAGGGTGAGATCGAGTCACTCGTCTCGGCGGAAAGTCGGGGCGTCGGGCTACGAACCTTCCGCGAGCACCGCGTCGGTTTCTCCTATACCTCGGCTCTCGAGCCGGATGCGCTGGACCACCTGGTCGACGAAGCGCTCGAGAACGGCCGCTACAACCACGCCGAGGATGCCAATGTCCTGCCACAGCCCGAAGACATCCAGGCACTGCCGGGTCTGGCCTCGGCGGCCTTGAGGGAGCTGGATCCGCAGGCCAAGATCGATTTCGCCCTGGAAATGGAGCGGCGGGCCACCTCGCTCGACCCGCACGTGAAGCGCGTCAGCAAGGCGATCTACAGCGACGGGCGTGGCCGGGTCGAGATCTACAACACGCGGGGCCTGGATGCGGCGTATGAGCGCACGGTTGCCTACGGCGTGCTGGACACGATCGCCGAGCAGGATTCGGAGATGCAATCGGGCTTCGCGTTCACGCACGGACGTGACATCGATGACCTCGACCTCGACGGCGTGGTGCGCGAGGCGGTCGAGAACGCCGCCGGCCTGCTTGGCGCAAAACCAGTCCCCACGGCCAGCGTACCCGTGGTCTTCCATCCGCACGCCGCGGCGATGATCCTCGGCGTGCTGTCGAGCTCGTTCAGCGCCGATGCGGTGATCAAACGCCGGTCGCTGCTGGCGGGCAAGATCGAGCAGCAGGTCGCCTCCGCGATCGTGACGGTAACCGATGATCCGACACTCCCTGAGGGGCTGGCCAGCCGCCCCTTTGATGGTGAGGGTGTGCCCTCACAGCGCAACGCCCTGGTCGCCGGCGGGGTGCTGAAGAGCTACCTGCACAACACGTACACGGCGATGCGGACCCGGAGTCGTTCGACCGGCAGCGCGGTCCGCTCCTACAAAAGCGTTCCGGAAGTCGGCGTGTCCAACCTGGTGCTGAAGCCGGGCGAGCTCTCGCGCGAGGGGTTGCTCGCCCGGGTCGATAACGGACTGCACGTCGAGCAGCTGTCTGGCCTGAACACCGTCAACCCGGTGTCGGGCGAGTTCTCGCTCGGCCTCACCGGTCACTGGATCGAGAAAGGGCAGCTGACCAGGCCGGTCAAGGAGCTGACGGTCGCGGGGAATGTCATCGAGCTCCTGAAGAAGGTTGCTGCGGTAGCCAGCGATACCCGCTTCGTCTTTGCCGGCGGTTTCATCGGCAGTCCGACCGTGCTGGTCGAGGAGCTACCTGTCGGCGGGCTCTAAGTCTCGCCCGCTGATCACGCTGGCGCTGTTCTGGCTGGTGGGGATCAATCTGCGCACCATCATCCTCGGGGTTCCGCCGACACTGCCCGCCCTGCATCACGCCATCGGTCTTTCGTACAGCGCCGCCGGACTGCTGACCTCGCTGCCGCTGTTGTTGATGGCGCTGGGCGCCATTCCAGGCGCCTTCCTGATCAGCCGCGTCGGCCCGCGGCGGGCCGTGGCGGCCGGGTTGGCGCTGGTCACCCTCGGGGCCGTGATGCGCGCGGCGGTGCCCAGCGCGGCGGTGCTGTTCCTGTTCACGGTGGTCTTTGCCATCGGGATTGCGGTGAGCCAGCCCGCGATGCCAAGCCTGGCCCAATCCTGGTTTCCATCGGGAATCGGGCGAGCCATCGCCGTTTACTCCAACGGCCTGCTCGTCGGGGAGGTAATCGCCGCCAGCTTGACCTTGCCGCTCCTGCTAACGCCCTTCGGCTGGCAGGTCGCGCTGGCCGCATGGGCGGTTCCGGCCGGCGTGGTCTTTGCGCTCTGGCTGTTGCTCACCCCTTCCCCGGAGTCGATGGCAAGCGTTAGTCGTGCGTGGTTCCCGGACTGGCGCAGTGGTCGCGTGTTGCGCGTCGCCCTGCTGCTGGGTGGGGCGAGTTTGGTCTATTTCGGGATGAACGCCTGGGTTCCTGATACGCTCGACGCCCGCCAGGCGCACTCGCTCATCCCCCTGACCCTCGGCACGCTGAATGGTATGCAACTGCCGGTCAGCCTCTGGCTGGCGATCGATGGCAATCGTTTGCTCGGTCGTCGCTGGCCATACCTGCTGGCGGCTCTATGGTCGATCGGCGGGATCACCGCGTATGTGCTCGCTCCGGTGAGCTCTGCGCCGATCTGGGCAGGCGTGGTGGGCGCCGGCAGCAGTCTGGCTTTCGTACTCACCCTCGGCCTTCCAGCGCTCCTCTCACCGTCTGAAGTGGCGCGCACCAGCGGACTCATGTTCACGATCGGCTACGGCGCCGCCTTCTTTGGCCCGGCGCTGGGGGGCGTCGTGTGGGATTGGAGCGGTCAATTTCGCTTCGCGCTGCTGCCCATCCTCGTTGGATCGCTCGCCATGCTGGTCTTTGGCGCGACTCTTCCGCCGATCGGGGCTAGTGCCCGAGCTCGGCCGGCGGCGTCCGCAACAGCGTCGTGATCGCGTCCAGACCGGCGATGACGTCGTTGCGATCGATGGCAACCCGACCGGCGCGCAGGGCTCGGGCCATGGCGATCACCTGGGCGCTGAACGTGATGTAGCTCGTCAGGATGCTGCCGCGCAAGGGGTGCAGCTTCTCCTGCGTGATCTCCGCCTCGACCGCGCCCACCAGCCGGCCGGCTCGGCGCAACATCGGATAGGCCTGGTCGCGCGTCAGACGGATCCGGCGCAGTTGGTGGAAGTAAGCGACATCGGGCTCCGGCGGAGGCGGCGTGGTCTTGAACAACTCGGCACCGGCGAGCAATCGCCGCATCGCGTCGTAGGCGGCGTCGAGTCGCGCGGCACCGGTGCGCTGCTGGGTGTGGCCGTAGTGCCAGAGGACGACCGCATCCGCGAACGAGAGGAAGACATTGCGATAGAGGCTGTCGCCGGTCAGCGTCGACGTCAACGCGTTACGTAGCCCGGCCTTCGCACTTTTCAGAAGGGGACGCTCGAATAAGTCGTCGACCAGCCCCGCCCACTGCGGCCGCGCCGCCATGGAGCCGGTGGCCATCACCCGGAAGGCGCCGACCGAGGGCAGGGACTCGATCGCCGCCGCCACCGAGGTTGCGTCCCGACCGCCGAGCTCGAGCAGGGCCGCGCGGGCGTCGGCCACCGCTGCCCCGACCATGGTTGGACTCAACCCGCGCGCTCCATGGCCGGCCACTGGATGCGGGCGCCCAGCTTGTCCAGGTAGCGGGGGTCGATGATCGCTTTTGGCGCAACGTAGTCATCCCCGTTGAATCCGTGGTAATCGGTGCCGACCGTCATCAACAGCCCGTGCTGCCTGGCCAGCTCTTCATAGATCGCGATCTGCTCCGGCTTGTGGCGCCGGGTGTAGACCTCGAGCGCGTCGATCAGGGGTAGCACCTCTCGCATCAGGTCCTGGTCGGGGACGGAGCCGGGATGCGCGTGGACGGCCAGGCCCCCGGCCGCATGAATGGCCTCGACCGCCTCGGCCGGAGACGGAATCGCCGCATCGAAGCCGCTGGGTAGTGACGCCGTCGCCTTACGCGCGCTGTCCCAGCCTTCCCGCTCGTT
The DNA here is from genome assembly GCA_035716185.1 of Candidatus Dormiibacterota bacterium. Classification (GTDB taxonomy): domain Bacteria; phylum Chloroflexota; class Dormibacteria; order CF-121; family CF-121; genus CF-13. The sequence goes on from DASTJZ010000156.1 coordinate 32,127, forward strand.
CATCAGCCCGTGCTGCAGCAGGACTTTCAGGACCGCCCCCGGCATCAGCGTCGCCTTGTACTTGAACGCCGGCAGGCCGAGCTGCCGGCCGATTCCCTCCTCGGTCAGGATGTCGATCCACGCCTCGGTCTGGCGGCGAAAGACCGCCTGGCTGCGTTGTATCAGGGCGAGCAGCCCCGGATGCCGGGGATCGACGCCGTGGCCGAGGATGTGGCGCATCTGGTTCGGAGGGTAGGTCGTGATCTCGAGCGCCGCGACGTACCCCAGGCCACGCCGGTGCGCGACGGCGCGAGCCCGATCGATGCCGTAGACGGTGTCGTGGTCGGTGAGCGCCATCACCCCGACGCCGCGCTCGGCAGCCAGATGGGCGACCTCGTCCGGGTCGCGCCAGCCGTCACTGACCGTGGAATGCATGTGCAGATCTGCTAGCACGCGCCTAAGTCTACCGGCCGATTTCCTCGCAATCGGAGGCGCAGAAAAAAACAGTGACGGTTTTTCAAAGGTGCCCCGTTGGTCTGAATAAGTGCAGTCGGCAACCCGTTGTTCATAGGGTGGATGCAATGCTCGGCGAGTTTGAAGTGATTCGACTGATCGAAGAGAACGATTACCCGGCCCGGGTGATCGAGATCGGTGTGGTCTGGATCGAGCTCGAAATTACCGACGCAAAGACCAATTCCCCGCGCCGCGAGCGGCTCTCCAAGTCGGCCTTTGCGGACCTCATCCTGGACTGGCGGGAGCGCCGAACCCGCAATCTCCGGGAGCTCGCCCCCGCGCTTCGCAAGATCGGAATCGCCGCCTAGACTATCGGGGTGGGCGAGCCACCCTGCATGATGGCCCTCCTCGACGACGAGGGGCGCCTCTCTGAGCCCCTAATCCCTTCTTCCGAAGATCCTCAAGAGGATGAGGAAGAGATTGATGAAGTCGAGATAGAGGCTGAGGGCCAGGAGTAAGGCATTGTTGTCGCCGGCCCGCTCGGCCTTGACCCGCCAGAAGTCGTAGAAGGTCAGGCCGACGAACACCACTCCCAGGAAGAGGCTGATCACCAGCGAGCCGATCGGAAGACGAAAGATCAGGGTGGCGAAGCTGACCACGATCCCTATCAGCAGCGCGCCCAGGAGCCACTTACCCCAGGCCGCCAGGTTGATGCTGGTCAGGTAGACGACCGCGGCCGCCACCAGAAAGATCCCCACCGTCCCGAGCAGCGCATTTCCGACGGCATCCGGCTGCTGGGCCAGGTAGTGATAAACGATCGGCGCGATGAAGAGACCCTCGACCACACTGAAGACGGCCAGTAACCCGGCCGCCAGGGTCCGATTCCGCGACGCCGCCGCCTGGATCCCGAAGATCAAGCCGATTGCGACCAGGAAAAAGAGGAACCAGGGCAGGTTCTGCGCAAATCCAGCTCCCCAGAGGTAAACCCCTCCCGCGGTGAGCGCCAGTGACAGCCCCAGCCAGCCCATCGTCCGGCTGAGCAGCGAGCGCTCAGTTTGAACCTGGCTCTGGAGCGCCTCATGCGGCAGCATCGCTCGGAACCGTACCACAATCTGACCGGACCCACGCTATCGCTTTTCCTTATACTGTCGATGACATGATGAGCCGCAAAGCGCCACGGTTCAGTCCGCTGCTCGCGATCGCTGCGGCGCTCATGGCCGGATGCGGCAGCAGCGCTCCCATCGCGCAACCGACCCCGACCCCCAGCCGGCCCGGACCGGCCATGGTCCAGGTGGAGAACTCGGTGCTGGCCCGGCCCCAGGCCGGGCTACAGCAGGCGGACCTGGTTTACGAATACCTGGCGGAGGGCGGGATCACCCGGATGACCGTGATCTATTTCAAGCCCTCGGGTAACCAGCGCATCGAGCCGGTGCGCAGTGCCCGGCCGATCACGGTCCACCTCTGGCATGCATACCACGGCGTCGTTTTCTTCTCGGGCGCCAATATCAAGGTCCTGCAGATGCTGCAGGGTGACAACGTCCCCGCTCTCAGCGAGGGCAGCGACGGCGGAGTGTACTTCTCGCGCGACCCCAGCCGCCGGGCACCGCATAACCTCTACACGGACGGGGAACGCCTGGCCCAGGGCGTTCAGAAATATGCGCCCCGCATCACGTACCAGCTGCCCGCCCCCGGAACACCGGCCGCCAGCCCAGCGCCCGCCGCGGCGAACCGCATCGTGTTTGATCAGACGAATTCCCACCGAGTGACGTACACCTACTCTCAGACGGATGGCGCGTACAGCTATGGCACGGAGACGGGACCGCTGGTAGACCAGAACACTGGTCAGCCAATCAAACCGGTCAACGTCATCCTCATCCAGGTGGCGCATCATGACGCGGGCTTTACCGACGTGACCGGCGCGCCGGCGGTCGACTTCGACTTGCATGGCACTGGACCGGCGGATGTCTTCACCAGGGGCCAGCGCTACACAGCCAAGTGGGACCTGACGGATACCGAGATGCCGCTGAAAATCCTGGGCGCCGATGGCAAGGTCATGCATCTGCCACAGGGCCTCACCTGGATTCACGTCATCGATCCGGGCACGCCGATCACCGCATCCTGAGGCGCGAATGGCCGAGCATTACGTAGCGTTCTCGGATCCGGGCTGACGCGATATGCATCCATGGAAGGACGCTGGAACGACTACCCTACTCGCGTGTTGATCACGACGCGCTTTGAGCTTGCGGCTCCGCTGGATACTGCCTGGGCGTACATGCTCGACGTGCGGAAAATCGCGCACTGCCTGCCTGGTGCAACGCTCTTCCAGGTGATCGACGACCGAACTTATGAGGGCAAGATTGGCATCAAGGTCGGGGCGATCGAGGTTGGTTACAAAGGTCGAGTCACCATCGAAGATATGGATGAGTCCAAGCACACGGTGCGAATCAAGGCGCAGGGGGCCGAGGCCCGCGATAGGGGCGGGGCTTCGGCCACGAGCACCGCCGAGCTGAGCGCCAACGGATCCGACACGATTGTCGTGATGAACACCGAGCTCGCGGTCAGCGGGCTTATGGCCCAGTTCGGGCGGAACGGCATCATGGAAGAGATCGCCCAGAGGCTGGCTCAGCGGTTTGCGAGTTGCGTCAACCAGGAGCTGAAGGCCGCCCCGCCCGCTCCCTGATCGCCGGCATCGTGCTCGCCGCGGGCCAATCGACCCGCTTCGGCCGTCAAAAAATGCTGGAGCCCTGGAAGGGCGAGCCGCTCGTCCGGCGGACGGCGCGGACGTTCCTGGAAGCAAACCTTGCTCCCGTGGTCGTGGTGGTCTCCTCGGAGTCGGCGCTCACCAACGCGCTTGCCGATTTGCCGGTTCGCATTGTGGTGAACCCGCAGCCGGAGCGCGGCATCAGCAGTTCGATCGCCGCGGGCGTGAGGGCCCTGCCGGGCGACACACTGGCCACGGCAGTTGGCGTTGCCGACCAGCCTTACCTCACCGCCGATGCTGTCTGTGCGCTCACGGGGGCCTTTGTCGTGGGCGGGATCGCCGTGCCGCGCTACGGCGATCATCGCGGCAATCCCGCCGTCTTCGACCGGAGGTTCTTTACCGAACTCCTACAGTTGGCCGGTGATCGCGGCGGTCAACGCGTCATCGATGCGCATCCGGAGGCCGTCACCGAAGTCGAACTTCCGCCAGCGATGGGAGAGGACATCGATCGGCCCGAGCATTGGCCGAGCTAGACGACGGCCAGCCGGACTCTCGTGTAACCGGAGGCCAGCGCCCAGAGCAAGCCGCCGACCATGATGGCGTCCAGCCGCCAGCCGTAGATGGTTCCCGCCGTCAGGATGCTGTCGAGGATCGAATAGAAGCTGCGCATCTCGATGTTCCTTTGCTGCACCCAGCATCGCGCCACAGCATGAGTCGCAGATCTGAACGGGATTAGAGGAGGCTGAGAAATCGCTCCAGTGCTCAACGTCCGGCCCGCCGAGCCGGACGACGCCCTGGCTATCGCCGCCATCTACAACCAGGGCATCGAGGATCGGGTTGCCACCTTCGAGACCGAGCCGCGAACCGCCGCCATGATTGCGGCGCAGTTGAAGGCCAGCGGCGCCACCCACCCGGCGGTGGTCGTTGAGCGGGACGGTCGGATCGCGGGCGTCGCCTGGACCAGCCAGTACCGGCCGCGGCAGGCCTATGCAGGCGTCGCCGAAGTCTCGATCTACGTGGCGCGCGATGCCCGGGGCCAGGGCGTTGGCCGGCTGGCGCTCGACGCCGTGGCCCATGTCGCGGAAGCGCGTGGTTTTACCAAACTGGTATCGCGCATCTTTCCCGAAAATGTCGCCAGTCGGCGGCTCTGCGCAGCGGCCGGTTTCCGCGAGGTCGGGATCTACAAGCGCCACGGGCGGCTCGACGGCAAGTGGCGCGACTGCGTCATCGTCGAGCGGCTGCTGGGAAGCGCGCTGCTGGATTAGCCGGCTGTTTCGGCCGTCGACACCGCTTCCGCACCCGGACGGGCAACCAGGGGCAGGAAGCGCTCGACCAGCGTGGCGTCCCACTGCTTGCCGGCGCCCTGTTGCAGGGTATTGACCGCTTCCTCTTTCGATCGCCGCGCCCGGTAGGGTCGATCGCTCGTCATCGCCACGAAAGCATCCGCGACCGCGATGATCCGCGCGAACAGCGGAATGGCATCACCACGGATGCCATCGGGATACCCCGCGCCGTCGAAGCGCTCATGGTGATGGCGGACGGCGGGCAACAGGGGCTCCGAACGGGGGAGGGCGCGAACGATCTCCTCGCCGATGAGCGGATGGCGTTTGACCTGGTTGAATTCGCCCGGGTCCAGACGGCTGTGCTTGGACAGCACATCCACCGGCACGGCCACGGTGCCGATGTCGTGCAGCAACGCGGCTTTGTACAGCAAGGTGAGCTGGTCGTCCGGCAAACCGGTCGCGCGTCCCAGCTGCATGGCCCAATGCGCCACCTTTTCGGAGAGGCCGGCGCTGCTGTGGTCGCGATCCTCGATGGCTCGGGCAAGCGTGAAGACGATGCCCTCCAGCTCGTTGAGCTTGGCGTGCAGCTCCTGCATCTGGAGCTGCGCCCGGACGACGGCGAGCAGCAGCGACGCATCGACTGGATGGACCAGCACATCATCGGCGCCTGCCTGGAGGGCGCGCTCCCGCTGAACGTCATCGTCGACATCGAGCAGCAGGACAACTGGGATCGCGCTGGTGGCCCGCGCCTGCTTGCTGGCCCGACAGACATCGAATCCGTCCATGTCGGGCAGCAGCGCCTCGCAGAGCACCAGGTCGGATCCGTGCGCGGCCAGCTGGCGCAGGGCGGACGCCCCGTCGGCGGCGGCGATCACGCGGTAACCGTCCTGCTCCAGGACGCCCCGAGTCTGCGTGCCGCGGGGCTGATCGTCGTCAGCCACCAGGACCGTGGCGGGCGATCCGCCTGCCGCTCCGGCGCGGCCGGCGATCATTTTCTTGCCTTGATCAGTGTGGGCAGCTTGCTGAAGTCGCGCTCGGCGGCGACACGCATGATGGCGAAGGCTCGGTCGCCTTGGCCCCGGCGGCGCAGCACTTCCGCATACATGGCGCAAACCTCGGCGAGCTTGCCTGCCGCCTGGCGCTCGAGCAGCATCCCTATGGCCGCACGGAACTTACGATCGGCGACGATTGGATGGCCAAGCTGCTCGGCGGCTCGTGCCTCGATCGCCGCGGCGTACGCGGCGTGGAGGTGGTCACCATCGCGGTTAGCGGCTTGCTGGCTCTCCCGGGCGAGCGCCAACGCCCTCCGGGCATCGCCGGCCTCGAGGGTGTAGCGGGCCAGCTCCGCGGCGGCGACGCCGATTTCGAAAGCATCCTTCAGCTGGCGCGCCCGCTCGAGACAACGCAACTGGGCATCCCGGGCGTCGGCCACGCGCCCCATCGCGTAGTAGACATCGCCGAGGTTGTTGAGAACCCGATTCGCCGTCCGCTCCTGCCCGATTCGGGCGTGAAGCTCGAGGGCCCGGTTGCAGTGCTCGATGGCTTCATCGAGCTTTCCTTTAGCCCGCGCTGTAATGCCAAGAGCCATGCGCGCGTTTGCGATTCGAAACAGGCTCTCAGCATCGGTGGCTGCTTCGAGGGCCGTCATCAAATACTTGTGGGCCTCATTGACCTGGCCAAGGCTCCAGAGAGCCCGACCCAGGTTGGTATAGGCTCGGGCGCGCAACGCCGGATCGGCATGCTTCGAACGATCCAGCCAATGTATTGCACGGAGGTTAGCCTCCACGGCGTGGTTGAAGCGCTCCTGTGCCGCGAGAACCTTTCCGATCTCCGCATAAATCGACGCATTGAGCTCCGGATCGTCGGGCGGGGCCACTGCAGCGGCCTGTTGGTGTGCGATCAATGCGTCGGCCAGGCGGCCGAGCTCATCAAGTGCGCAGCCTCGAATCCGCATCAGATCGGCACGGTCATTCGCCGTCGTCGCTCGAGGCTCCGCCTCATCGACGAGCTTGATGGCACGCTCAGCTTCTTTCGCTTTAACGGCGAGCTCTGCACTCTTGCGCAGGTAGGTCAGCTCAACAGGCGGGCGATCACCGGTGAGCTCGCTGAGCCCGAGGTCGAGACGCTCGGCAAGCAAACGGAGCTTGGCGAACGAGGGTATGGCCCTATTCCGCTCGACCTGGCTGATGAAGCCCTTCGTCGCCAGGCCTTGGGCCAGCTGTCCCTGGGTCAGCCCCCGGGCGAGTCGGGCCTCACGGAGGCGCTCGCCGACCGAGTTCATCTTGGCTCCAAGAGTATAGCTCCGCTAAACCTAGCCGAGCAAAGTATATTGACAGCAAATTGACCGGGTGTTAAATTCCGGCCAGACGGACGGAGCGCCCGGTGAAGGAGGGTGCTCATGTACCGTTTCGTTGCTCTTGCCGCCGCCGTTGCCGCTCTCTTGCTCGCCGTCGCCGACAGCATGCCGGGAGGCGGCTGACCGAGGA
>DASTJZ010000157.1:0-3386 GCA_035716185.1 Candidatus Dormiibacterota bacterium
GGAGGGGCCGCGCCGGCGGCCGCCTCCCAAGACGAATCGCTAGGGCTTCAGCAGGGGTTGGCCATCGGGCCACTGTTGTAGTTGTTGGTGCGGGTCGTCGTGGCGCCATGTCCACCGAAGCGCCAGTACGTCGAGAAGAGCAGGCTACCGAACTGTGCTGAGCTGTTGTTGCCGGTCGGGTCGCCACCCAGTTCGCCGGCACCCCACTGGCACGCGGCGCCGCTTCCCACCGTCGAGAAGTAGGGATAGAAGGTCGCGGGCTGGCCGTCATCGGTCGGCGGCGGATTGGTGCAGCCGACACCGGTCGACCGGACGCAGCTACCGCCGAAGTCCGCGGCCTCGATGCGCGGCAGGTCGGTTTCCAGCGCCGCCTGCGGATAGGCGTCGGTGTAATTGGCGCCAGTCCTCGGGCTGCTGAACAGGAACGCGGTGGCGTTGTCCTTGGTGTTGTTCGGCCAGTAATGCATGAACGAGGTTCCATCGAAACCCGGATCGTTGGAGCTGACGCAGTAAGCGGCAGCCTGTCCGGCCGGAGCGACGTAGCTTGTGTTGGTGTTCTGGGTATCTGAGAAGCACCCGAAGTCGTCGCTCGTGTTGCTCAGGTACTCGGCTGGCTCTGTGTCGCCAGGAACACCTTCCGTCCCGTTGCAGGCGCCGGTGTTGGCGTCGATGCTCGAGCAGAAATCGAAGTGTCCGGTCTCGGCATCCATGGCGATGTTGTACGTATGCGCGGCCCACAGCACGCGGGTCTTGGGGCCGGACGTCGAGTACATCGGATGGAAGTCATATGGAATGACCTGGCACGAATTGCCGTAAGACTGGAACTTGATCTGCCCGAAGTCGTTGGCTGCGCTGGCAGTCATCGAGCCGGTCTGGCCCGTCGTATTGTCGACCACGGTTGTGACCAGGCCGCTGGCACTGTCGTGCAGGCTTACGGTCAGGTTATCGCCCTGGTTCATGAACAGCGTGTCGGTGCTGCTATGGGGATCGCCGCTGCCGATGAACTGGAACTGCAGCGGGTTGGGCGGGCCAATCGGCTTTCCAGAGTGGGTCAGGTACGCGAAGTTTATGTACTCGATCGATCCGCCGATCTCCGAGGTGCAGGTCGGGTTCAGGGTGCTGCCGTTGAACGGATTCTCCGACAGGCTGTCGATGGTCAGCGCGGCGCACCACTGCGTGGCGTCGCAACTGAAGCCGGCGAACTGCGGCGCGAAGCCCGGCGGATAGAACTGCAATTCCATGTAGGCGACGCCGGGGGCGTGCTTGGTTTGCGTCGGATCGACGATGTTGCTGTCGCTGTCCGGGGTGCAGACGCTACTCGATTCCGGATAAGACTGCGTATCGCACATCGCCATGCCGAACCAGAATGCCGGCGACGTCTCCTGGCTGTAACCCTTCGAGTCGCTGAACGGCCCCTTGGGCTCGACGGGCAGGGTCACGTTGTATTGCATCCGATTGCCGGAGCCAGGCTGGTTCGAGTAGAACAGGACCGACGGCTCGTCGTGGCCGACGTAGTGGCCGAAGGCCGCGGTCGCGTCGTCGACCTCGGTACACAGGTGCGAGTTACTTGCGCAGCCCCGCCAGGAGCTGCTGTTCCAGGTTGAGCTTGCCGCTCGTGCGGAGAGGCCGGACGTAGCCACCGCTGCGGCCATAGCGGCCGCCGAAACGATGCTAAAGATCCGAATTGGTTTCACTCAACTCTCCTTCGGGCGCTTTGGCCCGATCAGGGTTATCGGTCGAAAGCCGGTTGCTGAGCCGAATTAGCGGCTCAGGTTGGTTCTCGGCACGCCGGAGGTCCCCGCAGTTCCCGGGGATTCCGTTCAGATGGGCATGCTTCGCAAAAGACGGGTGGAGTCGACGTCCCTCCGATTCCTCCCCATTCTGGTTCCGGCCGATTCCGGCCGGCGCAAACGAAACTGTTTGCATGTTGAGGGCCGGAGCAACCCTTGTCAAGAGTTGGAAAAGTCCGATCGTGGTTTTCCCCAATTTGCCCACAACTGCTGGGCGAGGAGGGAGGGCCGCCCCGGGCGGCTACTCCCCAAACGGATCAGCCTCGTAGCAGGTCGTCGGGGTGGTGAAGGGTCCGCTGTTGAAGTCGTTCGTGCTGGTCAGCGTGTTTGCTATGGCCACCGAATGGCGAATAGACCGAGAAGAGCTCAGGACCGAATTGCTGTGAGCTGCTGGGATGGCCGGCAGGTGCCTGACCGAGGTCCCCGGCGCCCCACATGCAGCCGCTGTTGGTCATGAGGTACGAGAAGTAGGCGTAGAACTGCGCCGGCAGGCCGTCGTCGGTTACCGGCGGGTTGGGGCAGCCAGCGCCGGTCGAGCGGACACAGGGGCCGCCGAAGTCGGCCGCTTCGATTCGCGGCAGGTCCGCCTCGAACGCGGTCTGCGCATACCCCTGGGAGTCATTGGCGCCGGTTAGCGGGCTGGTGAAGAGGAATGGCGTTTCCCGCTGACTGTTCGGCGTCGGGCTGTTCGGCCCGTAGTCATCTCCGCTCATTGACGAAAGCCGCAACGGGGCCCGCGATCCTCCCGGCTGCGCCCTGACCGTGATGATTCCCGCCCTGAACGAGGCGGCGAACCTCGAACAACTCCTACCGCAGCTCACGTCGGCATTGGCGGCGCTGGGCCCAAGCCAGCACGAGATCCTGGTCGTGGACGGCGGCTCGAGCGACGGCACGCAGGAGGTCGTCCGCAAGCATGGCGCGGCTGATCACGCAACAACGACCCGGCTTCGGCGGCGCATACCTGGCGGGCTTCGAACAGGCGCGCGGTGAGTACCTCCTGACGCTCGATGCCGATGGCTCGCATGATCCAGCGGTGCTCGCTGATTTATGGACCGCCCGCCAACTCGGCGAGGTTGTGATCGCGTCGCGATACGTCGAGGGCGGAGCCGCCGCTATGCCCGGCTGGCGCCAGCTCCTGAGCCGGATGCTGAACGCCGCCTTCCGGCGTGGCCTCTCCCTGCCGGTGCGCGATGCATTACGGCTGCGCATATCTGTCCACATATCTGCAGGGCAAAGGCTTCGCCATCGAGGCGATCGACTACGTCGGCGGCTCGGAGATGATCTTTACCCTGAAGAAGCTGGCGCCGATGGCGTCACAAGCAGCCTAGTCCGCCTGTCGCTCATCCTCGCTCATCGATGATCGATGTGCTGCTCGAAGATCTCCCGAATCTGCTCCGGGGATGCGTTCATTTGGTCGACGAAATAGCCACCGTCATAATCCAGCCCCTTCGCCCGCAAGAACCCAGCCCCTGGGTGGCGCTTCATCACGGCGACCCCGGGCTTCAGTCGATAGGCGAGCACGGTGCGGCCGCCACCCTTGACCAGCGCGACCGCGTCGATCTCATCCCAGGGCAGCTGCGGACTCTTCCCTGATCG
>DASTJZ010000158.1:0-31451 GCA_035716185.1 Candidatus Dormiibacterota bacterium
TGGCGACGGTCGTCGAATCGCTCGCCCCGGGCAGCATCAGTGACATCGTGCGCACCGATCGCGGCTTCGCGATCGCGACGGTCCTCGCCAAACAGAGCGACCAGGTGCAGCTGGCCATCATCCTGGTGCTGGCGCCGACGGTCGATCTGATTTCGCCGCAGGCGACGCCGGCCTGGTTCACGACGTTTGTCGCCGACCGCGAGGCTGCGTTGCGGCGGGACGGCAAGCTCGAGGTAAAGGTGGGCAGCCACGTCGGAGGCTGAACCCGAGCGCTGGCGCGTCTTCCTGGCGATTGATCTCCCGGACGCGCTGCGAGCCCGGCTCCAGGCCGCGATCGATGAGTTGCAGCCGCTTCGCGATTGGATTCGTATCAATGACGTGGAGCGCATTCATCTGACGCTGCATTTCCTCGGGCACCTCCCCGTAGACACCGTCGCGGCATTGCAGGTTGATCTGGCGCCGGTGATTCGAAAGCACCGCCGCATCCGACTCGAGGCGAAGGGGGTCGGCGCGTTTCCGAGCATTGGTCGCGCTCAGGTGCTCTGGGCGGGCATCGCCGGCGCCGATCTGCCGCAGCTGACTCGCCTGCAGGCCGATCTGAGCCCCCTGCTGCGGCAGGCCGGCGTCGTCATCGAGGACCGGTTCCACCCGCATCTCACGTTCGCGCGAGTCCGCCGGCCGATTCGAGGAACGTCCCGAACGCTGGTCACGGAATGGCATGCACGCTGGCGGGATACGTCGTTCGGCGAGCTGGATGTGGACGACGTAGCGCTGATGCGCAGCCAGCTTGGAGCCGGGCCAGCGAGATATACGACGGTCGCGAAGTTCTCACTACAATAGGTTCTCCGCGATGCGCCCATAGCTCAGCCTGGATAGAGCGCCGGGCTACGGACCCGGGTGCGGGGGTTCAAATCCTCCTGGGCGCATTTCGCATCTAATATTTCCGGCGATGCCGCGCGCGGTCCGCACCGACATCGTTCAACCGGACGGCCGGCACGTCTATCTCTATGGCGATTTGTCAGCCGCGCCCGAGGACTATCGTGCGCCGAGCATGCCCAGCGGCGTGTTTCAACGACGCTGGAACCCGTTGCGCCGGGAGTGGGTCCTGGTGGCGGCGTCGCGGCAGGCGCGCACATTCCTGCCGGGCCGCGACGAATGTCCGTTGTGTCCATCGCGACCCGGCCACTCGACCGAAATTCCGGCGGCTGCATTTCAGGCCGCCGTCTTTGAGAATCGCTTTCCGGCGATGGTGCCGGCCAAGCCCGCGGGTGGCGTGTGCGAAGTCGTCGTCTACACCGATGAGCACGAAGGCTCGTTCGCGACCCTACCAGCCTCCCGTCTGGCGAAGCTGGCCGAGGTGTGGACCGATCGATATCGCGCCCTATCGGCTCGACCTGGGATTCGATACGTCTACATCTTCGAGAATCGCGGCGAGCAAGTCGGTGTGACCCTCAACCATCCGCACGGGCAGATCTATGCCTATCCCTATATCCCGCCGGTGCCTGCCACCGAGTTGCGCCGGCAAACCCGGGGCTGCTTGCAGTGCCGCCTCATCGACGACGAGTTGCAAGGCAAGCGTCGGATCTTGATCAACGCCGGGGGGATCGTCGGCTACGTGCCCGGCTACGCCCGCTGGCCATACGAAGTGCACGTCATGCCGCGCACGCATGGGTCGGATCTCACGCACCTGCCACCCGCAGGCCGGGTCGCATTGCTCACCGCCATGCAGCAAATCGCGCGTGCCTACGATCGGCTCTTCGACGTCCCGATGCCTTACATGATGGCGATGCACCAGGCGCCCGCCCGCCGGGCGCCGGCACAGGCCCATCTGCACGTCGAGTTCTATCCCATCCTGCGCGACAAGGGGAAGCTGAAGTACCTGGCGGGCTCCGAGTCCGGGGCCGGCGCCTTCATCAATGACACGCTTGCCGAGGAATCGGCCGAGCGGCTGCGCGTGCTCCTCGAGTAGCGACGCCGTAACAAAAGTCAGGCAGCTTCAGGGAAGGCGCAGGGCTCGCGTTGCTCTGCTATGGACCTGCTGCGCGTACTGCTCAGCCTGTTCGCGCTCGGGAATGCGGCCGCCTGGGGCGCTCTGGCCGCCGCCTGGGCGTATCGGCCCGAATGGGCGGAAAGCCTGCCGCTTCAGCTGGGCACCCACGAGCGCTACCTGAAGGCGGCTCCGGCGTGGGCACGGCTGGCCGCCTCGCTCACCGGTTTCTGGGCGCTGGCCGCCGCGCTCTACCTGACCGCTGGCCACGACACAGCCCGATTGATCGTGGTCGCCCTATTCACCGCCGCCGCGGCCTGCCTGATCGTGGCGATCGGTGCCGCCACCGCTGTCTTCCGAGTTCTGCAGCCCGATCCGTTGCCCGTCACGCCGGAGAACGGCTAACAGGCGTTCGAGGCGGCTGACCGCCTCGTCCAACGTACGCGTGATCTCCGCCAGCTCGGCAGCGGCGCCACCGTGCCATTCGCCCGATTGCGACATTTGCTGGAGCCGATGGCTGGCACCCATCACAGTATTTTTCAGCCGCCGCAGCTGCTCCTGACTCGGCGGTGGCTCATCCATCGCGCGCACCGGCGTCCTTGGGCTCCGTCGCCATGGCCCGCGCCAGCGAACCCGCGAGGGCAGCATTTCGCTCGAGCAGTGCGATGTTGGCCTCGACCACGCGCTCGCCCAAGCGAGCCTGGAGGGCACGAAGCTCGGCGGGCGTCCGCTCGGGACCATGAACCGATAATTCCGAGTCCTGCGCATGCTCGAGCTCGGCGCGCGCGATCGCGAGGTCGCCGGCCAGTGGTTGGCTGACAATCGCGCCGGCCCCGCCGAGCGCCCAGTGCTGGCGCACGATCGATGCCAACGTCTCGATCGACTCGGCTCTAAGCGGGAGGCGAATTCCGGCCGAGGTGGCGAGGAAACCGGCGAGCAGCGACGATCGCCAGCCGATCACGGGAACGCCCAGCGTCTCGAGACGCTCCATGGTGGCAGCGGCATCCAGGGTCGATTTGGGACCAGCGCAAATCACGCATACCGGACGCCGGCTCAGCTCGGTCAGGTCTGCGGACACGTCCTGGCCATCGTTCCCGGGGTGGACCCCGCCAATGCCACCGGTACTCATCACGTGAATGCCTGCCAGCGTGGCTGTCGCGATCGTCGCAGCCACGGTCGTGCCGCCAAATCCCGGCGCCACCAGGGCGGCCGCCAGGTTCCAGGGTGAGACCTTGACGGCATCGGAGCGCTCCGACAAGCGGCGGCATTCGTCGAGAGACAGGCCAACTCGCAGCGATCCCTCGAAGACCGCGACGACGGCGGGTTCGCTTCCCGCCTTCCGACAGGCTTCCCACTGGCGCTGGACCGCGTCGATCGCTGCGGGTTTGGGCAGCCCGTGCGTGATGACGGCCGATTCAAGCGCGACCACCGGTCTGCCCACCTGCAGAGCCTGCTGAATCTCGGGCGCGATGCTCACCGCGCTCATCACCGGATCTTACGTGGGTATAGTCATGGATGCTCGCGGGCGTAGCCGAACTGGTACAGGCGCACGGCTTAGGACCGTGTGGCGCAAGCCATGGAGGTTCGAGTCCTCTCGCCCGCACTGACCCTGACGGAGGTGGGATGTCTCTCTGGCGTTCCTTCGTCGATAAGAGCGCCCATGAGCTGGAGCGCATGCGTACCCTGGTGCGACGCCTGACGGACGATGAGATGGGTCGGGCCGTCAACGAACACTGGACCGCGGCCGGCATTCTCTGCCACATTGCCTTTTGGGAAGCCCGCGTCGTGGCGCTGGCCGACAAGGTGGAGCGCGGCGTGCCCTTCTCACCATCCGATGCGGAGCCGGAAGATGTGGACTGGATCAACGACGCCACGCGCCCACTGATCCAGCGCCATCCCGCCACGAGACGCGGCACAGCTCGCCCTGCGCATCGCTGAGGACGCCGACCGGCGGGTCGCCAGCATTCCACCCGACCGCATGTGGCCGATAGACCGCACCAGCCCGCTGAATCCAGTGCGCGCTACTCACCGCGCCGAGCACCTGGATGACATCGAACGGGCAATGGCAAGACCCACGGGCTGAGCCTCGGCGAAGCCGAACAGATGCAGGCGCACGGCTTCGTGGGCCTTGGCAAGGGCAGGAAGCTTCCTTACACTTCCGGCATACATCGTTAGGGAGGGAACAAATGGAATACCTTACGTTTCAGAAGCTCATCACGCCAATCATCATTCAGATCCTGTTCTGGATCGCGGTGGTGGTCGTCATCATTGGGGGGATCGCCGCCATCGCACAAGGTTCGGCCGGCCGGGGCATTCTCCTCATCATTCTTGGTCCAATCGCTGCCCGAGTCTATGCCGAGCTGTTGATCGTCATCTTTAACATCGAACGGGATGTGCGGAGAATGGCCCTTGGGCCAGCCGCTCCGTCATCCGGTATGCCTTCTTCGTATCCGCCAAGCCCAACGCCAAGCGCCTAGCGCCCGCGTGGCCGTTTGGACGTTGGAGTTTGCCCGTTGAACTGGTAGCGTAAGGCAACGTGGCAGCGGTAAAGGTCGAGACCGAGCGAAAGCCCGGCTCCCAGGTCGTGCTGTCGGTCGAGGTGCCGGCGGACCAGGTCTCGCAATCGATCGACCAGGCCTATTCGCGGCTCGCGCCGCGCGTGCGGATCGCCGGCTTCCGGCCGGGCAAGGCGCCGCGGCCAATGGTCGAGCGCGAGATCGGCTGGCCCACGCTTCGACAGGAAGCGCTCGATCTATTGCTATCCACCGCCTATAACTCCGCCCTCGACGAGGCCGGGCTGGACCCGATCGATGTGCCTCGGGTGGAAGTCCAGCAGTTCGAGCGCGGCGAGCCGATGCGTTTCACCGCCACGGTCTCGGTCAAGCCCGAGATCACGCTGAAGGATTACAAGGACATCTCGGTTCCGCGGCCGCAGACCGAGATCGTCGACAAGGACGTCGACGAGGCGATCGAGCGGCTGCGCGCGCGATTCGCGGAGCTGCACGACGTCGACCGGCCGGTGCAGATGGGCGACTTCCTGACCATCGACACCCACATCATGCAGGGTGGTGCCACGCTGGTTGGCGAAAGCCAAACCGACGCCCAGCTCGAGGTCGACAAGGAGCGGCTCATTCCGGGGTTGGCCGAAGGATTGGTCGGGACGCGGCTGAACGAAACTCGCGACATCCGGCTGAAATTGCCCGAGGATTACCCCAAGAAAGATCTGGCCGGCAAGGACGTCACCTTTCGGGTGACCGTGAAAACGATCAAGGAGCGTCAGTTGCCAGGGCTGGACGACGAGCTGGCCAAGCAGGTCGGGCGCGGGCAGACCCTCGAAGAGCTCCGCCAGGAGCTGCGCGACGAGCTCCAGGAGGCGGCACACCAGGCCGACGAGCAACGCTTCGAGAACGACGTGCTCAAGGCCCTCGAGGAGCGGACGCAGGTCGAGGTTCCCGAGGCGCTCATCGAGCGCGAGGTCAACCGTGATATCCGCGAGCTGGAAACGAGACTCCAGGAGCAGCTCGGCATGCGTCTGGACAGCTACCTCCAGCAGACCAAGAGCAGCCCGGAGATCCTCCGGGCGGAGCGACGGCCTCGGGCTGAACAGAAAGTCCGCCTGGAGCTGGCGCTGGAGACGGTTGCGGAGCGCGAGGGCCTGACGGTTTCTGATGCCGAGGTCGAGGAGGCCGTCAACCAGGCGCTGGCGGACGACCCGCACCCGAGTCACCAGCAGGAACTACGCAGTGCGGACCCGGTACGGGCGTACTTTCGGCACCAGCTTTTGATGCGAAAGACCATTGACTATCTCAGTAGCCTGGCCGCCCCGGAAACTTCGGATACAATTGAGCCGCCTGCCGACGCGAAAGAGCTTCAGGGAGCGGCGAAGTCGGCGTCGCCCGAAACGCGTCCGGCGCGGGGAACGAAGGAACGCTGAGCGAAATCCGTATTCAAAAGTGAGTACGCGGACGACGGGATTGTAAGAATTGGACCCTATAATGGCGACACAGTCTCAGCAGGAGAGCCACCCAATGAACTTCGAACGGCTCAGTCGGCGTCCGGAAGCACTGATCCCCATGGTCATCGAGACCACCAACCGCGGCGAGCGCGCCTTTGATATTTATTCGCGCTTGCTCAAGGACCGCATCATCTTCATCGGCACGCCGATCGATGACCAGGTCGCCAACGTCGTCATGGCGCAGCTGCTCTTCCTGGCCAGCGAGGATCCCGACAAGGACATCAACATTTACATCAACAGCCCGGGCGGCGTCGTCACGGCCGGCCTGGCCATCTACGACACCATGCGCTACGTCAGCCCGCGGGTTTCGACCGTCTGCATGGGACTGGCCGCCAGCATGGCGACCGTGCTGCTCGCGGGTGGCACAAAGGGCATGCGCTTTGCCCTCCCCAACACCCGGATCCTGATTCATCAACCGTCGGGCGGCTTCCAGGGGCAGGCGACCGACATCCAGATTCACGCGCAGGAGATCCTGCGCATCCGGCGCACCCTCAACGACATCCTGGCGACGCACACCGGGCAGCCGATCGAGAAGATCGAGCGCGATACCGAGCGCGACTTCTTCATGAGCGCCCAGGAAGCCAAGGAGTACGGCATCATCGACGACATCATCGTCAGCACCGGACGCGATGCCGACGGCCAGGTTGCCAAGGACGGCCGGCTCGAGCTCAGCACCGCCGGGACGGTCCGGCCGGAACCGCGACCGGAACCCGAACGGGAGGGTCCCAAGCCATCCCGATGAACGAACGCGAGGATCGCCGCCGGCACACGCGTTGCTCCTTCTGCGGTAAGGACCAGTCGCAGGTCCGCAAGCTGGTGGCCGGTCCCGGGGTCTACATCTGTGACCAGTGCATCGACCTCTGCCAGGAAGTCCTCGAAGAAGATACGAAGACCACCTCGCAGAAGCGCACCAAGGGCGGGCTGATCCCCAACCCGAAAACGATCAATGCCGCACTCGACCAGTACGTCATCGGCCAGGACCACGCCAAGCGCGTGCTCTCGGTCGCCGTCTATAACCATTACAAGCGCATCGCGCACAGCAAGATGGCGGGGGATGTCGAGCTGCAAAAGTCCAATGTCTTGCTCGTCGGTCCCACCGGCTGCGGCAAGACGCTGCTGGCTCAGACACTGGCCAAGATCATCGACGTCCCGTTCTCAATCGCCGATGCGACGTCATTGACCGAGGCGGGCTACGTTGGCGAAGACGTCGAAAATATTCTTTTGCGCTTGATCCAGGCGGCGGACTTTGATATCGCCCGCGCCGAGCGCGGCATCATCTACATCGACGAGATCGACAAGATCGCCCGCAAATCAGACAATCCGTCCATTACCCGCGACGTGTCGGGCGAGGGCGTCCAGCAGGCACTGCTGAAGATCCTCGAGGGCACGATCGCGAACGTCCCGCCCCAGGGCGGACGGAAGCATCCCCATCAGGACTTTATTCAGATCAACACGACGAATATCCTCTTCATCTGCGGTGGCGCGTTCGACGGCCTCGAGCGGATCATCGAGCACCGCATCGGTCACAAGCAGATTGGTTTCGGCTCCGTGGTTCAGGGCAACCGGAACAAGGAGTCGACAAAAATCCTCAAGCAGCTCCAGCCGATGGACCTGTTGAAGTACGGCCTGATCCCCGAGTTCGTCGGCCGGCTGCCGATCAGCGTCACCCTCGATTACCTGGACGAGGCGGACATCATTCGGATTTTGACCGAGCCGAAGAACGCTTTCGTCAAGCAGTACCAGAAGTTCTTTGCCCTGGATGACGTCCAGCTGGTGTTCGAGCCGGCGGCGCTGACGGCCATCGCCAAGAAGGCACTGCAGCGCGGTACCGGGGCACGCGGTTTGAAGAGCATCATCGAAGACATCCTGCTGAACTCCATGTTCGAAGTTCCGTCCCGCCCGGAGGTCAAGCGATGCGTCATCACGGAGAAGTCCGTCGCCTTCAGCACCGAACCCGAGATGTACTCGGAAGAGGAGCTGGAGGAGATCGCTCCCGAGCAGACCGCATAAGGGCTGCCGCTTGGCGACCGTGACCGGCGCGCCGGCCACTCTCGAGCTACCGCTCCTCCCGCTCAAGAACGTCGTTCTCTTCCCGCACATGATCGTGCCGCTCTACGTCGGGCGCGAACGGTCGATTGCGGCCCTCGAAGCGGCCATGGCCCATGGCAAGCAGATCTTTCTCTGCACCCAGCGGCGGGCCGACTGCGAGGAACCGCAGGAGGCGGACCTGCACCGGGTCGGCGTCCTGGCTCGGGTGGTCCAGATGCTGAAGCTTCCCGATGCAACCATCAAGGTCTTGATCGAAGGAACGACGCGCGCCGTCATCGAGCGCTTCACGCCGAGCAACTCGCACCTCAAGGTCGAGGTCGCCGTTCTCGAGGAGGAGCTGCAGCCCTCGCCCGAGCTGGCGTCGCTGATGCGTGGCGTGGTGGCGCTCTTCGACCGCTACGTGGAACTCGATAAGAAGGTCCCGCCGGAAGTGAACCTGACGGTGCGTGGCGTGGAGGACGCGGGGCGCCTGGCCGATATCGTCGCGGCCAACCTGAGCGTGGCCGTCACCGATAAGCAGGACCTGCTGGAAACCTTCCAGATGAATGCCCGGCTGGAGAAGCTCACCGGCATGCTGAATCGCGAGATCGAGATCCTCGACATGGACCGCAGCATTCGGCAACGGGTGCGTCAGCAGATCGACCGGCGCCAGAAAGAGTTCTATCTGAAAGAACAAATGCGTGTCATCCAGGAGGAGTTGGGTAGCGACGAGACGCAGATGAGCGAGCTGGATGAACTCCGCGAGAAGGTACGCTGCCTCGAGCTCGCGGAAGCCATCGAGGACCGGCTGCTCAAGGACGTCGACCGGCTGGAGCGCATGCCGCCCGGATCACCGGAGATCTCGGTGCTGCACAACTATCTCGATCTGGTGGTCTCCCTTCCCTGGCACGAATCCAGCGAAGACGTCACCGATCTGCGAGCAGCCGAGAAAGTCCTGGACGAGGACCACCACGGCCTGCAAAAGATCAAGGAACGCATTCTCGAGTTCCTGGCGGTCCGCCAGCTGACGAAATCTCCTCGCGGCCCGATCCTGTGCTTCATCGGTCCGCCGGGAGTGGGGAAGACGAGCCTGGGCCGGTCGATTGCCCGGGCGCTCGGTCGCAAGTTCGTGCGCGCCTCGCTCGGCGGGGTTTCCGACGAGGCGGAGATCCGCGGTCATCGGCGAACCTATGTCGGCTCGATGCCGGGGCGCATCATCAAGGGCCTGCGCGAAGCCGGGACGCGCAATCCGGTCTTCTTGCTCGATGAGATCGACAAGATGTCGTCGGATTTTCGCGGCGACCCGGGCTCGGCGATGCTCGAGGTACTCGACCCCGAGCAGAACAAGCATTTTTCCGACCACTACCTCGAGATCCCATTCGATCTTTCCGAGGTGCTGTTCATCACGACGGCCAATGTCTATTACTCGATCCCGCGGCCGCTGCTCGACCGGATGGAAGTCATCAATCTCGCTGGCTACACCAGCGAAGAAAAACTCGTGATCGGCCGCGATTTCCTGGTGCCGAAGCAGCTGAAGGAGCACGGCCTGACCGACAAGAACATCGATATCCCGCGGGCGGCCCTCACGACCATGATCAGCCGCTATACGAGCGAGGCCGGTGTCCGCAACCTGGAGCGGTCGATCGCGACGGTCTGCCGCAAAGTCGCCCGCGAGGTAGTGAGCGGCAAGACCCGCCGGATGGTGCTCTCCGCGACCCGCCTGGAAGATCTGCTCGGGCCGCCGCGCTTCAAGCCCGAAGAGGGCCATAAAGAGCCGTTGATCGGTGTGGCCAACGGCCTGGCATGGACCGAGGTCGGCGGCGTGCTCCTGACCATCGAGGTGATCACGATGCCGGGCAAGGGCAACCTCAACATGACCGGCCAGCTGGGCGACGTCATGCAGGAATCGGCGCGGGCGGCGCTCTCCTACGCACGCTCGAATGCCGAGGCGCTCGGGATTCCGGTTGACTTTCGGGAGAAGCTCGACCTGCACATCCATATCCCGAAAGGGGCGATCCCCAAAGATGGACCGTCGGCCGGCATCTCGATGGCGCTGGCAATCATCTCGGCGCTCTCGCAGCGTCCCATACGCTCTGATGTTGCGCTCACAGGGGAGATCACGCTGCGGGGACGCGTGTTGCCCATTGGCGGTCTGAAAGAAAAAGTCCTGGCCGCCCACAGGATCGGCATCAAAACCATCCTGCTGCCGGAAGACAACCAGCCAGATCTGGTCGACATCCCGCCGGACATCCGCAAACGGCTGACCTTCAAGTTCGTCAAGACCATGGACGAAGTGATTGCAGAGGCGCTGCTGCCCAAGTCCGATACCGTCGCCGTGCCTGCCGCTGCGGACGGTCCTCAGCTCGAGGAGATCGCAGCGGCGAACGCGGACGAGCTGCCTAGCTCCCCGCCCGCCAGCCAGCCCACGCTGTAACGACGGCTACCCGTGGGCCAGCCGCGCCGGCGGCCGATTAACTGACCAATTTGAACGACCTCGGAGGTTACGACAGACAGCTGTCGTAAACGTCTGTCACGATCGGCCGAGCATGTGCAGCGCGAGCGAGACTCCGGGCGAGCGGGCGAAGTCGGCGATCCAGGACATGCCCGAGTGGATCGCGAAGCAGCCGGCCCCGGAGCTCGGTGACGTCATCATTGAGAACCGAGCGCTGATCGATCGCCTGGAGGCGGCCAATGCCGACGCGATGCGTCGCTTCGAGAAGGCCGGCGGCTACAAGACGGACGGGTCGTTGGGCATGGTCCCCTGGCTGAAAGTCCACGGCAAGCTGAGTGGCGGTGCCGCGGCCGAGCACGTTGAAACGGCCCGGCAGCTGGGCAGCCTGCCGAAGACCGAAGAGGCACTGGCTCGGGGCGAGATCGGCTACCAGCACGCAGTGGCGATGGCCAGGACCGCCGAGCACGTGGGCGCGGCGGCCGTGCGCAAAGCCGAGACGAAGCTGCTGCAAGCGGCACAGGCGATGGATCCGGGACAGTTCGTCACCGTGGCCAAGAATTTCGAACACCAGGTGGATCGCGATGCCGCGCTCGAGGAGGCCAACCGTGCCTACCAGCGCCGCTACCTCTCGATCGGCGAGCCGGTCAACGGCCTGGCCCGTATCGATGGGCAGCTGGTTCCCGAAGCGGCCGCCATCGTGCGCACGGCGATCGAACCGTACCTGAAGCCGCGCACGGGCGACGAGCGTTCGGGCGGCCAGCGGGCGCACGACGCGCTGATCCAAGCGCTGCGACGAGGCATGGGAAGGGCCAGCGGTGCCGGTCGGGCCAGCGATGGAGAGGCCAATGGCGCGACAGCCAATGGCGGGGCCAACGGCTCGGGCCCCAGACCGCTGATGATCATCAAGACCAGCGTCGACACCCTCGCGGGCATCGACGGCGCGCCGGCCGGACAGCTGGAGTGGGGCGGCACGGTTCCGGCCGAGACGGTTCGGCGGCTTGCCTGCGACTCGGCGATCACGCGGATCATTGGACGGGGCGAGCTCGAGTACGAGACCACGCACGCCACTCGGACGATTCCGCCAATGACACGTCGCGCCCTGGTGGCGCGCGATGGTCACTGCGTGTTCCCGGGTTGTGACCGTCCGGCGCCCTGGTGCGAGGGCCATCACCTGGTCTTCTGGGCCGATGGCGGCCCGACGAAGATCGAGAACCTTGGGCTGGTTTGTCGTGCGCATCACCGGATGGTGCATGAAGAGGGCTGGACGTTACTGCGAAAGAACGACCGATGGATAGCGACGCCGCCCGCGCTGAAAGTGATCCCTCACGCACGATCGGCCTGACGGCGACCCGGTTTAGTCTTGCCGTTAGGGCGACTTGCTCGGCGATGGTGACGGCGACGCGCTGGCCGATGGGCTCGCTGACTGCAACGCGGCCAGCTGGTTGAGGATGTCACCGACGGTCTTGATTTCTTTCGCATAGTCAGTGAAGTCGCCGGCCTTGAGGTCAGCTTGCCCCGCGTCGTAATGCTGCTTGGCCTGGGCGATCAATTGCGCCACCGTGCCGCTGGGCGCGGGCCCGCTCGGTCCGGACGGCGTGCTGGGTGGCGCGACGCCGAGCAACGAGGCCAGCGCTTTATCGAGTGTGTCTTCCATCACGACGTTCTGGCCGGTGGCCGCAATCACCTTTTTGAGCTGCGGCTTCGAGACATTCGTTGCCTGGAGGTAGACCGGCTCGATGTAGAGGAGGGAGTTCTCGATCGGCAGGACCAGCAGGTTGCCGCGGATGACCTGGGAGCCGGGCGCATTGAGCAGGGCAAATTGCGACTTGATCAGCGGCGCCTGATCGATATTGGCTTCGACCTGCTGCGGGCCAGTGACCAGGCTGTCCTGCGGAAAGCGGAAATCGAAGAGCGTTCCGTAAGAAGGCTGGTCGGAGCGCGCCGCCAGGTAGGCGATCATGTTGGTCTTTCCGTTCGGCGTGTACGGCAAAATGGTGACGAACTCCTCTTTGGGCTCGCCGGGGAGCCGCATGATGACGTAGAAGGGCCGCATCTGCGAAGCCTCGCCGGCCTGTTGCAAGTTCTCCTTGGCGATGTTCCACAGGTCCAGGCGTGAATAGAAGACGGTGGGATCGGTCATGTGGTAGTAGGTGAAGAGCTCGGCCTGCAGGTTGAAGAGGTCGCGCGGATAGCGGATGTGCGCCTGCAGTCCCGCAGGCATCTCACTGAACGGCTTGAACAGCCCCGGGAAAATCGACCCGTAGGTAGTGGCCAGCGCGTCATTCGGATCGATCTGGTAGAAGGTCGTGGTTCCGGCATAGGCGTCGATTACGACTTTGACCGAATTCCGCGCGTAGTTCATGCCGGTAAACGGGCCACTGCTATCGGGTGACATTTCGCTGTATGGGTAGTGGTCGGTCACGGTGTACCCATCCAGGATCCAGTAGACATGGCCATCGACGACGACCACGTAAGGATCCTGGTCGAACTGGAGGAAGGGCGCCAGCGCCGCGACCCGATCCTGGACCGCGCGGTTGAACAACACCTGGGTCTTGCTGGTCAGTTGCGGACTGATCAACATATTGATGTCGCCGAATCGGATGGCGAACGCGAGACTGCGAAGCGGCGAGGTGAGTGCGACACCGCTGTTGCCGGTCCAGTGCGTATAGGCATCGGGCGCGAAGGGATAGTCGAACTCGGCCGTGGTCGAGTCAGCGAGGACGTAGTTCGTCGTGTGCCGGCCGAAGTAGATGCCCGGCTGGGTCACCTGGGGAACGCCTTGCGGCGGGATGTTCTGCAACGTCAGGACCGGGTCGCCCTGGGAGGTTGCCTGGTTGGCGCGCGCGGCCACCACGCCATACCCGTGCGTGTATTGCAACTTGAGGTTGACCCACCCGTTCACGAATGTTGTCAGCTTGTCTGGGTTGATCTCGCGGGCGGCTAGCAGGAGCTGCAGGTACTGGTCGCCGATCTGGTACCGATCGACGGCCACTTCATTCGGATAGAACTGGTAGTAGCCGCGCAGGCTCTGGAGGTTTTCCAGCGTGTAGGGCAGGGCGAGCTGCGGATCCCAGAGGCGCGCGTTTTGCACGGTCTGCGGATTCCGCGCCACCGCGTCGGCGGTCAGCGTGTCCGATGGCGTGAACGGCCGGTCGGTAATGGTGTTAAGGCCGTAGGCCTGCCGCGTGAATCGAATCTCGTTCGCGATATACGGCGTTTCCCTGGCGAGCTCGCTGGGCGCCACCTGAAAACGCTGCACGATGCCCGGAAAGATGACGAGCAGAATGAAGGCGGCACCGAGCCAGGCCACCAGGGCGAGCGCCAGCGGTGCCAGCTGAGCCCGCCACGCATTCGCCAGCAGGCCAATGCCGATCAGCACCATCAGCACCGTCATGATCCAGTAGGCGGGGATGCGGGCCGCCACGTCGGCATAGCCGACGCCGTAGACGAAACCGCGCCGGCTGAGCAGAAGCTCGTAGAGATCTAATCGATAGTGCACGGCCAGCAGCACGGCGAAGCCCGCCGCCAGCACCGAAACGTGCCGGATGGCGCGGGCCGGAAAGACCAGGTTCTGGAATCCGACGCGTGACGCATACAGGCCGGCGACGCCAAGCAGCATCAGGATGTCGACCCCGAGCAGCCAGCCCCAGATGAATCGATAGAACGGCAGCGTGAAGACATAGAACGCGACATCCTCGTGCCAGATCGGATCCTGGATATGGAACGGCTTCTGGTTCAGGTAGGTGAGGATCGTTTGCCACTGACCCGAGGCAATCTGGCCGAAGAGCAGGCCGAGCAGGAACACCACCAGCAGCGCCAGGATCGTGGTCGGCGCCGTCAGCAGCCGCTGGCGGATGCCGATCGACGACAGACGACGGCCGGTGCTCTGGAGCGCCACCAGGATGTTGGCGGCCCCAATCGCCCAGAACAGGATCGCGAAGATAAAAAACGACCAGATCTGGGCCGCAAAGCGCGTGCCGAAGACGCCGCCGTAGTGGAGCGCCTGGAACCAGAGAAAGTCCGTATAGAGCGTGGCGAACGGCTTGAGCAGGAACAGCAGCAGCAGCGCGATGGCGATGCCAACGATCCAGCCGACCGCGCGCCGTGAGATTCGAATCGTGGGGAAACTGGGTTCGTTTGGCAGCCGTCCGAACGGCGACTCGCCGTTGAAGAAGCCGCCCGGCGGCACTCGTCTAGACATTCGAGACCTGCGAGCGGGAAACGTCCCGGAGATTCCGCGAGCCGGACATGCCGGAGAAGGCAGTACGCCCCGGGTAACGCGCGGCAGTTCCCACCTCTTCCTCGATCAGCAGCAGCCGGTTGTATTTTGCCACTCGCTCCGATCGCGACGGCGCCCCCGATTTGATTTGGCCGGCGCCGGTCGCGACCGCGAGGTCGGCGATGAAGGTGTCCTCGGTCTCGCCCGAACGGTGTGAGATGACTGTCGTATAGCCGGCGCGCCGCGCTGTGGCGATGGTTTCGAGCGTTTCCGTCAGCGTGCCGATCTGGTTGACCTTGATCAGGATGCTGTTGGCGACGCCCTGCTCGATCCCCTGTCGCAGCCGCACCACGTTGGTCACGAAGATGTCATCGCCGACGAGCTGGACGCGGTTGCCCAACTGGTCGGTCAGGGTGCGCCAGCCATTCCAGTCGTCCTCCGCCAGGCCGTCTTCGATCGAGATGACCGGATATCGATCTGCCCATGAGGTCCAGCGTTCGATCAGCTGGCCGGCATCGAGGGTGCCTCCCTCGCCTTTCAGCTGATAGCGGCCATCCCGGTAGAGCTCTGACGCGGCCGGATCCAGCGCGATGGAGACCTCGCGACCCGGTTCGTGGCCGCTGCGCTCGATCGCCTCGACCAGCAGGGCCATGGCATCCTCGTTGGCGGCGAGCTCGGGCGCGAAGCCGCCCTCATCACCCTGTCCGGTGCTCAGTCCCCGCTCATGCAGTGCGTCTTTGAGCGCATGGAAGACCTCGGCGCCCCACCGCAGACCCTCGGCGAAGGTTGGCGCACCCGCGGCCACCACCATGAACTCCTGGAAGTCGACCTTTGTCTGCGCGTGCCGGCCGCCGTTCAGGATGTTCATCAACGGCACCGGCAGGAGCAGGGTGTCATCGCGGGGCGGCCTGCCCACACTGGCCAGATCGGACAGGTATCGATAGAGGGGTTGATCGGCCAGGGACGCTGCGGCGCGCGCCGCGGCGAGTGAAACTCCGAGCACGGCGTTCGCTCCCAGGTGCGACTTGTTCGCCGTGCCGTCGAGGTGAATCAGTTTCTCGTCGATAGCACGCTGATCGGTGACGTCGGCCCCACGAAGTGCGCCGGCGATCTCTCGATTGACATGCCCGACGGCGTTGCGGACGCCTTTTCCCCCGTAGCGGTGGCTGTCGCCATCGCGCAGCTCAACCGCCTCGTGCGCGCCGGTCGACGCCCCGGACGGAACCGCGGCACGCCCGAGATGTCCCGACTCGAGCACGACGTCGACCTGGACGGTCGGGTTTCCTCGCGAGTCGAGGATCTCGCGCCCGTGGATTCGGGCGATTGACGCGTTGCTCATAGTTCGCCGTCGTCGAGATCACTGGCCGGTTCGCCGTCCGGGCCGGCATCGCCTATCTCGTCGATGGCCTGATCGAAATCCTCGCCGAGCTCGTCACCGCCCATCTCCTGGCCCATCTTCTTCGCCCAGCGCGCCATGCTCTTCGGGTCGTTCTCGTCCACGCCCGAGAGGTCGGCGTTATCGCTGAGCCGCTCGAGCCGGCTGTCTTCGGAAAGCACCTGGGCCGTTCTCGAGATCAGTCGGGTCAGTCGGCGGCTGCCGCAATTGGGGCAAGCCGGCGACGACTCGACCGATGACAGGCTCGCAAAGAAGATCGAGGGCCGGCGGCCGCAGTCCGCGCAGCGATACTCGTAAATCGGCATCTTGCGCCCTAAACTTAGCGCATGGCAGAGCAACACCCGACACAAGGCGGCGAGCATGCTCATGATTCCGAAGGAACCGAGCGCGTCCGCGAGGTGATCCGCGACGGCTTCTATACCATGCTCGGCGCCGCGAGCTGGGCGTTCGAAAAGACGGACGAGATGGCCCAGACCTGGTTGCATCAGGGACAGGGCACCGGTCAGGAGAGCCGCCGCCGTTTCGACGATTTCGCAGCCCGCACCCGCCGCGCCGGCGAGGACCTCGGCCGCCGGGTGCAGGACAGCGTTCGAAGCGCGCGCTCCTCGATGCCGCTGGCGACCAGAGAGCAGGTGGCAAACCTGGAGCGGCAGGTCGCCGAGCTGACCCGCCAGATCGAGTCACTGAAAAGCGGCGGATCGGGAACCACGACCAGAGGTCGACCAGAGAGCTAAGCGCTCGACTCGATCGCCCGGTTTGGCGCGCTAGGGGTGCTTCTTGCGACCCTGGTCGCCGCCGCCACCTCCGCCGCCACAGTCCTCATCACATGCCGGCGGTGGCGGAGGCTGCTGCGATTGCGCCGTCTGCTCGGTGCCCGGAAGCAGGTACGCGGTGTAGCCATCCACGTTCACCACGTGCAGGCTCGCCGGCGGCGTGTACCAGCTGTCGGGCCGCCCCGCCAGGGCTTCGCTCATGAAGCCGTGGAAAATCGGCGCCGCACCCACGATGCCGCTCACGTGTTGCATCGGCGAATGGTCCGCGTTGCCGACCCAGACCGCGACGGCCAGATTCGGCGTAAAGCCAACCGTGAGGTTGTCGCGGAAGTCATTCGTGGTGCCGGTCTTGGCGGCGACGTGGTGCCCGGGGATAACGAGATCGCTGTTCGAACCAAATTCGAGCACCCGATTGCGATCGTTCGACAGCATGTCGGCCATGATGAAGCTGACCTCGGGACTGAGCGCCGGCTTCGCGTTGCGTGCCGGCTGATCGCGATACAGTGTCGAGCCATCGTGCGCGAGGATCTTCAGGATGCCGGCTGGATGCCGGTAGGTGCCCTGCGCCGCGAGGGTGCTCGCGCCGGTCGCCATGTCGATCAGCGGCACCTCGTATCCGCCCAGCGTCAGACTCGGCTGGTAAGCGTTGACCGGCTGGTTGAGGGTGGTCACGCCCATGCGTCGAGCGACATCCACCACGCGATCGATGCCGGTCCCCAACTCGACCCTGACGGCGGGGATGTTGAGCGAATTCCCCAGGGCAAACGGCACCGGCTGCCAACCGTGATACGAGCCGTCGTAGTTGCGCGGCGTGTAGCTGCCCCCGCCACCCAGGGGCACGGTGAGCGGCGAGTCCTGCACCCACGACGCCATCGTGAATTTCCCTGACTCGATCGCCGCCGTGTAGGTGAACATCTTGAATGCCGAGCCGGGCTGGCGAGGAATGACGGCCATGTTGTACTGGCCGCCGGGAACGTCGGCGCCTGCCGATCCCACCATGGCGACGACGCCGCCGGTCTGCGGATCGATGGCCACCAGGGCGCCATCGGTCACGTGCTGGCCCTGCAAGGCCAGCACTTTCTGCCGCACCTGGCGCTCCGCGATCGACTGCAGGTTCCAGTCGAGCGAGGTGATCACGGTCAGCCCGCCGTTGGTGAGTAACTCGTTGCCATAGGTCTTTTCCAGTTGCGCGGCAACCCAGTGCACAAACCCGGGCGCCTTGACATCGTCAGCCGATGAGGGTGGCTGCAACGTGAGCTTCTGCGCAAATGCGGCGCTCGCCTGCGCGGCCGTGATGTCGTGGGCTCGCACCATCGCGTCGAGCACGACATGCTGGCGCGCTTTCGCGCCTGACAGGTTTGTATACGGATCGAGGTCCGTCGGTGCCTGCGGCAGTCCGGCGAGGAGCGACGCCTCGGCCAGCGTCATCTGGGCGGCCGGCTTGCCGTAATAGGTCTCGGCGGCGGCCTCGACGCCATACGAGTTGTTGCCGTAGTAGATGCGATTCAGGTAGGCCTCGAGGATCTGGTTCTTCGAGTACTGGTGCTCGACCTCGACCGCCAGGATGGCTTCGTCCAGCTTGCGAAGGATCGAGCGATCTTGGGAGAGATATATATTCTTGACCAGCTGCTGGGTGATCGTGCTGCCGCCCTGGCTGAAGCGCAGGTGCAGCAGGTCGTCCAGCCCGGCCTGTCCAGTGCGGAGGATGTTGAGGCCACCGTGCTGATAGAAGGTTCGATCCTCCACCGCGATGGTTGCCTGGCGCATCGCCGGCGCGACCTGGCTGAGCGTCACGATATGCCGCCGCTCTGATCCCTGGTGGATCTCGGCCAGCAGGACCGTGCCGGTCCGGTCGTAGATGCGCGTCGACAGGGGAAGCCGGGCCGTGCTCAGGTTGGCCGTCGACGGCAGCCCGGCCCAGACGTAGAGGACGCCGGGTAGGACGACAAGCAGGATCGCCAGCATGCTGGCGGGAATCACCATCCACGGCTTGAACGGCGGCCTTCTGGATCTGCGCTCCAGCGTCGCGCCACACTGCGCGCAAAACCGGCTATCCGGCTTGAAGGCGTGGCCGCAATTCGGGCAGAACGAACCGGGGGCTGCCGTCATCACACTAGTTCAAACGCAAGGGGACAGGCGCGCTGTCCGGGTATGGCCTGTTTGGAATGGCGGGTTATATTATATCGGCGGGCTAAATTAAGGCCGGACGGTTATAGTCCGGGGGCGTGATCCAATTCCCGGTCACCGTCACCCGGACGGTCGTCTTCGGCGCGGCCTGCTGGGCCTTATCGGTCGTCTTCTTTCTGGACCAGGCAATCGTCCAACTGGCGTTCGCCAGGCCCTACAGTCTGCAGACCAATCTGATCAGCGACCTGGGAAACACGGCGTGCGGCCCGGACATCTGTTCGCCATTGCATACGTTCATGAATGCGACGTTTATCGCTGTCGGCCTGCTGCATTGGGCGGGCGCGGTCGCGACATGGCGCGCCTGGCCGAGCGGGGGCCCGAGCGTGGCTGGCAAAGTCGTATTGGCGTTCGCCGGCTGGTGCCTGGCTTACGCCGGAGCGAATCCGGAAAATTTACGCCCGGCTCTTCACACCTTTGGCGCCGTCGGCGGCCTCATCAGTCTGAACCTGGCGATGATCCTTCTCGGGATGGCGGTGGTAGGTGCCGCGCGCTGGCTTGGGGGCATGGCGCTGGTCGCCGGCATTGTGGGTTTGGTCGGTTTCGGCCTCCTCCTGTCTGGGGGAGTGGGTCTCCCGATCGGTGTGACGGAGCGAATCGCGGACTACCCCGGCGCCGCCATGATCGTCGTATTAGGGATCTTTCTCCTCGGTTGGGCGGTACAGTCCCGAACCAGGCTCAAGACTTAACTCAGCGTTCGACGGTTGCACCGAGCACGCCCTGGATATGCGCCAGGGACCAGCGCTGGACCTCGTCACCGGGGTGGCCGGGTGTGTCAAAAGTGGCGACGGCATCCGCGGGCACGACAACGCGGTAATCGCGGTTCCGCAGGTCGGCCACGGTGTGCATCACGCAGATGTCGGTGCAAACGCCCACTACGGTGACCTGATTGGGCCTGGCCGCCTTCAGTCGCGACTCGAGATCGGTCTCGAAGAAAGCCGAGTAGCGCCGCTTGCGGATCAGCGTGGCATCGTTCAAGAACGGCTGCAACTCCGGCACGACGTCCGCTTCTGGTGTTCCCCGCACGCAATGAACCGGAAAAATCTCGAACTCGCGGTCGTTGGGATCGTGGGTATCGGCCGTGAAAAAGATCTGATCGCCGGCCTTGATCCGGGCCTCGATGACGCGCTTGACGTCCGGGATCACGGCGTCGCAGCGGGGCGACGCCAGGTTTCCGAACTTGCAGAAACCGTTCTCGACGTCGACGACGATAGTGACGTCCGGCACTAGCTCACGAGTTCGAGGCGCGGGTTCGGCCGGTACCGACGCCCGACTTTGGCGCAGGGGTGGCCTTCGACCATCACCACGTCGGCGGTGAAGTCGAAGTTTCCCTCGAAAAACGCGCTGCCCACGCCGTAGGCGTCGACCGGGACCTTGCCGCGTTCGAAGTGGTCGATCTTCTCGACGTTGAAACCGCCGCTGACCACGATCTTCACGTGCTCGAAGCCCTCGCGATCGAGCGCCCGGCGGACGAGCTGGCAGAGCTGCGGGTTGACGCCGCGTGGGTCGAAGTCCCCCATCAGTTTCTGGATGCTGACGTCGACCATCGTTTCCGAGGTGTCCAGGCGTACGCCCCAAAGCCGATGGCCCAACGCCCGCGCCAGCTCGAGCGAGGTGCGCACGCTGTCATTCTCGAAGTCCACCAACACGACCAGGTTCACGCTGGGGTCGACGTACTCGGCGTACTTCTGAGCCGCCAGCACGGTGTCGCCCTTGTAGGCGGCGATCAACGCATGGGGTACGGTGCCGACGCCCTTCCCGCCCCACCAGGACGCCTGCGCGTCGGTCGACACCCCGATCGCGCCGGACACGTGCGCCGCGTAGCCGTCTCCGGTTTGCACGAGGTGGTGGTCGTGCCGCGCCGGGAAGAAAATGATCTGCTTGCCTCTCGCGGCTTCCACGACCCGGCGCACGTTCGTCGCCACCTTGGTCCGCCGGGCCAGGACGCCGAGATAGACGGTCTCCAGGCGCGCGAAGAGCGAGTAATCGCCCTCGATCGTCATCGCCGTTTCCCAGGGCACGGTCTCGTCCCCGTCATAGAGCGCGTGCACCCGCAACTGCGAGAAGTCATCGGAGCACAACTTCAAGATGGCGATCGCCTCGTCCATGCCCCCGATGACGGCGTGCTTTTTCTGAAACACCTGCATCAGCACCTGGGGATGCTGCCGGTCGGCGTGCAGGACGTCGACGGTCCGGTTGAAATAGACGTCGCTGTAGTAGCCCTCGCGAATGCGCTCGACCGGGAGCCGGAAGACCGATGGATCCAGCCGCTCACGGCGGCGGATGGGCGCCTCGGTTACAGCCTGCTGAGCCACGCGAAGATGTTAGCGGCCTAACTGCAACTCGTCAGCGCGCTTACTGGCCGATCGTGCGGTATCGCTGGTAGCGCTCTTCGACCAGCCGATCGATATTGAGCGCCTCCAGCGCGTCGAGGTGGCGATGCAGGGCCGCCCCGGCGGCATCGGCGGCGACGCCGTAATCCGTGTGCGCCCCACCGGGTGGCTCGGGAACGATCTCATCGACCAGCCCCAGCCCCTGCAGGTCGGCGGCGGTCAGCTTGAGCGCCTCGGCGGCTTCGACCTTGCGCGCGATGTCGCGCCACAGGATGGAGGCGCAGGCTTCCGGCATGGCCACGCTGTAGATCGCGTGCTCCATCATCAGCAGCCGATCGCCCACGCCGATCCCGAGGGCGCCGCCACTGCCGCCCTCCCCGATCACGAGCGTCACGATCGGCACACGCACCTGGGCGAGCGCGGCCAGATCCTCAGCGATGGCCCAGGCGATGCCGCGTTCCTCGGCTCCCGCGCCGGGAAACGCGCCGGAGGTGTCCACCAGGGCAACGATGGGAAATTGAAAGCGCTCGGCCTGGCGAATCAGTCGGAGCGCCTTGCGATATCCCTCTGGATTGGCCATGCCGAAGTTCCGCATCGCGCGTTCGGCCGTCGTCCGTCCTTTCTGTTGGGCGATCAGCATCACCGTGCGCGATTCGAAGGTTGCCGGACCGCCGATGATGGCGTGGTCGTCGCCAAACACCCGGTCGCCGTGGAGCTCGAAGAAATTGCTGAAGATGGCGTGGATGTAGTCCAGCGCGTAGGGACGATCGGGATGGCGGGCGAGCTCGACCTGCTCCCAGGTGGCAGCCGCGACCGAACCGTTGTTTTCGCTCACTTGCGAACGGGCTGGATCGGGGTCGCGGCCTTCGCCTCGCGCTGCAGCTCGAAACCAGTCCCCGTCCCATTTCTGGCATAGAGATCCAGCAGCTGGCGTAGAACCGCGGGCAGCTCGGGGCGCGGCACAACCAGGTCGATCATGCCGTGCTGCCATAGAAATTCCGACGTCTGAAAGCCTTCCGGCAGGGTCTCGTAGGTCGCCTGCTGAATGACGCGGGCGCCGGCGAAGCCGATCATGGCCCCTGGCTCGGCCAGGATGACATCGGCCAGCGTGGCGAAGCTGGCCGTGACACCGCCCATCGTTGGGTCGGTCAGCAGCGAAATAAACGGCACGCCGGCGGCGGCCAACCGGCCGATGGCGGCGGAGGTCTTGGCCAGCTGCATCAGCGACAGCATCCCTTCCTGCATCCGCGCCCCGCCCGACGCCGAAATGATCAGCAGAGGGAGCCGGCGGTCGAGCGCGCGCTCGATGCCGTTGGTGATCTTCTCGCCGGTGGCTGCCCCCATGCTCCCGCCCATGAAGGCGAAGTCGAAGCAGATCATCACCAGCGGGTGCCCGGCCAGCACCGCCTGGCCCCAGGTGACGGCTTCATTGACGCCGGTGGTGGCGCGGCTCTGTTCGATGCGCTTCTTGTAGGGCTGCGAGTCCTTAAAGCCCAGCCGGTCCGTGGCGGTGATGCCGTGGTCCTCTTCTTGAAACGACCCGGGCTCGACCAGCATGGCGATGCGTTCCGATGCGCGCAGCCGGAAATGATAGCCACAGCGATAGCAGACACGCAGCGCTGCCGCCAACCGGGCCGGCTCCAGCGAGGTATCGCATTTGGGGCAGGTCAGCCGATCGACTTCCTCGCCCACGCCCGCTCGTGGCGACGGCAACGCAACGTATCGGGTTTTGGGGCGGAACACGGATCAGGCCGCGACCCTGACGGGCGCGCCTTCCCACTCGATCACGCAAGCTCCCCAGGTCAACCCGGCACCGAATCCGACGAGGACCAGCTGGTCGCCACGGCGAAGCCGACCCGCGCCGACCGCTTCTTTGAGCGCCAGCGGGATCGAGGCGGTGCTCGTATTGCCGTAGTTGGCGATGTTGTTCACCATGACGTCGCCGTCCACACCCAGCCGCTTCGCCGCGGCCTCGATGATGCGTGCGTTCGCCTGGTGGGGCACGATCAACCGAACGTCTTCGAGACGGACGTTCGCTTTCTCGAGCGCCTGCAGCGTGGCCTGCGCCAGGATCTCCGTGGCGAAGCGAAAGACTTTCCTCCCGTCCATCCGGATCTCGGGGCGTCCCGGGCCTTCCGGTCCGTCGGCGCCGGGCGCGACGTAGATCAAGTCACCGCCCGAACCATCGGAGCCGAGCACGCACGACTTGATGCCGGCCCCGTTCGCCCCCGGACCGAGCACCACCGCGCCCGCGCCGTCGCCGAAGACGACGCAGGTACCGCGGTCGCGGAAATTGATGATCTTGGTGAGCGTCTCCGTGCCGATCACGATCGCCTGCCTGGCGCTACCGCCGCTGACAAAGCGATCGGCAACGCTGAGCGCGTAGAGAAACCCGGTGCAGGCGGCCTGGACGTCGAAGGCCGGGCCGCGGGCCCCGAGTCGTTCTTGCACCCGAGAAGCGACCGACGGGTACATCGAGTCGGGGGTCGAGGTGCTGCACACGATGAGGTCGGTGTCCTCGGGGCGAAAGCCGCCGGCGAGCAGCGCGTCTTTGGCGGCGTCCGCAGCAAGATCCGTGGCGCTCTCGTTCACGGCCGCGATGCGACGCTCGACGATGCCGGTGCGTTCGCGTATCCAGGTGTCGGACGTTTCGACCATCTTTTCGAGGTCGGCATTGGTCAGGATGCCGGACGGAACATGGCTGCCGACCGACTTGATGCTGGTAAGCATGCGTCTCCCCGGCTAAAGAGTCTTGACAGTATATACCGGGTTCTGCGGGCTGGTTACGGCCCGTCACCGACGGTTACGGCAGATTTTCCTGTTTAGCCCGGCCGGCCGGCGGGGTATATGAGCCAGCGAAAAATCACCACATGACCAAGGAGGTCGTGCCATGAGCAGCGTAATTCGTTGGAGTCCGCTTGGTGATCTGATGTCGCTGCACAACGCGATGGATCGCTTGTTCAGTGACAGCTTCGGCGTTAGCGGCCCGTCACGAAC
This sequence comes from Candidatus Dormiibacterota bacterium, assembly GCA_035716185.1. Taxonomy (GTDB): domain Bacteria; phylum Chloroflexota; class Dormibacteria; order CF-121; family CF-121; genus CF-13. The sequence goes on from DASTJZ010000158.1 coordinate 24,385, forward strand.
GGTCGGCGCGGTGGGGGAAGGCTACCTTCCGCTCGACGTCTATCAGACGGACAAGGAGTGGGTGATCCGCGCGGCGGTCCCGGGCGTGGACCCCAGCACGGTCGACGTCACCTTCGACGGCGGGCAGATCAACATCAAGGGTGAGATCAAGCCGCCCGCAGATGCCAGGACCGAGAACTACTGGCTGCGCGAGAATTTCTACGGTAAGTTCAGCCGCCAGGTCACACTCCCCGAGGATGCCCTCGGCGACCAGGCCAGGGCGCAATTTATGAATGGCGTCCTGACGCTGACCGTCCCGAAGGCGCAGCCGGCAAAGCCGAAGTCGGTCAAGATCCCGATCAGTGGTGGGACCAGCACCAACAGCGAGCCGCGCCAGCTGGAGACCGCCGGCAAGAAATAGGCCGAGGCCAAACCTGACCAGAGAGCCGCCCCCTGGAGCGGCTCTCTGTTTTTATCCCAGGACCGTCACCTGGAAATGGCGCTCGCGTGGACCGTCGAACTCGGCAAAGTAGATTCCCTGCCACCTTCCCAGGGCGAGCTTGCCCTCGTGAACCGGGACCGATTGCGAGGTGCCAATCAGCGACGACTTGATGTGGGCGGCGGCATTACCCTCCGCGTGCCGGTAATCGTTCTCCCAGGGCACGAGTCGATCGAGCGTGCTGAGGAAATCCTCCATCACGTCCGGATCGGCGTTCTCGTTGATGAACACCCCGGCGGTCGTGTGTGGAACATAAACCTGGCAGAGGCCGGTGTCCACCCCGCTCTGACTGACGACCGCCCGCACCCGTTCCGTGATGTCGACCACGTCCGCCCGCTTGCGCGAGCTGACCGATAGCCGCTCCGAGCGTGTCCCCAGGGCCATCTGCCGCCAGCCTAACAATCCCGTGTCAGCGGCCCGACCCCGGGCAGGCCATAATGGCGCACGGTGTCGCGAGATCTGCCGATCGGCAACGGGAACCTGCTGGTCAACTTCGACCACAACTACGAGCTGCGCGACATCTATTACCCGCGGATCGGCCAGGAGAACCACACCAGCGGCGGGCCCTGCCGCTTCGGCATCTGGATCGATGGACGGTTCGCCTGGCTGGATGATCCTGCCTGGTCACGCAACCTCGTCTATATGGCCGACACGCAGGTGACCGACGTCAGCCTGAGCCACCCGGAGCTCGCCGTCAGCCTGCGGTTCAACGATGCCGTCGACCTCGGCCGCGACGCCTTGTTTCGCCGCGTTCGGGTGGTGAACGAGGGCACCGCCCGCGAGGTTCGCCTGTTCTTCCACTACGACTGGGACATCTACGGCACCGACGTCGGCGATACGGTCATGTATTACCCGGCGGTCAAAGGCCTGGTCGCCTACAAAGGCCAGCGCTGCTTCGCGGCCTGCGGCCAGGTCTCGGACCGGATCGGCCTGGACGGCTACGCCTGTGGCAAGAAAGATGTTGGGGGGGCCCAGGGGACCTGGCGCGATGCGGAGGACGGCGAGCTGGGCAACAATCCGATCGAGCAGGGATCGGTCGACATGACCCTCGCCCTCAAGCTCGGCCGGCTCGATCAGGGACAGACCGTGACGGCCTATCAGTGGCTGATCGCCGCCAGGAACTTTGCCGAGCTCCAGACCGTGTCGGACACCATCACCCTGCGCGGACCGGAAGCGTTTTTGGAGCGCACCCGCTCCTACTGGACGGCCTGGGTCAACAAGGAAGACCGCGAGTTTGCCGACCTCTCGCCGCGCGTGACGGAGCTCTACCGCCGCTGCCTGCTGGTGGTCCGAACCCAGGTCGACGCGGGTGGCGCGGTGCTGGCGGCGAACGACTCCGACATCGTCAAGTTCGCCCGCGATACCTATAGCTATATGTGGCCGCGCGACGCGGCCCTCGCCGTCTACGCCATGGACCAGGCCGGCTACGTCGACCTGCCCCGGCGCTTCTTTGAGCTCTGCGCCCGGATCGTGACCAGGGAAGGCTATTTCCGGCACAAGTACACGCCGGCGGGCGACCCGGGGAGCAGCTGGCACCCGTGGGTCGACCAGACGGGGAAGCCGCAGTATCCGATCCAGGAAGACGAAACCGGCCTGGTGCTCTTCTCGCTCTGGCAGCATTACGACCGCCATCGCGACTTCGAATTCTTCAAGGCCTATTACCGGCCGCTGATCATTCTCTCGGCCGACTTTCTCGCCAGCTACGTCGATCCGGTGACCGGGCTGCCCGAGCCGAGCTACGACCTGTGGGAGGAGCGGCGCGGGGTGATGAGCTTCACGGTGGCCGCCGTCTGGGCCGGCTTGCGCGCCGCCGCCAACTTCGCCCGGCTTTACGGCGAGACGAAGAACGCGGACCGCTACCGTTCGGTTGCCGACGGCATGCGCGAGGGTGTCAAGAAATTTCTCTTCGACCCCGAGCTCAATCGATTCATCCGGCGGATCTACGTCCGGCCGGACGGGACGACGGCTCGCGACCTGACCATCGATTCCAGCGTCTATGGGCTGTGGTACTTCGGCATGTTTGCGGCCGACGACCCCCAGATCGTCAGCACCATGCGAGCGGTCTACGACCGGCTCTGGTGCAAGACGTCCGTGGGCGGTATCGCGCGCTACGAGAACGACTGGTACTACCAGGTCAGCCAGGATATCTCGAACGTGCCGGGCAATCCGTGGTTTATCTGCACCATGTGGTACGGGCAATGGGTCGTCAGCCAGGCGAAGTCGATCGAGGAGCTGGAGCCGGCACGCGACATCCTCGAGTGGGTGGCGGGCGCCGCGCTGCCCAGCGGCATCCTGGCCGAGCAGCTCGATCCTTACTCGAAGGCGCCGCTGTCCGTCTCGCCGCTGACCTGGAGCCACGCGACTGTCGTGTCGCTGGTCCACGAGTACGTGCGCAAGCGACAGGCCCTGGAGGCAATTCCCAGCTCGGTGCCGCCCGCCGCCGAGCTGAAAAGCGCCTGACGGCGCCAGGGGCCGGTTACCCGCGGGTCGGGCGAAGACCCGATGTTTCGTTGCGGCGGGCCTTTGTTATCCTCGACGACGTGCGCGGCGTGCTGGAGGCAATCAAGGCGGACTTCGGCTGCCTCCTGGTTTCCGCTTTGTTCATCATCATCATGGCGTCGACGATCGTCTTTGCGACGGTGTTGACCCCGCCGGCCCACAACGCTTTCGTCTAATGGCTTCCGATTTTCGGCGCCTCATCGAGGACAGCCGCGAGATCAGTCGTCGCAGCTTCCTGGCCATTGCCGGCTGGGTCGGCTTCACCGTTGCGTCGCTGATTGCGCTCTATCAGAGCGTCAAGTTCATCCAGCCGAACGCCACCTACGAAGATCCGCCGGCTTTCAAGGCCGACGCGCCCAGTTCCTACCCGGTCGGGTCGACGAATGTCATCATCGACAAGCGGGTGGTGATCAACCGCGACCCCGACGGCTTTTACGCCATCAGCCTGATCTGCACTCACCTGGGCTGCACCCCGCGGTACTTTCCCGACGTCACCAGCGACCTGGTGGCCTCTGGCGCCCAGATCTCGAAGGACCCCGATACCGGACAGCAAGCGAGCAAGGCGGACCCGGCGCTGCCGGGGTTCAAGTGTCCCTGCCATGGCAGCCGCTACTTCCGGGACGCCGATAATTTCTATGGGCCCGCCCCACGCCCAATGGACCGGGTCCACGTCGAACTCGCCAAAGACGGCAAGCTGTTGATCGATCGCTCCATCGTCGTGGATCACAAGTTCCGGTTGAAGGTTTAGCGGAATAGGGAAGGAGGGTTCATGAAGGTCATCCGAGGCGCCCTCGACGAGCTCTATTCCGTGATGGCCCAGATGACGACGTCCCTCTTCCGTCACGGGTTGCCGCTGACCGACAAGATCGCCGCCCGGACCGCGCTGACCAACTTCGTGCTACACATCCATCCGGTGCGGGTTCGCCGCTCCTGGATCCGCATGTCCTATACCCTCTGCCTGGGCGGGCTCTCCTTCTTCCTGTTTATCGTGCTGACCGTCACCGGGCTCTTCCTGATGTTCTATTACGTGCCCTCGACGCAGCACGCCTACCAGGACATGCGTGATCTCCAGTTTGTGGTGACCTTCGGCGGATTCATCCGCAACATGCATCGCTGGGCGGCGCACGCGATGGTGATCACGGTCTGGCTGCACATGGCCCGCGTCTTTTTGACCGGCGCCTACAAGAAGCCGCGCGAATTCAACTGGGCGATCGGCACGACCCTGCTGCTCATCACCCTGCTCCTGAGCTTCACCGGATACCTGTTGCCCTGGGATCAGCTTTCCATCTGGGCGGTCACCGTCGGTACCAACATGGCGAAGTACGCGCCGATCGGCGGTCCCTACACCCGCTATTTGCTGCTGGGTGGACGCGCCGTCGGCGACGCCACACTGCTGCGCTTCTATGTGATGCACGTCGTCGGGCTTCCGCTGGTCGGCTTCCTGCTGATGGTGGTCCATTTCTGGCGGGTGCGAAAAGACGGCTTCAGCGGAGGCCTCTAGCTAAGCCATGGCTACCGAGGCCCGCGACCGGATCGCCGCCCGTGATCGGGTCACGGCGCAGCGGCGCACCGTCGTCGAAGCGCCGACGTCGCTGCGCGACGACAGCGACGACGAGATGGTCGTCTCCTTCCCCGAATTCGTCTTCAAAGAGTTCATCGTCTCGGTCGCGGCCACCGTCTTCTTGATCGTGGTCTCGTTCATCCCGGCGCCCTTGCTGGGGCAGGCGAACCCGGGTGTGACGCCGAACCCATCGAAGGCGCCCTGGTACTTCCTCGGATTGCAGGAGCTGCTCTCTCGCTTCCCGCCGCTGATGGCGGGGGTGGCGTTTCCGACCTTCGTCATCGTGCTGATGATCCTGGTGCCCTACCTGGATCGCAACCCGAGCCGGCGCCCGTCCGAGCGCAAAGTGGCGATCATCCTGTTCGCGCTCTACGTGACGATCGTGGTGGCGCTGGTCCTGATCGGCGTCTTCTTCCGGGGCCACGAGTTCATCTGGAACTGGGGCTGGGTGCTCGGCAACCCACCGACCTGCGGCGGGAATCCGTGCTAGGGCGCGCCTTTCTGGTGGTGAGCGTGCTCTTTTTGGCCCTGCTTTTCTTTGCCTTCTACCAGGACTTCAACCGGCCCTGGGCCCCGATCCAGGAGAGCTACGCGCAGAAATACGGACAGGATTTCCCGATCCAGGTGCAGCAGCTCTTCCCGAAGGTCAAGGTCAACAACCAGTTCGTGGTGGAGCGCTGCATCACCTGCCACGTGCCCGACATCCTGAAGATCGGTCCCCAGGAAGCCGCTTCCCGGTTGGGCCCCAATCATCCGGCGATCATCAACGATGCGGTGTTTGCGAAGTACGGACAGGACACGCTGCTCTGCCGGGCGGCGCCCGCGGCAGCCGCGAGCGCCTCGCCGAGCGCCAGCCCGTCGGCCTCGGCGAAAGCTTCGGCCAGCGCGTCGGCAAAGTCTTCCGCATCGGCAGCTCCGACATCGTCGGCGGCACCGGGCGCGGCTGCGTCTGCGTCGGCGTCGGCGTCCGCGTCCGCGTCACCGTCGGCATCGCCGGGAACGGCCGTCAGTGCCCCGACGCTGACCGCGGCGAACTGCAACATCCAGGGCGGGCAACCGTATTACGTGCTGGACGCGAACGGTAGGGTCGTCACCGATCCCAGCACGAACAAGCCGGTGGTCGCCCAACTGACCGGCTTCATCCCCAGCCAGTACAAGGGACTCGGCATCGACGAGACCGGCTGCATCATCTGCCACAACGGCAACCGGCAGGCCACCACACAGGATGGGGCACATGCGAACCTGGTGCCGAATCCGTTTGGCGTCTACGACAAGGCGCCGCAGCTCTACGAGGCGAACTGCGCGCAGTGTCACGGGTCAACGGGCGAGGGCGGGAAAGGCCCACCGCTCAACGATCAGAACCGGCTGGGCTTCTTCAGCGACGACTACTACTATCGATGCATCTATCTGGGGAACACCGGGGAAGAGCACCTGGGCACGATCATGCCGCCCTGGGGCGTGCAGAAGTTATTGCCGGCGCCCGTCGACCAGAACGTGAATCTGCTCGTCCACTGGATCCGGCTGTGGCAGCAGTACGCGAGCCTGCCATGAGACGGCAGCAGCTCAAGAACTGGATCGGCACCATCGTGGCGTTCGCCATCCTGGCGGGGTTCACCGCGCTGGTGATCATCTCCGAAAACCTGCTCGACGTCACCAAGGCCCACAAGGCAGGCGGCTGATGGTGCCTGCGCTCGTCGAGCTGATCAACCTGAGCCGCGACCCGGGGCCGGGTGACTTCCTGTTCGTCCTGATCTGGGCGGTGTGCAGCATCCTGCTGGTGGCCTACTACTGCTACCGGATGTTCCAGCGATAACGTCGCGTGCTTCAGCCAAAGCTCGCATCCGTCGCCACGCCGCCCCGCGAAGGGGCCCCACCCCACGCTGCCCCACAAGCCGGGGAGGGAAAGAAGCGCCATGTGCGAATGGCGACCTGGCTCTCCATCGTTCCCGGCTTGGGCCAGGTCTACAACCGGCAACCGAAGAGGGCGGCAGTCTTTTTCGTCGGCGTCATCGCCCTGTTGGTGGTCACGCTCAACATTCCCGGAGCAACCTCTCAACTCCTCGCCGCCGGAGAAACAAGCGCTGGCGCTGTCGGTCCGGCAACCGTCACGGCCATCAACGCCGACCGCGACCGGAACACGCGGATCGCACAGTTAACCTTCCCCAATGGCGAGAAGCGGTACATCATCGCGCCCGCCGGGATGGAAGTTGGTCAACGGATTTCGGGCGGTTCCGAGTCGGGGACAGCTGGATCTGCGCCGCTGGGTCTGCTTCTGGAAATCATCTCCCTGGTCCTTTTCATGACCACCTTCCTGGCAGGGTTCCTGCTCTGGTACGACGCGATGCACGACGCCCGCCGGACGGCCCAGGAGGTCAACGGCGAGCGTGAACCGGCGGGCCGCTGGTGGTGGTTTCACCGATGACGCTGAGTACACTGTCGTGAACGTGAGGCGCCGGCGGCTGCTGCTCTACCTGATGCCCGCGCTGTGCATCGCGGCCGCGCTATTTCCGTTATCCGCGGGGGCCGTCG
>DASTJZ010000159.1:0-3212 GCA_035716185.1 Candidatus Dormiibacterota bacterium
TCGGTCGACGCGGGCAGGCTGTTCTTCAGGCCTGCCGCGCCCACCTCGGTCGTGAGGACAAGCGCTCCTTCCAGAAGCGCCCGCGCGGATGGATTCAGGTTGCCGCGTGCTGTAATGATCACCAGCCGCGGCTCGGGCGCTCGTTTCAGGGAATGCCGGAGCGCGCGAAAATCATCGGCCGCGGCCGGGAACACGAAGCCGGGCGTCCACATGGCAGCGCGGCCTTCGGCCCGCACCGTCCCAGCGCCGACGACCACGGCCTCGGCAAAGGCGCGCAGCAGTGCCATCACGAAGCGATCGGCCTGGTTGCGCCCGCTGATGATCCCACCCGACGCGGCACGACCGCCCTCGAGCGCGGCAATTCCATCGATCGAGCTGACGAAGTTGGCGTAAACCGCGCCGTCGGGAATGGCGAGCTGTCCACCGTACTTCTCGGAAAGGCCGGGCGGCAGCGGAATGGTCGGGAGGTTTGGCGCCTCGTAGAGGCAGACCAGCGGCTTCAGAGGGTATGACCGTCCCCGGAACCGGGGCGGGCCATCTTCAGGAATTCTTCCCGAAGTTCCGGATTCGATTCGTAGGTGCCGCGCCAGAAGGTTGTCCTCGTGGTCGATTCCGACTCGCGGACTCCGCGCATCTGTGTGCACAGATGAATGGCCTCGAGATAAACGGCGACGCCGTGCGCCTGCAGGACGCGCGAGATCGATTCGGTGATCTCTCTGCCAATGCGCTCCTGGACCGTGAACCGCCGTGCGAAGAGCCGCACCAGCCTGGTCAGCTTGGAGATGCCGATGATGTGCTCGTGCGCGACGTAGCCCACGTAGGCGTCGCCGAAAAAGGGAAAGGCGTGATGCTCGCACAGGGCATAAAACGGTATGGGACCCTCGACGACCTGGCTGATCTCGCAGTCAGGACCACCGTGGCATTCGGTCGGAAAGGCCGTGACCAGCTTGGCGTCTCCTTCATAGCCCTCCGTCGAATCGAAGACGGCCCGCAGGTAGCGCATCGGAGTCCTGGCCGTTCCCGGCGTATCGAGCGGCATGCCCATGGCCGCCAGGATCTCGCTCATGTATCCCTCGAAACGGGTCCAGTCGGCTTCCCTGATTTGCCGAGGGCGAACGTGCTCCCAATCGCGGCCCTCGTCGTCCTCATCGCGGAGGTGGCCAACACTTGGTTCGAGCTCGGACCTGGCCATCAGTTGGGCTGGAAGGTGTCGGCTGAGCGGCGCACTTCGATCTGGCCGTTCTGCATTCGGGCCTCGTAGCGGACCTGACTGATCGTCGCCGGGCCACCGCGGACCTGGCCGGTGCAGAGATCGAAGCGCGAGCCGTGCCATGGACACTGGACCTGGTCGCCGACGATCTCACCCTCCTCGAGGGGTCCGCCGGCATGCGAACAGGTTTCGCTGATGGCGCAGATCTTCTCGCCCTTTTTGTAGAGAAGGATGGGCGTGTCACCGGCCATCCCTCGAACCAGGGTGCCGTCGTGCAACTGCCCCTCGAGCATCACCCGGGTGAACTTCTCCGGCGGGTGCTGCCAGGCGTGGTGGTTCACCCCGGTGCCGATCGAGAAGACCATTTCGCCGCCCAGGTAGGCAGCTGATATGACGAGGAGGTAGCCGATGAGCGCGATCACGATGGCTAGGCCGCGACTGCCGCCGGTAACGCGGACGAGCAACGAGATGATGTAGAGGACGAGCACCAGCGTGTTGGTCAGGCCATGCGCGATGCCCACCCGTCGCTCGCGACCGAAGGTGTCGTTCCAGTCGGTGTAGCCCGTGACTGCCGCCCCGAGTGCCGCCAGGACTCCGACGAAGATCGTCAGGTCAGCCGGAGTGCTCCATGCGGGTGTCCGTTTGAAGAGATAGATGATGTCGAAAAGGACAGCCAGCGTCCAGGCACCAAGCGGAATGTCGGTGATGACCGGGTGCAACGGATGACCGAGCCAGGTCCCGTGGACAAACGTCCTGAGCGGCCGGCCGGCCCCGCCCATGAGCTTGTAGGTGCCGCCCACAAGTTTCTGGCTGAAATCCGCGACCGGCTCCAGCCAGCCCTGCCGTTCGATGAAGCGGTTGACGATATGGCTGAGCAACCTATCCTCCTTCCCCTGTCAGATTCTCCCTCAACAGAGTATGTACGGTAAGCGGGTGGGCGACAGGCTCTCGCCAGGCTTTCGCGTGGGTCACTACACCCATGCCGCCGGCGAAACCGGCTGTACGGTGATCCTCCCTCCAGCTCGCAACGTCTGCTCCTATGATCTGCGCGGATCATCCCCTGGCTCGCGTGAGCTCGCCTCGCTCGACCTGGAGCGACGCGCCACCGAAGTCCACGGCATCCTACTGACCGGCGGCAGCGCCTTCGGCCTGGCCGCCGCCGACGGGGCGATGGCCTGGCTCGAGGAACAAGGCATCGGCTACCACACGGAAATCGCCACCATTCCAGTGGTGCCCGCCGCCGTCATCTTCGACATCGGCGCATCCCGGGATCACGGGCGGCCGGATCGCGCGGCGGGTTACGCCGCCTGCGAGGCCGCGGTCGAGGAGCCTGTTCGCGTCGGCAGGGTTGGCGCCGGTAGCGGAGCAACGGTCGGCAAGTGGGCGGGTCGCGAATTCCGCTCGCCGGGCGGCCTGGGTTTGTCAGTGATCGAACGCGATGGGCTCAGCCTGGCGGCGCTGGCCGTCGTCAACGCCTTGGGTGATGTCATCGCCGAGGACGGGACGGGGCTGGCCGGCACGACGGCGCCCAACCCGACGTTTCGGCCGCCACCGGCGCCCACCGAGACCGCCGCGGTGAGCAACACCGTGCTGGCCGTGGTGACCACCAACGCGGCCCTGGACAAGAGCCAGGTCCGTTTCCTGGCGGCGCGTGGCTCCGACGGCATCACCAAGGCGATCCGACCGGCGCATACCCGATATGACGGCGACGTCGTCTTCGCCGTGGCCGCCCCGCCGCCAGCGGGTGCTCCGGCAGCCAACCTCGATGTCCTCGGCGTCCTCGCCGCGGAGGCGGTGGCGGCGGCCATCCGCCTGGCCGTGCGGTGAAGTTTGCCTGAGTGATTTCCATGAGCGCTGACGCACTGCGACGAGCAGCGATTGGCGCGCTTGTCATTGTTTATGTCCTGGCCTGGGCGATCGGCGGCGCGATCTGGACGTCGCCCCCGAACGACATCGACTACTACCTCTTGCCGGCTGCCCAGATCGCGGTTCACGGCCACCC
>DASTJZ010000160.1:0-3136 GCA_035716185.1 Candidatus Dormiibacterota bacterium
ACACGCCGTCGCGCGACCACATCCACACGGTGGTCCGCACGCCGAACGGCAACGATTACGGCAAGGATCTATTGCGCCAGCACTATGCCGAACACGACCACTCGCATCCACTGACGGCCCACCGGCACCGAACAGCCTAACAAGGCTGATCCGAGAGCCGAGGGGGCCTGCGATCAGCGATCCAGGACGATACTCGGTCGTAGCAGTTGGCCATATAATAGTCGGCAATTTCGTCCGCCGTGGTGTTCCAGACGCCTTCGTGGCCGAGAATGTATCGCAGAGCCTCGTCGAGATGCTTGGCGGCATTAGGACGCCCGATATTGTGCGGATGCAGCGCCAGACACATCACGCGCCCACTTTCCGCACCTTCGCGATAGAGCGTGTCGAATTGATCTTTGATCATCTGCTGAAAGTAATCAGCCTCACGATTCCACGCCAACATGCCTGCATCGTTTGTTTGGCCGGTATAAGGAACGTAGATAAACTTCTGGCCGCCTCGTACGTTGATCGGCCAGGGCTGATCGTCGATGATCCATGACGTGTGATAGAGGCAGCCAGCCTCGGCCATCAAATCGTCGGTCCTAACAGTGTATCCGGCGCCGCCGCCGAGCCGTCCCTTCAGGCGTTTGCCGGTCATCTCCTGCAAATGGGTGATGAAGTCCTGCCAGTATGCCCGCTCCTGATCTTCGGTGTAGTCATAGATCGGCCGGCTGTTGTAGAGGCCATGCGCCATATAGTCCCAGTTGCTGCCGATCATTGCATCTTTTATTTCGGGAAAGTGATCCAGAATCTCCAAATTAAGACAGCAGCACGCGCGAACGTGGTTCTTGTTCAGCACGTCGAGCATGCGCCAGAAACCGACCCGGTTGCCATAGTCCATTCGCGAGTAGTGCGGGATGTCCGGTTGTGCCGGCCGGCTCTCCGGCAGGTATTCGAAGAACTCCATATTCGGGGCGACCCAGAATGCGACGCGCGCGTCGTCCGGCCATTTGATGATCGGACGGTCATTGATGGGAGCGTAGTCGAAACGGCCGGGCGGCAGGGTCATCGTGTCGTCTCCCTTTGAAGTCCGATAGGCCGCACCCCCACCCTAATCCTCCCCCGCTTGCGGGGGAGGAGACAGCGCGGCGTCATTCTCCCTCCCCGCAGGCGGGGGGCTGGTGTGGGGCCTGCTCATCCGGCTGACTGCGCCTTGAACCAGTCGATTATCTCGCTGCCGGTGGCCTTCCACACGCCCCGGTGAGCGCAGATGTGGCCAAGCACCTCATCGAGATGGCGGATGCGCCACGGCTGGCCCATGATCCAAGGATGCAGATGGAGCACCATCAGGCGTCCGGCGGTCGCGCCGTCGGCGTACAGACCATCGAACCACTCGCGCCACAGCAGACTGACCTCGTTGATGGTGCGGCGGCCGTGGAGGTGGATGTAATTGTCGTCGAGGTACGCATGTACGCCGAGCGAATAGAGCTCCCCGGTCCGCGGCGTCATCTTATAGGGCTGCTCGTCATTGCCCCAGTCGCAGACGTAGCGAATGCCTTCTGCGGCGAGCAGGTTCGGGGTGTTCGGCGTTTCCTGGAAGTCGGGGCCGGACCAACCGAACGGGCGCTTGCCCGCGGCCCTTTCGACCGCCTCGATCGAGGCGCGGATGTACTGCCGCTCCTCGTCTTCAGACATGGCGATATGGATGATCCGCCGGCGCGACAGACCGTGCGCGATGAACTCGGCACCGCGTCTCTGGCCCTCCTCGACGAGCGTCGGGTAATGGTCGGCCACCGCCTTGTCGAGCGCGAGGGTCGGCGTGATGCCGTATTTATCAAGCACGGCGAGAATACGAAAAATCCCCACCCGATTGCCGTATTCGTGGTTGCCCCAGCCGCCGATATCGGGGAATTGCGGCTGGTTGCCGCTCCATAGCCCCTCGGGACCGCCCATTGGGCTCACCGCCGCCGGCGTACCGGCCGGCGCCTCCCAGTCCCAATGCTCCAGATTGACGATGACCGCCAGCGCGACCCGGGCGCCCTCCGGCCATCGCAGAATGGGGCGAGCAACAATAGGCGACCAGGGATAGAAGTCTTGGTCCATGCCGTAGGCGCGCTTTGCAGGCATCGGTCGCTCCGGCTGCTTCGTTGGGACCCACTATGACACCGCGACTGATCACGGCGCGCCTCTTGCCGAGGCATACGCGTTCAGCGTCGCGGGCCGCTGACTCACCCCTCCCAAACCCTCCCCCTCATTGCGTGCCCGTTGCCGCTTCGCTAATCTGAACAAGGCATTGGAGGGGTGGCCGAGCGGTTGAAGGCGCACGCCTGGAAAGTGTGTAGACGGTGATGAATCGTCTCGCGGGTTCGAATCCCGCCCCCTCCGCCACCGAACAACGTCATTACGAATCGCCACAACCACGCAAGTCCAGTCGACGACCATCTGATCGTCGCGGAGGGACCCTGAGCTCCTCATCGCGAACGCGCGAATGTTGAAGCCTTCGAGGCCGCGCCTCGCGAGGCGCTTCAGGATGCGGAATTTTCCTAAACAACTTACCTTCGTGCTGAGAGCGTGTGAAGGAATACTCCGATCCCGTCATTCCGGGGCCATCCCGGAATGACCCCTGTCGGAGACAAGAACCCAGCGACCGGGCACCGCCGGGGCGGGTCTCGAAGCACGCGCGGCGCCCCATGCAACGCGGGGACCGCTTGGCGTCAGCTTCCTCGGCCGGGATAGCTCACTGCCATGCCGGCGCGGACATCCTGTTGGATGCCGTATTGCGGGAACGGATAACGCAAGCCGTTCTTGGCGAGCGCCTCCATCCCGGCGATCGCCTTGGAGATATCGTCGGGCGGTAACGCCATCAGCATCTCGTCGTCGAGCACGCCCCCGTAACGGCGCTCGGCAAAGCACGGTATCGACAGGCTCGGCTGACGTGTCTTGAGCGCCCGCCCCCAGGAATCGGCGCAAGCCGACTCGCCGACGACGCTCCAGTCGAAGCGCTTATAGCCCGACCACTGCAGGCCGTTGATGAAGTAGATCATCGCGCCTGGCGTCGCATAGAACAGCGCGATGTCCGGCGGGTCGAGCCGGCCGCTCGCCAGCGGCGCCACGGCCAGCGCCTCGTAATGGCCGTCAGGCACGCACTCCATGGCGC
>DASTJZ010000161.1:0-18738 GCA_035716185.1 Candidatus Dormiibacterota bacterium
GTGGACCGATACCAGCAGGCCGGCGCCCGCGTGATCGCCGTCGGCAGCCGCGCTGTCGATCCGGGCGAGGTGTCACCGACTGATGACCGTCTTGTCCTGCTCGGGATCATTGCCCTGACCGACCCCCTCCGACCCGGCGCGGCCGACGCCCTCGAGCGCGCAGAAGCCATGGCGGTGACGGTCAAGATCGTCACCGGTGACGCTCCTGCCAGGGCTGCCGCGCTCGCGGGAGAGATTGGGCTCGCCCTCACGGCGAACCAGATCATCAGCGCCGACCAGTTACATGGAGACGATGTGCGATCGGTCGCCGAACGGGGACGGATCTTCGCGAATGTTGTCCCCGAAGATAAATACCACCTGGTGCGGGCGCTCCAGGCAAATGGCCATCACGTCGCGGTAACCGGCGACGGCGTGAATGATGCGCCAGCGCTCAGCGCAGCGGACGTGGGAATCGCCGTTGCCAGCGGCTCCGACGCGGCAAAGGGCGCCGCCGATCTCATTCTGTTGCGCGATGACCTCGGTGTCATCGTCGACGGCCTCCAGGAAGGCAGGGCGATCTTTACGAATATCAATCGCTATCTGCTCTACACGATGGTGGGCAACTTTGCCAACGTCATGATCGTCGCCGTGGCCTCGCTGTTGCTCAGCTTTCTCCCATTGCTTCCGAGCCAGGTTCTGCTCTTGAACATCCTGTCGGACGTCCCCATGCTCGCGATCGTCACCGACCACGTGTCCGTGGAAGATGTGGCCACGCCACGACGGTGGAGCATTCGAAATATCGTCGAGCTCTCCTTGTACCTCGGCCTGGTCAACGCGCTGTTCACCTTCGGCTTGCTCCGGCTGCTGCCCTCGGACAACCCTGCCGTCGTCCGCACCGAGTGGTTTCTCTTTCTTGGCTCAACCGGGCTGACCATCCTGTTCGCGGTCAGATCGTCGGGTAAATTCTGGAAGGAACCCAGGCCGAGCCTGACGCTCCTGCTGGCCCTCGGTGCCTGCCTCGCCGCGACGGTCGGGCTCATCAACGTCCCGTGGACTCGTGATCTGCTCGGTTTCGCTCGGCTCGGCTGGCAAGATCAGGTTCTGATCGTGGCTTACGGACTCGTCTACCTCGTGGTCGCAGTCGGCATAAAGCTCAGCTTCCACCGTCAGGTGGCTCCGATCGCACCCATCCAGCGCTAAGGCGTTTGCGTCTTCAAGGTACTGACACTGGCCAGGATCGTCTCGATCTCTCGGTCCTGGGCTGCCAGGTGATCCTGAATTTGCAGGGCGGTGTGGAGGACGGCGTCAGCGTCTTGATAGGTGGCTTCCGCCCGTTTGTCGGATGCGGCGGCGAGGACGTTCTGGCCCACGATGATGATGCTGAGCAGGACGAGCTGAAGGAACGTCTGGCTGATCCACGCCACGATCGTGACCGGGTTCCCGGATGTGATCGCGGCCGGAAAGGAAACAAGCGCCAGCGCGGCGAAGGCATAGGCGCACCACATTGTGCCGACGGCATTCGTGACCTTGACGGCCAGCCAGGTATTGAAGCGCGTGAGCGGGTTGTTGCCGTGCGGCATCAGGTCGGCCACTTTCACGGGTCGTTCTCTCTTGCGGAGCTCGATGCGGGGATGGAGCACAGGCGTAAAGATTTTTGACATGCCGAAAAGCATGCCATGATTGCCCCGGCCTGGGGAGCGTGCCATCAGCGCCACCAGGGGGTGCGCGCCGCCTCGACCGCCGCGCCAACGGGCCGCTCCAGGTCGGCTTCGAGTCGCCCGAGATTTTGCACCCACTCGCTGGCCATCACCACCGCCAGCGCCCCCCGGCCGACCTCGTCATTATTCCGCCAGCGACGCAAACAGGTCAGGGCCGCGCGGCGAAGGGCATCGACGGAAATCTGTTCGTGCGCGTCGTCGGACCGGACCAGGCTCAAGCGGTTGGCCTCATGGAGAAACCCTGCGAGCAGGATTCGCGACTGGGCCTTCACCTCACTGGCGCCGTCCGCGCACGCCGTGCCCTGATAACCCATGACGGAGGCGATGACGTGCAGCAGGTCGCCGGCCAGGATCCCCTGGTTGCCCCCAGACAACAGGAAGCCAGCACCCCGGGGATCGAGCGCGGTGGTGGCGTGCTCGCTGACGAAGGCGTCGAAGGCCTCGCCGGCGCGGTCCCGCGCCTCGATCGCAGTTCGGCGAGCCGGATCGACGCGGCCCGGTGCCTCGAAGCCGAGCACGACCATCAATCCCTGGTCGACATAGCCGACCATGGCGCGATAGAAGCGGCCGATCGCTTTCGCAAATTCCCGGCGCGCCCCCCGGGGCAACAGCAGCAATCCGACCACAATGCTGATCGCCGCCCCAACCACCAGGTCCTCGATCCGCACCAGGCCGATCTGCCAGCCTGCCGGTGAGATCAGATTGAACAGCAGGACCAGGTTGATGGTGAACGCCGCCTGGCTCGCGAGGAAGCCGACCGCGGTCGCGGCATAAGCGGCGCCGAAAACGACTAACGGCAGCGCCGCCCACATCACCACCGGGTGATTGCCGGCGAGCACGGCGAACGCGCCGCCGATGATCACGCCCACGCCGTTGCCGAGGATGGCCTGTACCGTACTCCGGCCCGTGCCGAGCGCCGTGGAGCGAAGCACCTGAAGCGTGCCGAGCACGACCCAGAAGGCATGCGAGAGCTCCAACGCGCGCGCCAGGAATACGGCGAGGGCGAGGCCAAGCGCCACCCGCAGGCTGCCCTGCAGCACGGTGGAGGAAGGCTGGAGGTGGGTCCGAATGGTGTGCAGGGCGCGGGTAAGCGCCCCGCTGGTGCCCTCCCGTCGAGGGACTGAGGCAGGCAGCTCGACGGTCGCATCCGGGCGTCGGTCGACGGCGATGATGGCATTGGTGCCGAGCGAAATGGTGATGTAGCCGATCACCCTCAACGTGTGGTCCACGCCGAGCCCGTCGAGCACCGCCTCGGCGGGTTGCCCGGATCGCAAGGCTCGTGCCGCCCAGCGATCGAGGGCCTCGCGATGTCGCAGCCGTGCGTCTTCCACGGCCCGCAGGTCTGGTGGCGGCCCGCCGGTTAACACGTCGCCACTCGCCCGCAGAGCGGCCACGACGGCGGCGGCGAGTTGATCGCCCTCGGCGATGCAGGGGCGCTCGACCCGCCGCAGTTGCTGGAACGGACGCTCGATGATGTCGATGATCCGCTGCAACTCGGTGAGTAACTCGACGAAGGCCCGATCGCGGCGTCTGGGCGCGGCGGGCCGCCGGGCACTTGCCACGTACTCCTGCTGGGTCGCTTGCTCAGCCTTGCGAGCGCTGTCGATCAGGGGCTCCAGCTCGTCGTCGCTTGTTTTGGCGCGAAAGGCTTCCACCAGGCGGGCAGCGGCGGTGCACGCCCTGGCGGCGTGCTTGTACAGCGTGACGCCCTCGAAGCGAGGCCACAGAAACAGGCCGGCCAGGGTCGAGACGATTCCCGCCAGCGTCCAGCCGGCGACGCGCGTCGGAATGCTCGAGACCGGAGCGGGGAGCGAGACCGCGATCACGAAGGACAGGAGCAGCCCGTTCTGGGCCGCGCTGAAGTAGCCACCGAAAACGCGGGTGAACGCGATCGGCAGGGCGACGACGAACATCACGGTCGCGGCCAGCCAGGGAATGGGCGAAACCAGGGTGCCGGCCGCGACCAGAACGGCCCCGACCACGGTCGCGGTCAGGTAGGCGCGAGCTCGCTGCGGCCGCAACCCGCCGAAATCGGACATGACCAGCATGGCGAAGCAGCCGAAAACGATGAAGATGATGTTTTGCGCTTCGTGCAGGACGAGCTCGCCGAAGGCAAACGCGACCGTGATGACGATCGCGGCACGGGACGCGCGCCGGAGCGCAGCGAAGCCGGGATCGCGCGCGATGGACAGCGAAACCTGGGGCCGGCGTGCCGGCGCCTGCGGCGTCTCTGTCGACGCCGTAACCGGGCTGCGGGTGCTCACGCGTTAGCAAGCCGCGGCGAGGCGACCAGCTCGGCGGCAAGGAGCACATCCCGCACCTGACGGGCTCGTCGCGCTGCCAGCCGATCGACTTCTCCGGGCACAATGCATCCCTTCATGATGACGTGCCACTTGCGCGCAAAATCGTCGGCATCGCTCCTAATAAATAAACCGACTGTCGGTCTGCTATAGTTCGGGCGTGGCCAGAACCGTCAATCTCGAGATGCGGACGGTCCGCCGTGAGGCTTTTCTCGACGTCGGCCAGCGGTTGATTCAGACCAAGGGCTACGAGCAGATGAGCATCCAGGACGTCCTCGACGAACTCGAGACCTCGCGGGGCGCCTTTTATCACTACTTCGACTCGAAGCTCGCCCTCCTCGAAGCCGTCGTCGAGCGACTCGCGGATGGCGCCATGGCCGCCATTGCGCCCATCCTGGCGGACCCTCAGCTGCCCGCCCTGCGCAAGCTCGAGAAGGTCGTCCGCGGAATTGCTGAGTTCAAGGCTGAACAGAAGCAGCTGGTGCTCGCGATCATCGACGTCTGGAACTCCGACGCGAACGCCATCGTTCGCGAGAAAGTGCGCAGCCTGACTGCGGCCCGGCTCGCGCCGATCATGTCGACGGTCATCCGCCAGGGGGTTGCCGAAGGCGTGGTGACGACGGGCTTCCCGGAGGAAACCGGCAACGTGATCATCTCTCTCGTCCAGGGGTTCCAGCAGTTGGCCACCGAACAATTCATCGCGCGCCAGGCTGGCAACATCACGCTGGCGGAGGTGCAACGAACGTATGCCGCCTTCACCGAGGCGGTCGAGCGAATCCTCGGTGCCCCCAAGGGTTCGGTGACCCTGATCGATCGAGCGACCCTGCAATTCTGGTTTGGCTGAAGAGGTGGGAATGATGTCCGCAATCATCGACGTCGACAACTTGACCAAGAGCTATGGCGGCAAGCGCGGAATCGTCGACGTCTCATTCCAGGTCGAAGAAGGCGAGGTCTTCGGTTTTCTCGGGCCAAACGGCGCCGGGAAGACCACGACCATCCGGCTGCTGATGGGGTTGCTGCATGCCGACGCCGGCACGGCGCGCCTCGCCGGCCTGGACTGCTGGCGGGAATCAGTCGCCATCAAGCGGTTCGTCGGCTATGTGCCGGGCGAGCCGTCGCTCGACCCCAACCTGACGGGTGGCCAGATCCTCGAATACTTTGCCCATCTACGCGGTGGCGTCGACCAGGCCTACTTGAAGCAGTTGGTTGATCGCCTCGATCTCGACACCAGCCGGAAGTTCCGTCAGTACTCCAGCGGCAACAAGCGCAAGGTCGTCCTGATTCAGGCGTTCATGCATCGCCCGCGCCTCCTCATCCTTGACGAGCCAACGAGCGGCCTCGACCCGCTCAACCAGCAGGAGTTCGCCCGGATGGTCAAAGAGGCGCACGACGAGGGCCGCAGCGTTTTCCTCTCATCGCACATCCTGACCGAGGTGGAGCAGATCTGCACCCGGGTGGCCATCATCCGCGAAGGCCGGTTGGTGCGCGTGGGCGGGGTGGCCGAGATGAAGGACATCAAGCGCCACGAGATCACGATCACCTTCGCCAGCCCGGTTCCAACCGAGGCCTTTCGCCCCTTGAGCGACGTGGTGCAGGTGGATGCCCCTGGCGACGGCCGGACTCTGCGGCTGATGGTGCAGGGCAGCGCGGACGCGGTGATCAAGGCCGCCGCACGGTATTCGGTGGTCACGCTTACCAGCCACGAGCCCAGCCTGGAGGAGATCTTCCTCCGCTACTACGAGGGGGACGGCAAGGATGCGGAGGTGCGCAATGTGGTTTAGCAGTATTTACCTCAAGACCCTTCGAGACTTTCGCATCGCCATCCTCGGCTGGGGTATCGGCATCGGGCTGCTGGTCTACATCGTTCTCCGCACCGTCCCATCATTGACCACGACCGCTGCGGCCCGCGCGTCCCTGATCGCGCTGGCTCAAGGCTTTAACTGGCTGGCCCAACCGGTCGCCGTCGATACGCCGGGCGGCTACGCGACCTTCAAATATGGTCCGACGATTCTGTTGATTGCCATCTGGGCGCTGGCGGCCGGCGCCCGGGTTCTCCGGGGGGAAGAGGAGCGCGGGTCGATGGACGTCCTCCTTTCGTTGCCGGAAGGACGCGCCCGCCTGGCGCTCGAAAAGGTGGCGGCGATCTGGACGGCGCTCCTGGGAATGGCGGTGCTCATCGCCGTGATGGTGTATGCAGGCGGCGCAGCCGTCAATGCCGGCTTCAGCTTTGCGGATGCCGCGCTGTTCAGCCTGAACCTGATCCTGACCTGCGGCGTGTTTGCCAGCGTCGCCCTGCTGATTTCGCAATTCACGCTGGAGCGGGGGTCGGCCGCCGGGCTGACCGGAGCCGTGTTTGTGGTGTCCGTCGTGCTCGATATGGTCCACCGGGTCATTCCGGGCACCGACTGGATCAGCGGCCTCTCGCCGGTGTACTACTACAACCTGACGCGGCCGCTCGTACCGGGCTTTCACAACAATCCGGTCGGCCTCGTTGTGCTGGTCGGGATATCCGTCGTCCTCACGGTCGCGGCGGTGTGGTTATTCAGCGGCCGCGATGTCGGGGCGGCGGTCGCCCTGCCGAAATGGCTACGCCGTCCGGAGCGAGCCGTCCGCGCCCCGGTTGCGCTGCCGGTCAATGCGTGGTCGCTGCGGTCGATTTATGCCCGCAGCCTGGGGACCATTGCGCGTCCCACCTTGTGGTGGACACTCGGTATCGCCGGGTTTGCCGCCTGGATGGTGGTGGTGGTCAAACAGACCGAGTCCCAGCTGGTGAGCATCGCGCAAAGCTCGCCGGTGCTCAAGGACTTCTTCAGCGCGCTGGGCGGTAGCAGCGTAACCAATAACGCCAGCATCCTGAGCGCCCTCTTCGCCTTCCTGCCCGTCGCCCTGATGGTGTTTGCCCTGACGCAAACGAATCGTTGGGCCGCCGATGAGGAGGATGGACGCCTGGAGCTGGTCCTGGCCACGCCGGAGCCACGCGTCCGGGTGCTGGGCGGGCGTTTTGCCGCGCTCGCCACCTCGACCGTCATCATCGGCGTGGTCACGCTGATGGCGACGGCGGTCACGTCGGCCCTCAGCGGTGTCAGGCTCGATGGCGGAAACCTGGTCGCCGCCTCGTTGAGCATGATTCCGCTCGGTTTGCTGGTCGCCGCACTTGGCTACCTATTTTCGGGCTGGCTGCGCACGGCGATCGACACGGGCCTCCTCAGCTTCCTGCTGGTGATCTGGGTGTTCATCAGCTTTATCGGCCCGGGGCTGAACTGGCCGGACTCGACGCTGCGGATCTCGCCGCTCTACTACTATGGGACGCCGCTGCTCCACGGCCTGAAGCTGGCCGACACCCTCGGAATCCTGGTGGTCAGTGCCGCCGCCCTCGGGCTAGCATCGTTTCGATTTGCCCGCAAGGACATCGGTCGATGATCGCGCGTTAGCGAAGGGCTGCCAGTGTTCGGGGCGGGGGGAAATCCCGGGCCAGGTCGGGCGCCTCGACCTGGAACAGCATCTCGGGCTCAGGCAGCCCGTGCAGCTCGTAGAGACCCAGGGCGCGGAATCCCACGCCCTTCGGCTCGGATCCGGCCACTGCCTCTCGAGCCGCGCGCGAAATCAGGATCTGGCCGCCGTGACTGGCAAAACAGATCCGCGCAGCAAGGTGGACGGCCAGGCCGATGTAGCCGGTGTCGGTCAGCGTCGGGTGCCCGGCGTGCAACCCGATCCGAATCCGAACGGAGATGCCTGGCGGCCACGAATGCGCCGCCATGCTGCGCTGCATCGCGAGCGCGGCTAACAGCCCCGCGGACGCCGCCTCGAACACCGCCGTCATCTCATCGGCGCGGGTTTCCACCTCGCGGCCGCCAGTGTCTCGAACGGCAGCGCGCAGGAGGCGCCGGATCTCAGCAAGCAGTGCATCGTATCGGTCACCAAGCGTGCGCACCAGGCCGGTCGAGTCTTCGATGTCGGTGAACAGGAAGGTGACGAAGCCGGAGGGCAGGCTGCGCGCATCCCTGGCGCCGGCCTGGATCTCGGCATGCATCCACTGGTTTTCGATGGCCAGCCGTACCGCCGCGGTCACGTTACGCGCCAGCTCCCGATCACTGAGGATGGCGCGCCGGTGGACGAGCGCGGCCATCGGCCGGCCGTGCCCATCGAGCAAGGTAGCTGCCCGATCGGAGCCATCATCGGGGAGGGTGACCGCCGTGCCGTCGGCGTCCAGATAGGAGCGGCTTGATTCGGACCAATACAGCAGCGAGAGGCTTGGATCACCCAGGAGGATGCGCAACCGCTCCTCGAGCTGGGCCGGTGTTCCCAGGCCGCCGAGCTCGACGACGGCTTTTCCCGCGGTTGCATTGGCGCTCTGCGTCCGAAGCTGGCCGGTCATGAAGCCGACCGGGACGATGCCGAACTTCCTGGCGGCCTTCAGGAGCCGCGTCCGCGCTCGGTCTCGGGCGGCTTCGTCGTCGAAGGTCGTCTGGTTGAATCGGGCGAGCGCATTGCGGACGTGGATCTCGTCGTTAATCGGCAGACGGCGCCGGCCGCGAGAATCGATGTAGGCGAACGCACTGTCTGGAAGCCCAGCTCGGGCCTTAGCGTCGAGGGGTGCCATCAGCCTCCGCCATCATCCCAAAAATTGGCTCGGAGCTCCGCCAACACATATATAGATGTATAGGCGGTCAGCCTGTCCATGCTATAAGTCGCTGATGGTGCCGACCGCGACCAGGGCGCGCGCCGCACATCCCGCGCGGGATCTCTGTCTCGCCCCGGGGCGAACCGTCGATGCGCCGGTTACCGAGGGCGGCCGCTACGGCCGGCTGTTCCCGGACCTACCCGCGGCCAGCTTCGATGACGAGCGGCTGCTGGCCCTCGGGCTCGATGGCGGCATCTGCGACGGCACCGCTTGTGACATCGATGGCCGCGTCGAGGCAGGCCAGCCACTCTTCGGCCAATACGTGGCCCATGACCTGACGGCGGACCGGTCACCCCTGCGAGCCCACGCCGATCTCAACAGCCTGCGGAACGTGCGCTCCCCGCGCGCCAACCTCGAAGCCCTTTATGGCGGTGGCCCGGTCGGTTCGCCCTACCTCTACGACCAGGTCGATCCGGCCAAGTTGCTGGCGGGAGAGGGCGGTTGGGACCTCCCCCGAAACCAGCAGGGCGTCGCGCTCATCGGCGACCCGCGCAACGACGTGCACGCCTTCATGACCGGGATGCAGCTCGCCTTCATCCGGGCGCACAACCTGCTCGTCGACCGGCTGCGCGCCGATGGCGTAGCCGAAGCCGACCTGTTCACCGATGCCCGGGTGGCGCTCAGCTGGCATTACCAGTTCGTGATCGTCAATGATTTCCTGCCGACCCTGGTTGATACCGACATGATGTCGGCCGTGCTGCGCGACGGCCCCCGCTTTTATCGCCCCGCCGGTGAGCCGTTCATCCCGGTTGAGTTTGCCGACGCCGCCTACCGCTACGGCCATTCGCAAATCAAGGGCGACTATCAGCTGCGCCCAGGCGGCGGAAGGTACGCAGTGTTCCCCGACCTGGCCGGCTTCGGGCCACTCGCGCCCGAGCATGTGATCGATTGGTCGTTACTCTTCGATGTGCCGGGCCGCGGTTCGGCGCAACGCGCCAAGCGGATCGATGGGATGCTGCCCGCGTCACTCATCCACCTTCCGGACTCCATCACCGGCCAGGTCGAGGTCACGGCCTATCGGTCGCTGGCCGGCCGAGACCTCCAGCGTGGGATGGGGACCGGCCTGCCGTCAGGCGAAACGGTGGCCCGGGTCATCGGCGCCACGCCGCTGACCGCCGAAGAGCTTTCGCTTGGGGACTGGCACGATGAAACGCCGCTCTGGCTGTATGTCCTGCGGGAGGCCGCGGTTCGCGGCGGGGGTGACCGCCTGGGCGAGGTCGGCGGACGGATCGTCGCCGAGGTGCTGGTCGGCATCCTCCGCAACGATCCGGAGTCCTATCTGGTAAACGATCCAACCTGGCGTCCAACCCTGCCGGCGCACGAGCCGGGCCGCTTCAAGATCCGCGACATCCTCATTCCGGCGAATTAGCCGGGACGCGTCGACTCAAGCGATCGCGGAGTGTCCCGGCTGTGGCTTGCAGCTCCCCAGCCGGGGTCTGGAACCGGACCCACGCGCGAACGCATCGGGCGAATGCCGTGCCCTGATGAACGAGCTGTCCTACTACACGCTGGCGCACGGCGATCCGCAGTTCATCCACCAGCACCTGGTCGACGCCTACGGTGCGCAGCACCTGCGCCAGTCCAGATCGACCATCGGTGGCGCCTTTGTCCTGGCCGGCCTCTACCTGGCGGTCGAGCGCGGATTCACCGGCCGGCAGGTGCAGAAGATGCACGTCCTGATGGCGAGCCGGTCGAAGGAGTGGCCACGCTTCACGCCACCGCCCGACGTCGGACCGATGACGGTGGCCGACGTGCTGGCCGTCGAGGCAGGGTCAGATCGCGATCAGGCCCTGATGGAATGGTGCCGGATCGTGTTCACGGCGTGGGCTCGCGATCACGCACGCGTGCGCGCGATGGTCGACCCTTTCCTCAGCTGACCGAAGACAGGGCCGCCTCCAGCTCTGAGCGCGAGGGCGCGAGTCGGGCGAGTGCCCGCGCCGTGTTGAAGGGACCGCCACCCGGTGACGGGCTCCGTGACCCGTTGCTGCCGATGACCATGTCGATCAGCGCCTCGCCGCAGACGAGTATCAAGCTTCCTTCTATGATCGGGGACATCGTGCCCTCGAGTCAGCGGCTCCCGAGCCTGGACCAGTTGAGCCCATTCCTGCGCGGCCTCCCGATGCGATTCGAGGCCGTCGGACCGACGCGGGTGCTGGCCTCGATCGAGCTGGGCCCCGACCAGCACACGCCGTGGGGTGTGGTCCACGGCGGTGCGTACACCACGGCGATCGAGAGCGTCGCCAGTGTCGGGGCTTCGGCGGCAGTCCTGGAGCGAGGACAGTTCGCCGTCGGCGTGAACAACAACACGGACTTCATCCGGCCGCTGGTAGCCGGCAAGGTGCAGGTGGTCGCCGAGCCAATCCAGCAAGGCGCGACCCAGCAGCTCTGGCAGGTGCTGATCACCCGATCCAGCGACGGCAAGCTGCTGGCGCGGGGCCAGGTCCGGCTGCAGAATGTTCCGCTTCCGGACGCATGACCCGTCGCCTCTCCCTGCCCATCACGCCGGCCGACCACCATCGCGGCCGGATCGATGCGCCGATGCAGCTCACCGTCTACGGCGACTACGAATGCCCCTATACCCGCCGGGCCCTGATCCAGATTCGAACGGTGCGAGAAAAACTCGCCGATGACCTCGTCGTCGTTTTTCGGAACTTCCCATTGGTCGAAGTCCATCCGCACGCGATGCACGCCGCCCGGGCCGCCGAAGCCGCCGCCGAACAAGGCAAGTTCTGGGAAATGCACGATCTGCTCTTCGACCATCAGCGGGCCTTGACCGATGGTGATCTGGCCGGCTACGCGCGGCAGCTGGGCCTGGATGAGGCCCGGTTCGAGCGCGATCGCGCCGCCGAGGCCGTCCTGTCCAGGATCGAATCGGACGTGGACAGCGGCGAATCGAGCGGAGTGAAGGGGACGCCAACCTTATTTATCAACGGCCGCCTTCATCGCGGTAGCTACGAAGCCTCGGATCTGATCGACGCGCTCAAGCGCAGCTTCGCCACACCCTAGCCCGACAGCCCGCATCTGCGGCTGGCTGTCTGCCTCCGCGCCTACCATAAAATATGATAGTCTGGATGTCGCTATCCATGATATCAAACCCGAGGAAGATTCTGATCGTTGAAGACGACCCGACCATCCGGTCGATGATGCGGCAGATGCTCGAACGCGCCGGCTACAAGATCACCGAGGCCGAGCATGGGGCCGTCGCCCTCCAGCGGATTGCTCAGGCACAACCAGACCTGGTGACGACGAACATCATGATGCCGGTGGTCGATGGGCCCGCCTTGATTCGGCGGTTACGTTCGAACCCGGACACGATGTCGCTGCCCATCCTGGTGGTCAGCGGCCTGCCCGAAGCCGCGGAGTACAGCCGCGAGGCGAATGGCTTCCTGGTGAAGCCATTTGTTCAGGATCAGCTTCTGACGGTCGTGAGCTCGATGATCGGATCGCCGGATTCCGACCCGAGGTAGCCTGAAGGAGCGCAGCCGGCGGGGCCGTTATAGATTTCAGATATGGTCGAGCCTCAGCCCGATCAGTCAGCCTGGTTCGATTGGCTGCAGCAGGACACCTCCGTGGTTCCGGAGAGTTCAGAGGATCTGGTCATGACCTCGGTCCGCGTGTTGCAGTTGAATGGGCGCTTTCTCTACCTCAAGGCGACTCCTGAGCTGACCGAGATCACCGACACCGAGCGGCGAATTCTGGATGCGCTTTCGCGACAGGGAGATACCGTGGTGATCGCCGTTGGTCAAGACCCGGCACATGTCCGGCTCTCCTATCGGATGCCTGACCTGGAGAATGCCGTCGCCTTCGATCTCGACGGACTCCGCGGCTTGATCCGCCAGTGGTCCATCTGGGCGACGACGACCGAAAGCTAAACTCGAACTCCGTGCCTGCTTGCGGACGTTGTCGATATCTCCCTCAAACGGAAATTCGGGCGTGTGGACGCCGATCGCGACCAGGCCCTGATCGCGATACTTCTGAGCCCAGGCACGCACGTATAGAAAGGTCCGAAGCCAGGGGCGCGTTACGGGACGTTGCGGCTCGTCAGGAGAAATTGCGTAGCTGACTCCAGATTCCTGGAATTGGAGCCTTCAGGTGGCACAACGTAACCGGTGCATTCTGCTCGAGACTCACCACCTGGTAGGGGACGGTCAGGTGCGCAATCAGCGTCGGCGAATCGCACATCCAGGCGACGTCCGATGGGGTGTAATCGACCATCAAAGCATCGGTTGCTGTGAGGTTTTTGGGGAGCCAGAACCAATCGCTCAACTGGGGGCTGATGACATCCGGGAGGAGCTTTGGGTTGCCATAGACCGCGAGGGCGCCGGGGACCCCGTAGTAGGCCGAGATGATGACCGTCGTCTTTTGCTCTGACTGAGGAAGCGCTGAATAGATCGCCGTCACCTGTTGTGCGACTTCGGGCCAGCCGACCGTGTCGCCGTAGAAACTATCGAGTTTGGTCGCGTGAAGGCGGCTCGCCGGCACGACCGGCACCGTGATCGGGACTAACACCAGCGCGAGCAGGCTGGCAACCACGACCGCCACCGTGAGCCCGGACCGAAGTCGGCGTCGCTCGAGGTGGGAAACCGCGAGCAGCCCCTGGGCCATGACGATGGGCATAGTCGCGGCCGCGTAGTAGTACTTGCCGGCGAAGAGGAAGAGAACCAGTGGGATGGCACAGGCGATGCCGATGGGGCGGAGTCCGGGATTTCGAAAGAGCGAGAGGAAGCCGGCGATCCAGAGCGGAAGGAGAAAGAAGAGGAGGAGGAGCAACCCCTCGAGGTAGGAGGCAGTGCCACCGGTGCTCCCGCGATGGTTGACGACGTAGGCGACCGTGGGAAAGCCGTTTCCAATTTGCCAGAGGATATTCGGGGCCCAGATCAGGACCATGAGCCCGACGGCAAACCACGGGTAGCGTGTTCGAAGATCCTTCCGCAGCGAGGGCGTCAGCAGAACTGCCACGCCGATGCCGATGATCAGGCCGAGGATGGTGTGTTTGACCTCGAGGCCAATCCCGAGCGTAATGCCGAGGAGAATCCAGTACCCGGCTTTCCGTTCGAGGATGAGCAAGAGAAACCAGTAGAGCGACACCATCCAGGTCAGCTGATCGAAGATGACGGTTTGGAAGAGCCAGGTGCCAAGGAGGAAGGGAACGGTCAGCCCGATGAGTAAACCGATTCCCTGGAGCCAGAGCGATCCTCCAAGCCGCCGGACATAAGCGCCGAAGAGGACGACCAGGATGCCGCTGATGAGCGCCGGGAGCAGGCGAAGGGTCCACGGGGTGACGCCGAGCAATCCCGTTTCGAGTCGCGCGAGGAGCGGGACGATGGGTGGGAAGTCCGCATAACCGAAGGCTGGGTGGCGGCCGCAATCCAGGTAATAGAGCTCGTCGGTGTGGAATCCGAGGTTGCCATTCGTCGCGAGGTGAACGGCGATAATGGCAACGGCGGCCCCTCCGAAGAGGAGGATGGCTCGTGCGTCGAGGCCTCCTGGAGGCGCCTGACGGACGATCAGGGGATCTGAATCGATCGCTTGGAGAGGCCCATCCAGTACCCCTCGATGATGCTGGGGAGGGCTTCTCCGCTGGTGTCGCCTGCGCCGAGCGTGACGAAAAGGGGCGCCAGGTGCTCCGTCCGCGGGTGCGCGTATCGGACGGCTGGCGCACGGTGGACAAAATCCGAGAGCTGATCGACATCACCGTGCTCCAGCGCCTCGTGCGCCCAGGCATCGAACTCGGTGGACCACGCAGGCGGCGGTGCATCCACGCGGAAGTCCCGAAGGAACGGCAGGCCGTGGGTGAGGAATCCGCTGCCGACCAGGAGGACGCCTTCATCGCGGAGCGGTGCCAGCCGCCGCCCGATCTGAAACAGTTGCTCGGGGTCCAGGCTCGGCATCGAGATCTGCAGCACCGGTATATCTGCTTCCGGATACATCACGGTCAGCGGCACGTAGGCGCCATGATCCAGACCACGTTCGGGCTCCTCCATCACTTGCTGATCCGACAGAAGCTGGCGGACCTGGGACGCCAGTTGCGGCGCCCCCGGCGCCGGATACTGTGTCCGGTAATAGCGCTCGGGAAAGCCGTAGAAGTCGTAGACCAGCGGAACGCCGGCGCGGGTCGTCCCCAGTGTCAGCGGGGCGTTCTCCCAGTGCGCGGAAACGATCAGGATCGCCGTGGGTCGTGCCAGTGTCTTTGCCCAGGCGGCGAGTTGCCCAACCCACAGCTCGTCGTCGACCAGGGGTGGTGCTCCGTGCCCGATGTAGATGGTCGGCATCCGTCCTGCTTCCTGCGCCTGGCGGACCCGCTCAGCAACGACCGCCGGCTGGGGACTCTCCGGAATTTCGGGCGTTCTCGGTTCCTGTGGCTTCAGCTCTTCATCCATCGCGTAGGTTAGGCCGGCTGCCGTGGTGGGCCGAGGATTAGTTCCGACCCGCCTGCTCACCAGAGCTTGCCAGCTCAAATGATCCGAACTTGATCTCTCCCGCGCGCGCATAGTTCGCGACCACCACGCCGGCCGGTGTGATCTTGCTGTCGCTCACCGAGAAGCCGGCCGGCATCGTGCCCTCGGCGAAGAGGCGCTTGCCGGTGCCGAGCGTGACGGGGTAGATCTTCAGCCAGAATTCATCGACCAGGTCGTGTTTCAGCAGGGTCTGAATCAGGTTGCCGCTTCCGTGGACCTGGAGTTCTGGCCCCGATTCATCCTTGAGCTGCTTGATCTTCTCCGCGACGTCGCCACTGATGGTGACCGTGGTCTTCCAATCCGTCTCGACCGGTCGGTGCGAGACGACATATTTCCTGGCCCGGTTGATCACGCGGCCCGCCGGGTCATCCTCGCCAACCTTCGGCCAGTAGCCGGCGAAGATGTCATACGTTCTCCGGCCGAGCAGGAGGTCGAATGGATGTCCCATCTGCTCGGTCATGACGCCGCCCAGGGCGTCATCGAAGTAGCCTACCGACCATCCGCCATATTTGAACCCGCCGCTGTCGTCCTCTCCGGCTCCGCCCGGAGCCTGCATGACTCCGTCGAGGGTGACAAACGTCAACACAATGAGCTTTCGCATGTAGTACTGAGCCTCCTACGAAGTAGTGGTCGCTACCAGTTCAGACTAGCGGATGCTCAAGAACTGAAAGAAAGCGGGCCCCGGAAGGGGCCCGCGACGGGGGAAGGGAGGGCGAAGGACGAACTTAGCGAACGGCCTCGGGCGAAGGCGCTTCGAAACGCCTGACCGCTGAGCGCATCTCGTCACGCGCGTGGCGGAGGGTATAGGCATACGTCAGGCGGAGGGCGCCGGCCACGATGGCGTAGATGCCGATCAGCCAGACGATCGTCAGGGCGCCGGAGCCTGGATTGACCGCGACCAGCACGCCGAAGGCCAGCGACAGCAGGCCCGTCGCCCAGACCACCCAGGCACGGTTGACAACACCGGTCAACTGGATGCCGGCGACGATCTCGAACACGCCGGCGACAATCGCCCAGGCGGCGATCAGATAAACGAGGGCGAGGGCGGTCAGGCCGGGAACGAAGAAGGTCAGCGCGCCGATCACAATCCCGCCAACCCCCGACAGGACCATGGGGACCCAATGTCGGGCTCCCTGGCTTGCCAGCTCGATCCCTGCGATGAGGCCGAAGACGCCGGCCACGAACGCGTACGCGCCGAAGAGGGCGATGAGAGCGACGAGCGTGATGCCCGGCCAGACCAGCGCGGCGATTCCGAAGATCACCGCGGCAATGCCACCGAGAATCAAAAACCGCGAACTACGAGTCAACGCTTGAACCATGATGTATTTCTCCTTGAGCTAGCTTCGACACCATCGTTGCACCGAATGGCAACGGGCTACCTCCCCAGGAAGCGCCGAGGCGACACCCTACTTCTGGGTGATGGTGGCGATCACCGATGGCGGTAGCGTGGAGAGCGGATTGCTAGTCTTAGAACCCCAACCGGCACAAGTGGACCAAGACACCAAGGCGAAGGTCCGGGTACTCGTCGTCGACGATCACGGCGCGGGCCGCCAGGGATTGCGCAACATCGTGGTGCTGAGCCTTCGCGACGATTTTGATAGTCGCCGGCGCGTCCTCGACACTGGGGCGGCGGCATTCGTCAGCAAGCACGACGGGACCGAACGGCTGCTCCAGGTCATCCGTCGGGTTGGCACCGAGACGTCAGGGCAAGTGCCCGCCAAGCGTAGCGATACCCTTTGGTCAGGAGGTAACACATGAAACAGGTCAGGCTAGGGCGCAGCGAGCTGCGCGTTTCCCCCATCGCGTTTGGCACCTGGCAGCTGGGCGGCGATTGGGGCGCAACCGATGAGACTGCGGCGATCGCGGCGATTCGCCACGCCGCCGACAGCGGCATCAATTTTTTCGACACGGCCCAGGCCTACGGCTTTGGGGCTTCGGAGCAGATGCTGGCGAAGGCGCTTGCGGGCCGGCCCCGAGACCAGCTCGTGATCGCCACGAAGGGCGGACAGCGGCCGACGCCAGGCGGCGGCGTCGAGCGCGACGCCAGCCCCTCCTGGATACGAGAGGGCGTCGAGCAGAGCCTGCGCGCGCTTGGCACCGACTACATTGATCTCTACCAGGTCCATTGGCCGGACCCGAAGACGCCGTTCGCGGAGACCGCGTCGGCGCTGGCCGACCTGGTCCGCGCCGGGAAGATCCGGCACGTGGGCGTCTCAAATTTTGACGCCCAGCAGATGGAGGAGTTCAGCGCCACGCTTCCGGTGGAGACGCTGCAGCCGCCCTACCACCTCTTCCGCCGCGATATCGAGAAGTCGATCCTGCCCTACGCTCAGGCACACGACATCGGCGTGCTGGCCTATGGGCCGCTCGCCCACGGTCTCCTCAGCGGCACGATGACGGCTGAGACCAGATTCGCGCCCGGCGATTGGCGTGCCTCGAGCGATCTGTTCCATGGTGAGGCCTACCGCCGCAACCTCCGGGTCGTGGATGCGCTGGCGCGCTACGCGGATGTCCAGCTCGGAACGACGGTGAGCCGGCTCGCGTTGGCCTGGGTGCTGGCCAACCCGGCGGTCCAGGTGGCGATCGTTGGCACCCGCAACTTGCGGCACGTCGATGATGCGATCGCGGCCGCCGACATTAAGCTCGACGCCTCCGCACTGCGGCGTATCGAGGAGATCGTCGCCGATGAGGTCCCTGTGGGCGGGCCCAGCCCTGAGCAGATGCCCGAGGGTCGGTCGTGAAACCCCGGGTTGCTGTCCTGGGGACCGGACTCATGGGCGCGGGCATGGCCGAGCGCTTGCTCGACCAGGGCTTCACAGTCGATGTGTGGGACCGTACACCCGCCGTCGCCGGCCGCATCGCAGCGCACGGGGCGACTGCGCACATTGACATCGCCGAGGCATTACGTCAGGCCGACGTCGTCATCACCATGCTGGCGACGCCCGACGCCGTGATCGATCTCATGCTGCGCCGCGGGGGGCTCGAGGCGCTGCGAGCGAAGGGCGTTTGGGCCCAAATGGCGACCATCGGCGTCGAAGCGACCGAATCGCTGATCGCGGAGGTCGCAAAGCGCCGGCCCGACGTGTCTTTCGTGGACTCGCCGGTGAGCGGTACGCGCGAGCCGGCGCGCAACGGGCAGCTGACCATCCTCGCCTCCGGCCCCAACGCGGGACAGAAGATCCTCGAACCAGTCTTCGCGGCACTCGGGAATCGCGTCCTATGGCTCGGTTCCGCTGGACAGGGCACGCGGATGAAGCTGGTGCTCAACACCTGGCTCGCCTTCGAGGTCGAGGCCGTGGCGGAGGTGAGCGCCACCGCCCATCGTCTCGGCGTGCCCTACGAGTCGCTCTTGTCCGCGGTGAACGGCGGCCCGCTGGCGTCGGGGGCGGCGCTGGCGCGCCTGGCCAAGATGGAGACATCGGACGACGCGCCGCAGTTCCCGCTAGAGTGGGCGCTGAAAGATCTCGACCTGACTGCCGCAGCGGCCGGAGCAGGCGCAGCACCGGTGGCGGCGGCCATCGCGGATCGCTGGCGGGGTCTCGTCGGTGAGGGGCTCGGGCGTCTGGACGTGAGCGCCGCGCGGTTCGGGCTGAACCGCGACC
>DASTJZ010000162.1:0-8240 GCA_035716185.1 Candidatus Dormiibacterota bacterium
AAGGTCTCCCACTGGGTTAACCAGGTAAGACCCCAGCGAGACTAGCTGGTTGATAGGCCGCAGGTGTAAGACGGGCAACCGTTTCAGCTGAGCGGTACTAATAGGTCGAGGGCTTGACCATCTATCTCACTCCTCAGCGCATCTGGAGCATTGGTTCCGGAGCAGCGCAGGAGAGAATGTTGATCGCGTGTACTGCGCGGTCCCTAAAGCACTTCTTCGCTAGCGATTCAACGAAGAAAGAGACTTCGGTGACCATAGCGACGGGGAAACACCTGTTCCCATCCCGAACACAGCAGTTAAGCCCGTCAGCGCCGATGGTACTGGGCTGGCAACGGTCTGGGAGAGTAGGTCATCGCCGAGGTCTCTTTTTTCATGCCTGCGATCAGGCGCGGATCATCTGGCGCCGTACAGTCAGGCGTTCGACCATGTCGACCTTCACCCTGACACCCAGGCCCCAGCGGGTAGGGACCGCGATCGTCCCACCCTTTTGCAGGACAAACGGCGGCTCCACGATGTCCTCGGCCCAGTAGCGGTCACTGGCGGAGATGTCGCCCGGCAGCTTGAAGTTGCGCAGGGTGGCCAGGGCGACGTTGCAGGCTCGGCCGATCCCTGTCTCGAGCATTCCGCCGCACCAGACCGGGATGCCGGCGTTGGCGGCGATGTCATGGATGCGGCGCGATTCTGCGAAGCCTCCGACCCGACCCGGCTTGATGTTGATCACGCCGCAGGCACGCAGCTGGATCGCGTGCCGGGCGTCGCGGGCCGACTCCACGCTCTCGTCGAGGCAGATCGGCGTCCGGATCTGGCTTTGCAGCGCCGCGTGATCGACCAGGTCACCAGCGGCAAGCGGCTGCTCCAGCATCAACAGACGAAAGCGGTCGAGCTGCGCCAGGTGCGCCGCGTCATCCAGCTCATAGGCCGAGTTTGCGTCGGCCATCAGCGTGATCTCCGGATATCGCTCCCGGACAGCCGCAATTGCCGTGATATCCCAGCCCGGCTCGATCTTGACCTTGATCCGGCGGTAGCCCTGGGCGAGATGATTGCCGACGGCGTCGAGCAGCTGGTCGATGGTGGGCTGGATGCCGATACTGACCCCGGTCTCCACCCGGTCCCGGACCCCGCCGAGGTAGGTCGCCAGTGGCTTACGCGCCTGCTCCGCGATTGCCGCGGTGAAGGCCATCTCGATGCAGGCCTTGGCCATGTGATGTCCGCGCACCGGTGCAAACAGCGCTTCAAGGTCATCGACCCCGGTCAGTTCGCGGCCGATCACCGCCGGCAGCAAGTAGCCGCTGAGAATCTGCCACGCCGTCTCGATGGTCTCGTACGAATACCACGGTCCCTCCCCGGCGACACACTCCCCCCAGTGCGACCGGTCGGCGATCTGCAGCCGAACCAGCAGGGGGTAGCGATCCTGCTGCACGCCAAAGCTGGTGCGAAACGGCTGTAGCAATCGCATCTTCAGCACGCGCAGCTCGACCGCCTCGATCTTCATGGCGGCGCCGCCATGACGTAAATGCCGCGACGGTGAAAATCGACCGCGACCAGGCCGGCCGCCAGCGCCGCTTCGAAGGCAGCGCGGCTTTCAAGCCGCCATCGCCGGGCGAGGTCCATGCTTGTGCGCTTCAGGGCCTGGAAATCAGACGGGACCTCGATCAGCGCGGGCTGGTTGGGTTCAGGCCGAGTCGCCGTGCGGATCGGCTCATCATCCTCACCGCGCCGTAGCATGACCACGCCGTCGCCAAGCACGGGCGGCAGTCCTGAGCGGCGCAGCCACCACTCCGCCTCGAATCGATCCGAAGGCAATCCGCGATTGAGCTCATCCTCCATCGCGCCGTAGTGGTTTCGGTCATAGGTTCGCGCCATGCAACCGAGCCGGTGGAGGTTGATGTAGGCATTGCGGGCCTCCAGTGGATCGAAAGTCCAGGTCACCAGCTCGTAACCCAGGCGGAGGGCATCCGCCTTTTGCGCCAGCTTCAAGGCGACCCCGACTCCGGCGCCGCGATACTCGGGCTTGACGGCCAGCTGGTGCGAGCACAAGCGGAGGCGGCCATCGCGCAAGCCGGCGAATGCGAAACAAAACCCTGCCAGCTGACCACCACCAACAAAGGCGCCATGCACGAGCCCACCGTTGAGCTGCATCGTGAGCAGCAGCTCGCGCGGCACGACGTTACGGTCAGAGGCTCCCCACACATCGCGGCTCATCGCTTCGCAGGCAGCGAACTCAGCAGGGGAGTCGACCAGACGGATCTCGACCGGCGGCACGCGCCCCATCCTAGCGCGGTCTCGCCCCGCGAAGCGCGGACGAACCCAAGCGCGGACGGAACCGACCGTGGCTAGCGGGTTGCTATTTGCAGGTCCAGGCGCTCTGCCGGCCGGCGTTGTAGAAGACGAGCGCCCCCCGTGCCTGGGCGACTGGATCCCAGATGTTCTGACCGGGGAAGTTGGCGTTCCAGGTCGACGGCATGAACTGGAAGAGTCCGCTGGCGCCGCTGTAGCGATTGACGGCCAATGGGTTGTAATGGCTTTCGCAATTCGCCACCCGCAGTGCCCAGCTGAGACCGGGACTGTTGCCGAAGACGGCGTAGATGGCGGCCAGGCCATCGCCACCTGAGCCCGGCGGTGGGGTGAACGTGCTTGGGGTCGGTGCCGGCGTTGGCTTGGGACGAACGGCAGTCGGCGCCGGCGCGGCCGCCTGCTCGGCGGCGGGTGGCGCGGGTTGCTCTTCCAGCACCGAAGCCTTTAGCAATTCACGAGCGTCCTGTGCGCTGTTGGGACGCAGCGCGCCAGTCCAGAGCGCCGTCCCGGAATAATCTCGGGCCAGCGCACGCGTCGCCGCGGTTCGAGATGACATCATAGGGACGACCAGCACGAAGCCCAGGCCGAGGACCATGGCGTGGGCGACCAGCGTCAGCGCGGTGCGACGCCACGATGTGCGGATGACGTTGAGTGAACAGTCGTAGCGATTTTTGAGGCGCCAGTAGCGGAGAACCGCACGAGCGGTCCAATCCGAGACCACAACATCGTGGAGTCGTGCGCTAGTCAACCGCAAGATATGGGCATGAGATTTGGACACGATAGCAATAAACCCTGTAACGTTCAAGGGGCCTTCCCTCCGTCACCAGTCGAACCTGGAACCCTTCTGGCCCGTAGCGAAGACGAGAGGAAGGCGATTGACTACGACGCGGCGTAACGGGCCGTCGTCCACCCTACCACACCAGGTGGGCAGAACGTCAAGTCAAGCCGTTCGGGTGGACCCGGTGCTAGATCGCCTCGACCAGGCGACGGATGAGCTCGGTCCGCTGCAGCCAGCTGTCGATCAGCAGGTGCTCGGAGTCGGCGTGCGCACCTCCACCATCGGGCCCAAGGCCATCGAGCGTTGGAATGTTCAGGGCGGCCGTGAAGTTACCGTCGCTGCCCCCGCCGGTGCTGGTTTCTGAAAGTGAAAACCCGATCTCGCCGGCCAACCGCTGCGCCAGCTCCGCCAGGCGGGCTATGCCAGCGCTCCGCTCCATCGGCGGTCGGTCCACCCCGCCACGAATTCGAAGCCGCGCCCCGGGCAGGGTTGGCAGCAGTCCGCGGATCGCGGCCACAATCCGATCCGCCTCTTGGGCGCGCGCGAAGCGCACGTCGATCTCCGCGCGCGCGAGGGCGGCGACCACGTTGGGCCGGGTCCCACCTTCGATCACGCCGACATTGACGGTCGTGCCGTTCTTCGGGTCGGCGAGCGCGCTGATGCTCCGGATCTGGTTGGCCAGCTCGAGGGTGGCGCTGATACCTTTCTCCGGCTCGACGCCAGCGTGCGCGGCGCGGCCCTCCACCTCCAGCGTGAAATCGGCGATGCCCTTGCGGGCGGTCTTCAGCGCCCCACCGCTCTGGGCCGGCTCCAGCACCAGAACGGCCGCCGCGCCCCGCGCGGTGCTTTCGATCAGCTCGCGGGAACTGGTGCTGCCGATCTCCTCGTCCGACGTCGAGAGCACGATCACCGGACGGGTCGGTCTGGCGGCCCCAAGCGCCACCGCCGCTTCCACGATGCCGGCCTTCATGTCGTAGCTGCCCGGTCCGGCGACCCGCTCACCCTCGACCCGGAACGGGAGCCGGGCCAGCGTCCCCGACGCCCACACCGTGTCGTGATGGCAGAGCAGGACGATCGGTTCGCGGCCCTGGCTGCCGATCCGGATTTCGAGATGGTCGCCGCGATCCGATCGCTGGTGACGGATTGGGCGTGCCCCGGTCTGCTGGAGGAAGAGATCGGCGACCTGGTCGGCGCACCTGTCGCACTTGGCTTTGTCGAGTGAGGGCGACTCGGCGCTGACCAGCCGCTCGAGGGCGGCCAGCATCTGCGTCCGGTCGGGCCATTGCGGCACGGTGCGGTCCATGCTAAAACACGGGAATCCCGTCACTGACATGGCGGAACCACAGGAGGGAAGTGTGATGAGTGTTCAAGCGCCGGCGGCGGCGACGCGCATCCTGCTCGACCAGGGTGAGATGCCGACCCGCTGGTACAACATCCAGGCCGACCTGCCTTTCCCGGGTAGCCCACCGCTGCATCCCGCGACCCGCCAGCCCGTCGGGCCACAGGATCTGGCACCCCTGTTCCCGATGGAGCTGATCAAGCAGGAAGTGTCGCAGGAGCGGTATATCGACATCCCGACGCCGGTCCGGGAGGCGTTGCAGCTCTGGCGACCGACTCCGCTGCGACGCGCTGTCCGCCTGGAGAAAGCACTGCAGACGACGGCGAAGATCTACTACAAGTACGAAGGCAGCAGCCCACCGGGATCGCATAAGCCAAACACCGCTGTGCCCCAAGCCTTCTACAACAAGGCCGAAGGCACCCGTCGGCTGACCACCGAGACCGGTGCCGGCCAGTGGGGCAGCGCGCTGGCGTTTGCCACCAAGCTCTTCGACCTCGAGTGCATGGTGTACATGGTCCGCATCAGTTACGAACAGAAGCCGTATCGGAAGAGCATGATGCACGTCTGGGGCGCCGAGGTCGTCCCTAGTCCCTCCGACCGGACCCAGGCCGGTCAGCGCATCCGCGCCGAAGATCCGGAGTCAACCGGCAGCCTGGGAATCGCGATTTCGGAAGCGATCGAAGACGCCGCCGGCAAGGAGGACACGAAATATTCGCTGGGCAGCGTCCTCAATCACGTGCTGATGCATCAAACCATCATCGGAGAGGAAGCGCTGCTCCAGATGGAGCGCGCCGGTGCGATGCCCGACGTGGTGGTTGGTTGCGTCGGTGGGGGCAGCAATTTTTCGGGCCTGGCCTTTCCGTTCCTGCGGGATCGTTTGCAGGGCCGGACCAAGACACGATTCCTGGCGGTCGAACCGGCTGCGGCTCCCTCGATCACCCGTGGCAAATATGCGTACGATTTCGGCGACACCGTTGGGATGACGCCCCTGATGGAGATGTACACGCTGGGTCATACCTTCGTGCCTGAAGGTATCCATGCCGGTGGGCTGCGCTATCACGGCATGGCTCCCCTGGTGTCGGCGCTGGCAAAGCACGGATTTATCGAGGCGGTCGCGTATCCGCAACGCAGCGTCTTCGACGCCGCGGTGCAGTTCGCGCGCACCGAGGGGACGATTCCCGCCCCCGAAACCGCTCACGCGATCCGCGCGGTGATCGACGAAGCCGTCAAGGCGCGCGAGCGCGGCGAGTCGCCGGTGATCCTCTTCAACCTGAGCGGTCATGGGCTGCTCGACCTGGCGGCGTATGACAGCTACTTTGCGGGCACCATGTCCGATGTGACGCTCTCGGAGGCGCGGATTCAGGAACTCGTCGCGGCGCTGTAGGCACAAATCGGGAGGGGGCCGGTCGGCTCCTTCCCGAATTGCTCTCTAGAGCGTGATCAGTGCTTGCCGCCTTCGCGCCCGATGGCGGCCATGCGACCGCGATCCTGGCTCGAGGCCTCGCCGCCCTTACGGCCGGCTGCCCGGGCTTCCTCGGATGAGAATTCGTGTGCCGATCCGCGCTCGTGGGCAGCCTTCCCGCCCTTGCTACCGGCCTGACGGGCCTCCTCGGGGTTGAATTCGTGAGCGGATCCCTTGGCGTGGGCCGCCTGTCCACCTTTGCTGGCTATCTCGCGCTGCTTTGACTCGTCCATGGAACCGAAGCCACGCTTGCCGGTTGCAGGCATATCTCACCCTCCTTTACGGATGGACTCTCGTGCGCGTCGCCTTTCGCCGGGCGGGGTCCCGAATTGCTAGCGCCGGTATCAATTTATCGAACGGTGGCAGGCGTCTGTCAAGCTTCGCCGATGGAAATGACGACAGGCGGGCGCCCGATTGGCAGACCCGCCTGTCCGTTTGCTGCCGATGCGGGGGCCGCTAGTATCCCGCCGGCTCGCGGCCGGTGAAGAAGGCGCGTACCCGCTCCCCGAAGCTAGGTCTTGGACGGTAGGCTGGAGCGGTTCGCGTCCGGTCGGTTGTGCTCGATGCGGCGACCGGCTCGCGGTTCTGATCCCGATTGGGCGTCGTTTCCCGATCGGTCTTCCTAACCGGCTCGCCGTCGCGAACGGGAGTGCCACCGGCGGCCGCCACGCCGCGCTCCATGCCGCGCCGCTCGCTGCGCATCCGAGCGTTCTCTTCGCGAAGGCGCTGGTTCTCCGCCCTCATGTCGTTGATCGCCTGCTCACGGGTCGATACCCGACGGCGCATCGAACCCAGGCGCACGCCGTGCACCAGGCCGGAGTAGATCATGTAGAGCAGGAAGAGACCACCCATCACGACGGCGGCCAGGACGACGGGTACCCAGTCGGGGACGGCCGACCAATGCCATTGCAGGAAGGTGACATCGTGGGTGGCGGTGTTCTGGTAGGCGTAGACCGCGACCCCAGCGCCGGCGACGATCAGAAGCAGCAGGAAAAGAATCATGGGCAAGCCCTCCAATTCACAATTAACAATCCAGATATCACGTTACCTGACATCACAGAGGAGGGTCAAGTCGGGGTATTGAAGGCAATTCGAATTCGTGAGTGGCATCCCAGAGATTGGGAGGCCTATCGCGACCTGCGTTTGCGGGCCCTCGAGGATGCCCCGCAAGCATTCGGATCGACGGCGGCCGATGCACGACGACTGAGCGAGCAGCAGTGGCGCGACCGCCTGGCCGGCCGCGTCACGTTTGCCGCGGTCGCCGGCTCGGACCCGATCGGTCTGGTCTCGGGGATCGCGTCCGATCATCCCGCGGACGCCGAACTGATCTCGATGTGGGTCGATCCGGCCTGGCGCGCCCGAGGTGTCGGTGGCCGATTGGTCGAGGCGGTCCTGCGATGGGCTGCGGATGGCGGCTATTCGACCCTGCGCTTATGGGTTGCCACCGGCAACACCGACGCGGAACGACTCTACGCGCGTTATGGGTTTGCGAGAACCGGCGAGGTTCAGCCTATAGGTGGAGGCGGGTCAGACCGATTCGAGTTCGCGATGGCTCGCCCCCTGAGCAACTAGCGCGATGGGTCCCGCAGGTCGCGAACGGCCGCGGTAGCCAGCAAGACGGCGGCCGCTATCACGGCCACTCCTCGCAACCAGGCGAGCCACCAACCGTCCGCGGAGCTCAGGCTGAATGCGAGGGCGGCGCACATGGAACCACACAACCCGGTAATCAACCAGACCGGCCAACGACGACGTCCAGGCCAGGCGAGCAAGATGCACAATAAAAAGGCGACCAGGATGAAACCCCCCACCATCCTGGTCGCCATCGGCGCACCCCCCAGGTCGATCGGTGCCCCCACTGCGCACAGGGTATGGGTTCGCGACTCTCCGCGCTATCCCCCAGGGTGATGAAAAATTGCCAACCGGCGGTTCCAATCGGGGGATGCCGAATGGGGGAGGAAGGCGAGTTTTAGATCAGATTCTGGCGGGAGGCGGCCGCGACGGCTTCAGCGCGGT
The DNA here is from genome assembly GCA_035716185.1 of Candidatus Dormiibacterota bacterium. Taxonomy (GTDB): domain Bacteria; phylum Chloroflexota; class Dormibacteria; order CF-121; family CF-121; genus CF-13. Next base: position 7,888 of record DASTJZ010000162.1, read on the forward strand.
TCCTGGCGTTGAGCCGGCCAAGCAGATTCTCGACATAGGTCTTGACCGTGTTCTCGCTGAGGTGCAGTCGGGTGGCGATCATCGAGTTGGAATAACCCTCGGCCACTAGGCGCAGCACTTCCTGCTCTCTGCGTGACAACCGGACCGCCGCCGGCGCGCCACCATTCCCAACGACTGGCGCCGTGGCGCTGCTGACCGTGCGCTGCCGGTCAATGTCGACGATATTCGACTCGCCCCGGGCGCCTGGCTGGGGCAGCACGCCGCCAACGACGATCCGGTCATAGGCCGCCAGGATGGCCCCCGCCACCACCATGATCAGGCTCCAGAGCAGCACCTCGCGAGCGGCGAAGTCC
>DASTJZ010000163.1:0-2146 GCA_035716185.1 Candidatus Dormiibacterota bacterium
AACGGGTAGTGTTCGCCTCCAGAGGTCGTGGCGTACCGAGAGGCTGAGTGCCCAGCTAGTCCCGCGGATCACGACAGCTGTTGCTTCCCCGTCGCCACCCTGGGAACGCACCCCTATCGATTTGGCGGTAGCGCGCTCTTATATCGGGTAGGGGGTCAATGTTGATCCCTTTAGATAGTTCCGGAGGTTGCGCGACAGCACCCCCGATTTGGGCGTAAGGTCCCCGGGCCAGCTGGCGCCTCCCTACACTCGCACCCCCTCCCATTATCCCAGAAATCAACGCCGTGGATGCAATCGCCCAGACAGCTGTGCCAAACGATGGCGTAAACCGGCCTCCGAACCCGCCCTTTATCCGGTCCGGCCATCTGACCGCGCCGGGATTTTCCGACCATCGAATCTATTGGGAGGAATACGGGACGCTCCGCGGCGAGCCCGTGATGGTCATGCATGGCGGACCGGGTGCGGGCAGCCACGCCTCGGTCACCCGGGTTTTTGACCCGCAGCGGTACCGCGTCATCCTGTTCGACCAACGCGGCTGCGGGAAGAGCACGCCCAGCGCGAGCGAAGATGACGCTACAGCGGCGCTGACAGACAATACGACCCGACACCTGATCGATGATGTTTCGGCCTTGCGCCATGAGCTGAACATCGACGGCAAGATGCACGTCTTCGGTGGCAGCTGGGGCAGCACACTCGCGCTGGCCTATGCCATCGCACACCCCGCAACCGTGCAGACTCTGATCCTGCGCGGCGTCTTTCTGTGCCGCAGAGCCGATGTCGATTATTTCCTTCAGGGCAATGCCGCTGAATTCGCCACAGACCCGCTCGCCATGCCGGTGCCTGGCGCCTACCTGGATTTCCCGATGGCGTGGCGGCACTTCGTCGACGCCATACCGCCGGAAGATCGCGGCGATGTCGTCAAGGGCTTGGCCAAGATAATTGCCGCGACGCCGCGGACCGAGGCGGAACGGGAGCGCCTGGCGAAAGCCGCATCGGCCTGCGTCGCCTGGGAAGGCAGCGTCAGCCGCCTCAACCGCGATGAAAACAGTCAAGGCCAGCCAAACGAGAAATACGCCCTGACTGCCGCCAGGATCCTGGTCCACTACATGATCAATGGCGGGTTTCTCGGTGCCAACGGCGAGGCCAACCGCGACAACAACTACATTCTCGACAATATCGCCCGACTGCGGGACATCCCGGTCAATATCGTGCATGGGCGTTACGACCGAGTGTGCCATCTTTACCAGGCAGAAGCACTCGTGCGGGCTTTGCGCAGCGCTGGCAATAACGAGGTCAACTATTTCATCACAACGGCCGGGCATAGCAGCTTTGAGCCCGAAACCGACACCAGACTCCGTACGATCATGAACGAACTGCCACCGATGACTCCGCCTGAGACAGCGTCGCTTTAGCGTCAGGTATCATCCTCGTCGGTATTAGACACACCAAGAGGCCCAGGATGCTCCCGTGACAGCCGAGACCGAGGTCCTGCCCGAGACGCGTCCGAATCGCGCCAGAGTGCCAGAGACCTGCAATCGCGCTATCTGATGGGGATCCAGGCGGACCAGCCACATGTCGGGGAGTGACCGCTAGTTTGTCACGCCGGCCAAGCGACCGATCGGCGATCCAATTGCGCTTGTGGGGTTCGAAACTCCAGGGGCCGAATGCAGAGCTGACTTTTCCTCGGCAGAACTCGGTTACGCGACTGGACGACAGCAGCCCCTGTGTTGTCCGCTGTTGGACCCTGAACAGACCTAAGGAGGGTAGCTGTTGCCGTCGCCCGGGCAGTGGTAATATCTGACGGCACGGGCCAGATCGCGCCGGCGGCCAATTGTGCGGCTGGCATGATTGATGCAGCGACATCGGCGTCTCGTAGGAGGACGCGATGATCGCTCTTTCCCTGGCTTTCTCCTTCCGAAGTGTTCTTGGTCGAGTTGGTCTCGCCCCAACACACCAGCGTGGCAGGCGTAGCAGCGGCGTGCATCTCCGACGCTGGCAGCGCCTTATCGCAGGGCTCGAAGCTCGGTGGACAACCTCGTACCTCGCCTGGCGCAGTGAGATTCCGTCGGAGGTTTACACTGAACGGGTCCGTCGTTTTTGCCGGGATTGCGATGATGATACCCCGCACGAAGGCTTTGATGAATTC
>DASTJZ010000164.1:0-21824 GCA_035716185.1 Candidatus Dormiibacterota bacterium
GAAGGACTCGCCCTGCGTGACCAGGACGACGCCGTGGTGGAGGAGCCGGTCGATCATCGAGGTCGCCGTCGTGGGCTCGGGCAAGAACCGTCCCCACTGGTCGAAGGGCCAGTGACTCGCCACGCCCAAACTGCGCCGCTCGTACGCGGCCGCGATGAATCGAAAGAGCAGCTGCGCGCCGGTCAGGTCGAGCGGCGCGAAGCCAAGCTCATCGATGATGATGAGCTCGACGCGCAACACGGCGTCAATCAGCTTCCCAACCGAGTTGTCGGCAAGGCCGCGATAGAGCGTTTCGACCAGGTCGGCAGCGGCGAAGTAGCGCACGCGAAGTCCGGTTTGAACGGCCGCCTGACCGAGGCCGAGGAGCAAGTGGGATTTTCCTGTGCCCGCGGGTCCGACCAGGATGAGGTTCTCGCGGGCGCGGATCCATTCCAGCGAGCTCAGGTAATTGAAGGTCGCCTGCGGTACCGAGGAGAGCGCGACTTTGAAGTCATCGAGCGTCTTGCTGACGGGAAAGCCCGCCTGCTTCAGGCGGTTGCGCTGATTCGAGGCATCGCGGGCGGCGATCTCGGCCTCGACCAGCGTGCGCAGAAATTCGTCCGGTGCCCAGCGCTGGGTCTTGGCGGTCAGACAAAGCTCCGCGGCGATGGTTCGGATGCGAGCCAGCTTCAGTCGCCGAAGGCCGGCAACCAGGTCCGGCGTGAGCGGTGGTGCGGCAGTGCTCATTGGACCGCCTCCAGTGCGTAATCGCTGAGCGGTCGCACCGGCACCACGGGCAGGCCAAGCAGGAGGCATTGGCCGGCTGGCATCGGGGTTGGCGCGGCCGGTCCGGCCTCAAGGATGGCCCGGACGTCAGCCGCCTTGAAGCGGCGAAAGCGTGTGGCCCGGGCGAGCGCGGCCTGCAAGGGTTCCGGACCCCAGCTCGATTCGAGGGTCAGGATCTCAGCGAGCTCAGCAGGAAGACGTGACGCTCCGACGGCAGCGGCGCCACGCAGGAACGCCTCGGCGCTCGGTCCCAGGGCCAGGAATGCCCGTTCGTTCTCGGTGCGGGCCCGGACGGCGCGACTTGGCGCGCCACTTTTGCCAGGATAATGCTCATCTCGAATGGAAACCTCCCCGGGTGCCACCAGCCGATGGCGCGTGATCTCCCGGCTGTCGGCACTGATCACCACTTCCTCGTCGGCGACCATCACCTCGACCCGTTGGCCGACCCAACGGGTCGGGAGCGAATAGCGCGCCGATCCGAAGCGGATCGTCTGCAGGCGATCGACCTTGCGCACCTCGCCGCGGCAGAGCGCGGGGCGAAGCGACGGCAAAGGTCGCATTAACGGTCGCTCCTCCTGCAGCCGATCATCTGGTCGAGCCTGCGTCTCACTGTGCACGCGTTGATTCACCTCCAACCCCCACGGCTTGGCCTGCCGATTCGCTTCCGTGAGCTTGCCGCCAAAGTGATCAGCCGGGATGACCAGGTCGCGCTGGGCGTACCCGCAGAGATGTTCGACCACCCCTTTGGACTCCGGGTCGGCGGCCTCGCAGAAGTCCGGGTGGAAGCCGTAATGGGCGGCGAAGCGGACATACTCGGGATGCGGCACCACGACGTTGGCCACCACCCCGTTCTTGAGACAGCCCATCCGATCGGTGAGCACGATGGCCGGCACCGCACCAAGCTCTTCAAAGCACTCGGCCAGCAACGTGAGCGTCGTCTCGCGAGTCTCATCGGCGGCGAAGCGAATGAAGCGGTAGCGGCTCCAGGCAAGCACGGCGCAGAACATGTGCAGACCCATCGCCAGCTTGGTCCAGTCGGCGACCAGGTGCTGGCCAGGGGTGGGCACCCAGGGTCGATAGAGCCGCCGTTTCTGCCGCCACGCCCGTTTGACCCGGGCGACGGCCCGACGGAAATTGCGCGCCGAGCCCTGGTACCCGGCAGCTCGCGCACGAGGCAGAAGGCGCTTTGCCGAAATCCGACCGTCGGTCCCGCGTACCCGTTCCTCGATGACCGACATCACGGTGTCGGTGTTCTTGGAAAGCACTCGCGGCTGCCGGCACCATGGCCCTCCAGCCTGCTGCCGCTGCACCGCGCGCTTCACGGTCTTGTCCGTGGTGCCGCAGAGCCTGGCGGCAGCCCGATAGGAACCCAATTGCTGAAACGCATCGATGATGTTCATGCACTCCCTTGTCGTCTTCAATAGCTGTGTCCTCCGGTCGGGTGGGTGGGTTTGAAGCGACTCCACTCTGCCCGATCCGGGGGACGGATCTGCCGGCTAAATCAGAGGTTCGAGAGTGCGGACTTTTGCTGGCCACGCATACGTACTTTCACATGGCCACGGGCACGCTGCTGGCGCCACGGCGTCGGGATGAAGCTGTGGCGAACCTGCGCTTCGGTCGGGAGCTCACTGGGAGCGAAGGGACTGCATGTTGTCTCGTTGGATCAGAACGAAGTCGCTAAGCCCTTTTACGAGAAGAGGCTTGGGCTTCGGCAGGTCTCATCCGAATGGCTCATGGTCGAGGACGGTCACGTTTTCCCGGCGACGCGGTACGAAGTCCCAAATTGGGATAAGCTCGGCTGAAAGGTTAGAAGTTCGGCTCCTTATCTAAGGGGACCGATCAAACGAAGGTTATGTATTCTCGGTGACCGTCCTTGTGCTCGACAACGACCCTAGCACCGGGTTCATCTTTCAACAGCGTTGAAAAGAAGATCTCCTTGTTCAGAGCCCGGACGACCACGTTTGTCTTTGTCGTGCCAAACACATTGGCAATGCCGTCGATTGCCTGCCATAGCAGCTTCGGCAGGTTCACATGAACCTGAACCAGCTCCTTCTCACTGTACTTGTGCTCCTTCGAGCCAGCGACTCTGGTCTCAACTTGGTACGCCAAGTTCATTCACCTCCTGTCGGTCAATGAATCTCGTGCGGTAGCTCACGCACGCCCGTAGTACTCTATGACGTAGCTACAGCTTAGGGTATGCCTTGTGTACATGTCAAGTACATAACTTGGCATGTTGCATGTTTGTTACGGAGTCTACAGGGGGTGGCGTCGATAGAAGGGGAGTTCCCGACGCTCAGTCTGACTGATGAGGTCGAGGTTTGGGCAAAGTCAGGTCGACCTCCTGGAGATGTTGACGACATCACAGACGAGGTCCCGACGGTGGATATAGATGAGCGCCACCTCAGCCGCTGGTTTGGCAAGTGACCTCACATGCGGGGAGGTAGCCCTGAATTGTCATGAGCCAAGAGCCCAGGCGCCGAGCTAAACGTGAAAAGGACGATCTCGTCGCCATGGGGGAAAAGCCAACCGTCGACGTCGATCCCGTCTTGGCTGCGTACTGGAGCCACCAGCGAGCCATGCGCCAGATGCTGTTCGATTTCATCATTGATTTGATAGACCATGGAGGACTGCTCGCCCTTGCGCTAATCGGTCTTCTCCTAGTTGCCCTTGGCCGGCTGACCTCCAACGACGTTGTAACGATCATCGGTGCGGTGGCTGGGATTGGAGGGGGCGTTGGGGCTGGGGTGCGAGCGGTACGAGGGCGCACGCCTCGACCGCCGCAACCGCCGGCGTAAATTGGTCGGCAGACGTCGGAGGCTCTAGAACACCGGTTCGACGGACAGGCATCAGATGACCGGACCAGGAGGGTCGCAGCCAGAGCCGGGTCGTCGAACGGCAGCCGCAGTTAGGCGGCCGGTTTTTGCGGCCGGCTCTCGACGCGGCCGGCGATGTATCGGATCCCGATCAGGCCGGCGGCGAGCAGGACCCAGACCAGCAGGATCCAGTCCTGCGGCACCGACGAGCGGCGGCCGAGGTCCGCCGCGAGCGCGTCGGCGAGGATGAACAAGCCGATCAGCAGCAGGCCGATGCCCTCCATTCGGGTTCGGCCGGGGTTCGGATCATGTCCGTAGCGAAGGAACTTCGGCACTTTGCCCAGGCCGATCATCGAAATCGCGGGCACGATGACCGCCGCCGCGGCGACATAGGCAAGCACGATGACAGAGCCTGAGAGAAGCACGAAGGTATATCGTCGAATTGGGCCAAAAGTTGCAGGCCTGGGGAGGCCCAAGAATGGGGAGTGTGTTGCTGGCCGCGTCGTCAGACTTCAGCTATCGGGCCGGCGTCATCGCTGGACGCCTGATCCTGCTGATTTTCCTGCCGGTGCTGCTGCTGGCGCTGATCTATTGGCTGAGCGGCCGCTCGGGCCCAACGCCGATTCCGTTTCGCCGCGCCATCACCCGCTGGTGGGTTTGGGTCGCCGGCCTGCTGCTCGGGATCGTGCTGCTGCTCACGCTTGCCTTCCTGATCGCCGCTAACGGCGGCTGATCAGGAGGTGCTGGGACGCGTCCGCGCGCTGGGACGCGGAATCGGGATCGTCTTCTCCTCCGCCTCGAGCGTTCCGTCGTGGCCACCGCCGGAGGTGTCGACGCCAAGCCCTGCACGGGTGGTCTCGCCCGCCGCTTCCGGATATTCGATGCGGGCATGGTAGATGCTCACCACCATGTTGGACATCGCCTCCTCGATCAGCAGCAGATCCCGGAAGGATAGGTCGCATTCGTCCAGTTGCCCGTCACGGGTAAAGCCCTGAATCATGCGGTGGACGTGATCGCGAATGCCTTCGGTGCTGCGGTCGCGCAGCGTCCGGGCTGACGCCTCGACCGTATCGGCAATCATCACGATGGCGGCCTCTTTGCTGCGCGGCTTTGGCCCCGGATAGCGGAAATCGTCTTCGCGCACGTCGAGTCCTTGTTCGAGCGCCTGGCGATAGAAGTAACGCTTGACCGTGGTGCCCTGGTGCTGCTGCACGATCTCGCAGATCATGGTTGGAAAGTGGTACTGGCGCAGCAGCTCGACGCCTTCGGTGACGTGGGCGTTGAGGATGTCGGAGCTGGTGGTGGGCGAAAGGTTCTCGTGGATATTGCCGATGTCAGCCTGGTTCTCGACGAAGAAATGCGGCCGGCGGATCTTGCCGATGTCGTGGAAGTAGCAGCCGACTCGGGCCAGCACCGGGTTGGCGCCCACCGCTTCCGCCGCCGCCTCGGCGAGATTGGCGGCGACGATCGAATGGTTGTAGGTGCCGGGCGCGCTCACCATCAGTCGCTTCAGGAGCGGGTTGTTCGGTGTCATCAGCTCGAGGAGTCGAATCGGGGTGATCACCTGGGTGATCTCGCCCAGGAAGGTCAAGGCGCCGGCGGCGATCAGCGCCGAGACGAGGCCGTTGCCCAGCGCGAGCGCACCCATGCTGAGGGTTTCGTCAAGAGACTGGTGCCGCTCGATCAGCGAGAGCGAGACCAGCGTGACGAACTGCGCCCCGGCAACCAGGATGCCGGCGGTGACCCACTGGCCGAGGCGCTCGAGCCGATGAACGTAGATGGCGCCGATCGCGCCGCCCAGGAAGCCGACCAGCGTGAGATCGAGGATGTTGTCCGCGATGATGCCGGTGAGCAAGCCGACGGCGAGCGCCACGATGATCCCCAGCCCGGTGTCCATCAACGCCGCCACCAGCAGCGGCACCGCGGCCATCGGCACCATGTACTGCGCGTTGGGATTGATCGGAACCACCAGCTTGGCAATCAGCAGCAAGATCAGCATCAAGCCACCCAGGGTGCCCAGCTGGCGCGGGTCGCGCAGGATCGCCGGCCGGAACTGCATCAGGTAGCCGAGCGCGACCGCGAACAGGATGATGACCAGCATCGAAACCGCAAGGACGCGCGACCAGTCGGTCTTCGGGGCGAGCAGGCCGACCGCCTGCGCCTCCTCAACCTGGAAGGGCGTGATCAGATCGCCGTACCGAATGATGGTCTGGCCCTGCGCGACCTGGACGAAGACCGGAGGTACCGCATCACTCGCCTGCTGGCGTTTGAGCACTGTTTCGGCAGGCAAGAAGTTGACTTTGAGGTTCGCCTTCACCAACGTGGTAACCACCGAGGCGCCGGTGGCGTCGAGGTGCAGCGCGCCCGCCCGCGTCTGGGCCGTGTCCTGCGCGCTCTTGAAGGTATCGGCCTTGATCCCATTGCTTTCCAGCTGCTGCAGGATGTCGCCCGCGCTCTTGAACACGGTCCCAACCGTGCCGTCGTCGGCTTGTAATAGGTACTGACGTTCCGCGTCTGTCAGCTGCGGCTCGAGCACCCCGAGCTGCGCCGCCCGGTCAGGTCCGGGAGTCGAAGCCTTGCGCAGGTCGTCGACTTTGGTCGCCAGCGTGTCGATCGCCTGCCGCTGCTGGCTCGCGACCGAGCCGTCGAACTGGTCGGGCACCTGGGCCATCGCCACGGCGCGCGCTTCGTCGCGCTTCGTCTGGCTCTCGTAGCGAACCGAGCGCGGTGCGACGACGTCTTGCGTCGAGACGTCGCCCGCCTTGAGGTTGAGCCGGTTGGGGAAGAAGTTCTGCGCCACCACCAGGGCGGTCGCCAGCGCCAGCACCAGGGTGATCAGCGCCGAGCGAACGTAGGGTGGCCAGCGGTTGCCGGCGCCGATATGGCCCAGACGCAGGTCGCGCGCGAACAGGCGACCGCGTCGCCGGAGCCGCTCTATCGCCGAGGACCCGCCTTGTTTCATTTATGTACGCATCGATGCCTCGCCTTTCAGCGAGGGACGATCACGTGGTACGAGCCCGCCGCTTCCGCGCCGCCGCGATTTTCTTCTTTCGCTTTACGCTTGGCTTTTCGTAGTGCTCACGCCGGCGCACCTCGGACAGGACGCCGTTCTGCTTGATCTTCTTATTGAAGCGGCGAAGGGCGCTCTCGAAGGTCTCGTTTTCCCGGACCTTGATCTCCGACAACTGCGTTGCACCCCCTCTGCCCGGAGCCCATATTGGGCAGAAGTATATCCTCGGCCCACTTTAAGCGTCAACACAAATTTGACGGCCGCCTGACGCCATTTTCACGGGATTTCCACGAGCGGCGACGGGCCGCTCACAGGTGGTCTAGAAGCCGGATGGCGCCGGTCTTAGCCCCCGTTCATCTCTGCAGAGGAGCCATTCCTCGAGGAGGTTGACGCCATAATGTTCACGCTTCTCACCACCTGGATCAGCCAGCGGATCATCACGGTAACCGCGGTCAGCGTGCTGACGGTTGCCGCCGTTCCCACGACGCTGGTCCTGGTCTCGCACGACGATCACAAGACGACGGTCGCGGTCATTCAGCCCGCCGATGCACAAGCGAAGCAGCTGATGATCAGCGAAGTCAAGCAGGCGGGCGACGACCTGATCGCCAAGCTCGACACGGCCGAGTCAAGCTGCGTGACTCAGATGACGCAGACGGTCAGCACCTCGAAGGTTGCCGCCAAGGTCCAGCCGGCACTCGCCAGCGCCAAGACGCGACTGCACTCGAGCGTGGCACCGCTGGTTGCGGCCGTTAAGAGTGATGAGGACCGCTTCGCGCATCTGACCTACGTCAGCCAGCAGGACGAAGACAACGAGCTGTCAGACCTGCAGCTGATCGAGATCCTGGCTCTCGGCAACGGACAGACCGCTGGCACGGTGACCGTCACCTGTCAGACGGTGACGATCACGATCACGGAGACAATCCAGATCACGGTGATCCAGGAGACGCCTCCGTCCGCCGCCTGCAAGGAAAAGGACGAAGAAGACTAAGCGCGACTCGCGACCGCGAGCACGCGCAGACTCTCGGGTGTCGCGGTAGATCCGTCCCAGTCTCCATAGAGCTCGATTCGCATGAAGCCGGCGGCCTTGAGGAGGGAAACCAACTCGGTGGCGCCATACAACCGAACGACGTGGTGGTTGACTTCGTCGTGCCCCTTACGGTGAACGCTCCGCTGGACGGTCATCCGCCGGCTTGCCCGGTCGAGGCTTCGGCGTTCGAGCACGGTCGCGTCGCCAACCGGAAACCACTCGCGCTCCTGAAAATTCATCATGACCCGTTCGCCGTTGATCACCTCGACCAGCAAACGGCCCTTTGGCTTGAGCGCCGCCGCGGCGCTCTCCGCAACCCTGCGGTCGTCCGCGGGATCGGAGAAATAACCCAGGCTGGTGAACAGGTTCAGGACCAGGTCGAACGCCGGTTCGCCGATGGGCTCACGCATGTCGCCTTCCAGGAAACGCACCGAGACGCCCGCGGTGAGCGCGCGCTTGCGGGCGACCTCCAGCATCGATGGCGAAAGATCGATGCCCGTGACGTCATAGCCACGGCGGGCGAGTTCGATCGCATGACGCCCATGGCCGCAGGGCAGGTCGAGGATTCGGAGCGGCGGCTCGAGATGCAGCAGCGCCTCGAGCTGGTCCACCTCGCCGGGCGTGCGCTCTTGCAAGTACTCGTCATAGAGCGCCAGGTAGCTGGGGCCAAACCATGTCCGCCACCAGTCGGGGTCGACTTCGACCATACCTTTATATATATGGCCAGCGAATGGCCGTAGTTAAAGGAGGCGTCAGCTGCAAACTGCGGAGGTAGGCATCATCGGTGGCGGCATCCACGGCGTGAGTGCCGGCTACCACCTGGCCGGGATGGGCGTCAGCGCCACGCTCTTCGAACGCGGTGGGCCGGCGAGCGGCCCCACCGGGCGGTCGAGCGCCATCTGCCGAGCGTTTTACACCAATCGCTTCATCGCCGAAGTCGCGCACGACAGCCTGCAGATGTTCGCGAATTTCGCCGAGGTCTCGGGTGGACGCGACGCCGGCTTCCGCCAGACCGGCGACCTCTACCTGATGGGACCCGAGGAACTGGGCCATGTTCACGAGACGGCCGCCATGCTGGCCGAGGTTGGCACCGAGGTCCAACTGTTCGAGCCGTCTGCGCTCGGCCGGGCATATCGCGAAATGGATCCCGAAGGCATCTCGATCGCCGCCCTCGAAGTCAACGCCGGGTATGCCGACCCGGTTGCCACCACGCAGGGCCTGTTTCAGCGGGCGGTGGAACTGGGCCTACGTTCGCGGCTTCACACCAACGTGGCGGCGATTGAACGAAGGGGCGGGGGCGGTGCCATGATCGTCACGAGCGACGGCGACCGCACCGAATGCGAACGACTCCTGATCGCCGCCGGCCCGTGGACGCGCAGCCTGGCGCGCCAGCTGAATGTCGATCTGCCGCTCACGGTGGAGCGGCACTGGGTGGCGACCTTCGGCTGGAACAGAGCGAAGCCGCTTCCCTGCGCGCTTGCCGACATCCCAGAGGGGTACTACATGAAACCCGAAGGCAGCGATCTGTTTCTCGCGGGCCCCCTCACCAGCGAGCCGCAAGCGGATCCGGATGCCTTTAGCGCATCGGTCACACCCGAAGAGATCGGTCGGATGGCATCGGGCATCACCAAACGCTTTCCCTCCCTGGCACAGGCCGATGCCCGAGGCGGTTGGGCGAGTGTCTACGACGTCAGCCCCGACTGGCAGCCGGTGATCGGCGAGATCGCACCTGGCGTGATCGTCGACGCGGGCACCAGCGGTCACGGGTTCAAGCTCGGCCCCGCGCTTGGTCGGCACACCGCCTCCCTCGTCCTGGGTAAAGACATCGATCCAGGATTACGCCAATTCGACCCCCGCCGCTTCGAGGCGGATCACCTGCTCTCCGCCGGCTTCGGCTCCGCGCGGATCATCGGCTGAGAGACATTGAAAGAGTGGTTAGCCTGGACGGTCGCTGCCATTGGTGGTTGTTTCCTGCTTGGCGCCTTAATCGCTACCTTGCTGGTCGTCATGCTCGGAATTACGCCTAATGGAGCTGTCCGCGTAGGCGCCCAACTGGCAGGCATATTCTTGGCCGCATTCGCAATTCTGGGGTTGATCGTTCTCGGAATCAGCGGAGGAAAGCGATGGTTCAAAATCGGCGATCGTTCCTCATCACATCGACGCTAGCGCCTGGACAGCCGCTTCATCGCTAGCGGCTGTATTAGGCGGGGACTTTTTTCTCTCGCTGCTGGCGAAATAGTTCGGCGATTTCTTTGACGGTGGTCGCATCTTCGGGCCGCTTGTCGGCGTTTCGAAACGACACGATCCGGGGGAAGCGAAGGGCAAAGCCCGGCTGATCACCTTCCATGCCTGCGGTGTGACGCGGGCTCGGCGTGATCTCATCCGCGAGGACTTCGACCACAACCTCGGGCTGAAGCCAGACATCAGGCTGAAGGATCGCTTCCACTCGCGCCGGCTTGTGATCGACCTGCAACTTGTCGGCCCGCTGATGGACTTCTCGCCACTCGGCATCCGATAAACCGGTGCCGAGTTTGGTGATGGTCTCGAACCGATCTTTCTCCGCGTCGTAGACACCGGCCAGTAGCGCGCCGGCGCCGAAGGCCGCTCGTTTGCCTTTCCCGAAGTAGTAGCCCAGCAGGACGAGGTCGACGGTATCGTTGAGCTCGCCACTGGTGTGACGCTTCAGCTTGACCCAGTTGAAGTTGCGAGCGCCGGCCTGGTAGGGCGAATCCGGCCGCTTGACGACCACACCCTCGAGGCCCTGGCTGATATTGTCGAGCAGCGTTTTGGTCAGGACCTCGACCGAATCGGTCTTGATGATCGGTGCCGGTAGGAAAACGGTCGATCCCTTGATGACTTCGTCGACAAGGGCGAGGCGCCGCTCGTAGGGCAGCTCGGTGAGATCCTTTCCATCGCGATAGAGAATGTCGAAGATAAAGGCGACCAGCGGCAATTCTTTTGTCGCCTCTTCGATGCCATGCACGCGACGGCGGCTGGCGGTCTGCTGGAACGGCATGTATTCTTCGGCTTCTTTGCTGTAGGCGATCGCTTCTCCGTCCAGGATGAGCGTCTCCTCCTTCAAGGTGCGGGCGGCGGCCGTCAGCTCCGCAAACATCAAGGTGAAGTCCTCGAGGTTTCGGGAGAAGATGCGGACCTCGTCGCCCTGCTTGTGGATCTGGACCCGGATGCCGTCGTACTTCGGCTGCACGGCGACCAGCCCCAGCCGCTTGATCACGGCTTCGGGATTGGGCAGCCGTTCGGCAAGCTGGCTCCGAATCGGGCGGCCGACGGTCACCTTGAGCGCGGTGACTGCCTCCTCGCCGCTTTCCCAGAAAGTGCGCGCGATCATGCCAAGGTCGGAGGTGCGGTTGTAGGCCGATTCGAGGATGGGCCTCAAGCTCCGATCGCCTTTCTTCGCGAAGGAGAGCGCATCGAGCACGGTCGGCTCGCCGATCCCGAGCCGCAACTTGCCGAGCGCCATTCGGACCAGGTGCTTGGCAGACACGGCGTCGACGTGTTTGAGCAGCGCAGCGAAGCCGCCACGCTTCTTCTCGACCGATCCCGCCCCAGCCGCTTCGGCGATCTCAGTGAGCCGCGCATGGACCTCCAGCAGCGACACCTCGGATCCCGATCCGGACCCGGCAAGCTCGGCGGCCACCAAGCCGAGGTCGCCGATGCGACCGAACTGCTTGGCCACTTCTTCCCTCGGCCGGCCGTATGCCTCGGCGATCGCCGCCTCGACCAGCTTCTCGCCGAGGCCGATTTCGAGCGGCTCGAAGAAGGGAACGAGACGGCCCTGGATCAGATAGCTCAGCGGCTGGATTTCCTCGGCCGAGCTCTTTGTGTACAGCTCGGACAAGATTTTCACGAGCTCATTGCGCTTCGACGTCGCCTCGAGCCGATCGAGGTAGGTGCTGAGCTCCGCGAACGTCACGCCAAGGCCTCGAGGCGATCGATGAACTCGGCCTGCGCAGCAACGAGCTTGCGGCGTGCCGCGTCGAGCGCGAACCATCCGGCGCGGTCCACTTCCGGAAACTGTCGCATTCTCCGCGACCGAGGCGGCCATTCGATCTCAAAGACGTTGCTATGAATTCGCGTCACGTCGAGATCTCCCTGGAGTGCCCACGCATTTACCACTTTTCCGCCCGCCTGCCGCACCGAACCCAGGGTCGTAAATTCGCCCTCCGGCGGCTTGACCCCGAGCTCTTCCTCGAATTCTCGTTTTGCCACATCGATGCCGCCCTCATTTTCGCCGAGCTCACCTTTTGGAATCGACCACGCGCCGTCGTCCCGCTTCTGCCAGAACGGCCCGCCCGGGTGCACGAGCAACACCTCCTGCCGTCCGTCTCGAACGCGATGCAGGATCAGGCCGGCGCTTTGCTGCGGCACCGGCCAGTTAGGTCAGCCCGCGTATCGTGCCATCGGCGTCGATGTCGATTCGCGTATAGGCAGGTTCCTTGCCCAGTCCAGGCATCAGCTGGATGTCGCCCGCGAGCGCCACGATGAAGCCCGCGCCAGCTGAAGGGTAGACATTCCGGATCGGCATCGTGAAGCCACGCGGGCGCCCCTTCAAGGAGGGATCGTGGGAAAGCGAGAGGTGCGTCTTCGACATGCAGACCGGCAGCGCGCCCATCCCCTGCTGCGTTAGCCAGTCGATGCGCTTCTGACATTCGGGCAGGAACTCGACGTCCGCCGCGCCATAGACCCGCTGGGCCAGGGTAAGGATCTGCTCGCGGATCGGCGTGCCTTCCGGATAGAGCGGCGCGAAGTTGCTGCCCTTGCTGGTGACCTGCTCGACCGCATGCGCCAACTCGACCGCACCATCGCCACCTCGGCCAAAACCATCGTTGACGACGGCTGCGTCGGCGCCGAACTGCAGTGCGAGTTGGACCAGCTCATCCAGCTCGCGATCCGTATCACTGGGAAAGCGATTGATGGCGACGACGCTACGCATTCCGAAGGCCTTCACGATGTCGATGTGCGCAGCAAGGTTTTCGGCGCCGCGCCGCAGGGCGTCGACGTCTTCGCTGCCAAGTTTCGCGAGCGGCACTCCGCCGTGGGATTTCAGCGCCCGAACGGTCGCGACCACTAACGCTGCGGCTGGCTTGAGGTGGCCATAACGGGCAACGATGTGCGCGAACTTCTCCAGTCCGAGATCCGCGCCGAACCCGGCCTCGGTGACGACAATGTCGGCCAGCTTGAGGGCGATCTGGTCGGCCAGCAGCGAGTTGTTGCCGTGGGCGATGTTGCCGAATGGACCGGCGTGAACCAGGGTGGGCTGACCCTCCATCGTCTGCACGATGTTCGGCAGCAGCGCATCTCTCAGCAGCACCGTCATCGCTCCGGCAACCCGCAGGTCCTCCGCTGTCACGAAGCTTCCGTCCTTCCGTTGGCCAACGATGATCCGGCCGACGCGCCGGCGCAAGTCTTCCAGATCGCTGGCCAGCGCGAGGATCGCCATGATCTCCGAGGCGGCCGCGATGATGAAGCTCGATTCGCGGGGCACGCCATGCTCATCGCCGCCGAGGCCGGTGACGATATGGCGCAGCGCGCGATCGTTGACATCAAGCGTGCGCGGCCACGTGATAAAGCTCGGTCCGATCTCGAGCTGCCCATGGAAAATTGCCGAATCGATAACGGCGGCCAAGAGGTTGTGCGCCGCCTCGACGGCGTGAATGTCGCCGGTGAAGTGCAGGTTGATCTCTTCCATCGGCACGATCTGGGCCATCCCGCCGCCGGTACCACCGCCCTTGATCCCGAACAGCGGTCCGGTCGACGGCTGCCTCAGGCAGAGCGCGACATTGGCCCCGATCCGGCCAAGGCCCTCGGTCAGGCCGATGGCGCTCGTCGTCTTGCCTTCGCCAGCACGCGTCGGTGTGATCGCCGTGACGACGACGAGTCGCCCATCGGGTCGGTTTTCCAGCCGCTTCAGGACGTCGAGGCTGATCTTCGCCTTGTAGGGGCCGTAGGAAATGAGCTCAGACTCGAGCAAGCCGAATTCCTTGCCGACCTCCATCACCGGCCTCAGGCGCTGGGGTCGCACGAGGTCGAACTTTTGCGCTGCCTGGCTCATCGTCCCTCCTCCGCCGATGGATTCATCAGCTTCGACCGTGGGTTGTCGCGATCGAGCTCGTTGACCAGCACGCCGGCCACCTCCTCTGCCGATCCAGCTCGCTGCTGCGGCTCGCTCCATCGCCACGCCTCGAGGTAGCTGTCCATATCCGTCGAGCCATCCTTCATGGCGTAGGCATCGATGGCGGCCTGAAATCGATCAGGCAGCATGCGCTTGACCTCTCCCTGCTCGTCCCAGGCTTTGATCTGCGCGGGGATGTGCTTCCAGAACATGACCTGATAGGTCGCCATCACGCCGCCTCCACCAGGGCCGCCAGCCGCGTTTCGAGTTGGCCAAAGCCGACGCTCCTGATTTCCAGCGGCAGCTCGAGATATTGCGCGATCTCGACAGCCTTTTCCCGAAGGGTATCCATGGGGAACTGGGCCAGGTAGACGGAGTCGGTGTAGTTCTGGAAGTAGGCGGACTTGAGGTCTGGATAGCGATCGAGCCCGAGCCCGCGTACGACCGCGCGCTCGAAGTTTCGGACCAGCCAGTCGGTGAGAAAGAATGTCGCGGGCTGTTCCTCGGAGAGCCGCTCGAATTCGGCGGCGCCGGCGAACATCTCGTAGCAGTGCGGGCCTGGTAAACGGACGGCCCGATGCCGGTCGAGGACCGGCTCGAGATTACCGGCCGTGCCGCAGTCGCCGTAGACGACGACCACGCGCTCATAGCGCCTGGACAGGTCGGTCAGCCGCCGGTCGACAGCCTCGACGATCTTCTTCGGATAGAAGTGGTGCATCGCCGGTACGCCATAGATATCGACGTCCCAGCCGTGCTGGTCGACGATCGTCTTCACCTCCTTGCCGAGCGCGCCGCAAATCAGGAGGGCGACGTCTTTCATGCGACATCCTCCAGATCTGGAAAGCGAAGGACCGAGACGAAGGAGTCGTTGAAGTCGGAGCGGCCGGAAAGCTCGACGTACTCGATCTTCTGCGGCAGCTCAAACGCAACCTGTCGTTCGCGGAATGAAAGCAACGACATCTTGGCCCCCTCGCCGGCGGTATTCCCGACGGACAGGATCTTGTCGACATGGACCGGCGGCACGAGGCCGATGATCTTGGCACTTTCGGGATTCAGATAGGAGCCGAACGACCCGCCGAGCAAAACCTCGTCGAGGTCCGCGGCGGAGACACCCAGAACGTCCATCAATACTTTGATGCCGGTTGCGATCGATCCTTTCGCGAACTGCAGCTCCCGGACGTCGCGCTGGCTGAGGTAGACGTTCTCGGCAAGGAGAAACGCGCGAACGCCCTCGACGCTGATGAGTCGGTCCGACAGGGGATGCTCGGGCACCTCTTCCCTGCTCTTGAGCTTGCCGCTGGCATCGAGCAGACCAGCAACAAGGAGTTGGGCGACGGCATCGACCAAGCCGGACCCACAGATGCCGCGGGGCGTGACATCGCCGCCGATCACCTGCAGCTCGACACGATCGGTCAGGGTGACGCCCTCGATCGCGCCGTCGGTGGCTCGCATGCCACATTTGATCTGGCTGCCCTCGAAGGCGGGTCCGGCGGGGGCCGCGGTGCAGAGGACGCGCTTGTTCGAGCCGAGGACGATCTCGCCATTCGTTCCGACGTCGACGAAGACCCGCAGTTTGTCCTCGCGTGCGAGTCCAGTCGCGACCACGCCGGCGACGATGTCGGCGCCCACGTAGGCACCGATGATGGGCAACGTCTGCACGTAACCATTGGCGTGGATGTCGAAACCGACCTCGCGAGCGGGCAGATAAAGCGGCTCGCGAAAGGTCGGCGCGAACGGCATCATCGAGATGGGCGTGGCGTCGATGCCGAGCAGCAGGTGCAGCATCGTCGCATTGCCCACCACGACCGTCTCGTAGACGCGCTCGCGATCGACGCCGGCACGCTCGTAGAGATCGGCCAGCAGGTCATTGATCGTGCGCAGGACGGCCGACCGTAGTTCGACCCGTGCCTCCTCGCCCTGCATCCCGTGGCTGATCCGCGAGATGACGTCCGCGCCAAAGGGCGCCTGCCCGTTCAGGGTCGAGGCCACGGCCTCGGCCATCCCGGTCCGGAGGTTCATCAGCGTCCCAACGACGGTCGTGGTGCCCAGGTCGAAGGCGACGCCGTAGCTCTCGTCGCGGGTATCGCCCGCTTCGACCGCGATCAGCTGATCGCCGCCAAGAACGGCCGTGACCCGAAAGTCTGCGGCGCGCAACAGAGCGGGCAGCGTGCGGAGCACATCAAGGTCCGCCTTCATGTCGAATCCTTCTGCCGTCAATGCGTCCTGCAGCCGCTCGACGTCGCTGCGCTGGTCCTCGAGCGTCGGCTCGCTCAGCTCCAGGTACACCTTGCGGACATTGGGGTCGAGCAAGACAAGCCGGTTCACGCCCATGGTCGCGGCTTTGGGCACGCGCAGCAGCTCGGGAACCTTGACCGTCGTGTCCTGGTAAACCTTCGCCTGGCAGGAGAGCCGCCAGCTTTCGTCCAGCTCGCTCTGTCGCAGCTGCTTGCGATCGGCGGTCGTGATCTCGGCCATTCCGTCGACGATCTGCACCTTGCACTTGCCGCAGGTGCCGCGGCCGCCGCAGGTCGAATCGATCGGCAGCCCGATCCAATGCGCCGCCGAGAACAGCGTCGTCCCGGGTGGGACTCGCGTCGATTTATCAAATGGCTGGTAGACGACCTCCAGCTTCTTCTGGATCATCCCGGCTTGACCGCCAGCCTTCCAATTCCCTCGCCCTGCGTAGTCGGGGGAGGCTCAGGGAGGGGGGCTTTCTTCTTCTGCTCGCTTCGGAAATCCGAAATCCACCGCATGGCGTACTCGTCGTGGCCCAGCAGGAGGTCGGAAGCCAGCACCGCCTTTCGCACCTCAGGCACTAGCGGATTGGTGATGGCGCAGCTCAAGCCGGCGTGCATCGCCACCGGGAAGAAGGCGGCGTTCAGCAGATGCCGCTCCGGCAGCCCGAACGAGACGTTCGAGGCGCCGCAGGTCATGTTGTTCCCGAGCTGTTCCTTGATCAGCCGCATGGTCTCCAGCGTGATCAGGCCGGCCTGCGGATCCGCGGCGACGGTCATCGCGATCGGATCGATGACGACGTCTTCCTGGGGAATGCCGTAATACTTGGCGCGCTCGATGATGCGACGCGCGATCTCGACCCGCTCCTGCGGAACCATGGTGATGCCCGTCTCGTCGTTGCTCATGCCGATGACCGCCGCGCCGTATTTCTTCACCAGGGGCAGGATGCGATCCATTCGCTCGCCTTCCGCCGTGACCGAGTTCACCAGCGCCTTGCCCTCGTAGACGGCGAGCGCAGCCTCGAGCGCCTCGATCACGGATGAGTCGATGCAGAGCGGCACATCGGTCACCTCACCCACGGCGCGAATCGCCGCGACCAGCAGCGCCGGCTCGTCGATGCCGGGCACACCCGCGTTGACATCCAGCATCTGCGCGCCGGCTTCGACCTGCGCAATCGCATCAGCCTTGACCCGATCCATCCGGCCCAGCTTCATTTCGGTGGCGAGAACCTTGCGGCCGGTTGGGTTGATTCGCTCACCGATCATCACGAAGGGCCGATCGATCGAGATCACAACCTCCCTCGAGCGAGAGCGGAGCGTCGTTTCCATCAACGCGCTCCCTGGCCGCCCCCGCGAGCTGGAGAGGGAAAAGGAAGCGGTTCGTGGGTTGGGCGTGGCAGGAGGCCGGCAGCCTCGGCGACGCGAGCGACGCCTTCTTCCCACTTGATTCCGATCAGATGCACCCCCGCGACGCCGCGGATCTGCCGAATCTCGCTGACCAGCTCGACCGCGATCGCGATCCCTTCCTCCGCCTGCCGCGCTTGCGGCGTCCTCTCCATACGGTCAATTACGGCATCAGGCACATGTAAACCCGGGACCTTCTCCTTCATGAAGCGCGCGCCACGAGCGGAACGGGGAATCCCAATCGACGGGACGATGAAGACCTGGTCGAGCAGGCCGAGGTCGTCGACCATCCGCATGAAGCGGGTGAAGATGGGCACGTCAAAGACCAGC
The DNA here is from genome assembly GCA_035716185.1 of Candidatus Dormiibacterota bacterium. Classification (GTDB taxonomy): domain Bacteria; phylum Chloroflexota; class Dormibacteria; order CF-121; family CF-121; genus CF-13. The sequence continues at coordinate 17,717 of DASTJZ010000164.1, forward strand.
TGCGTCTGGATGAACTGCGCTCCAGCCCGGACCTTTTTCTGCAACCGCAACGGACGGAATTCGAGCGGCGGCGCAAATGGGTTCTCGACGGCGCCGATGAAGAATGCCGGCGGCTGGCCAAGCTTGCGACCGCTCAGATAGACGGCGCGGTCGCGCATGCCGGCGGCGACCTCGATCAACTGCATCGAGTCGATGTCGTAGATCCGCCTGGCATCGGGATGGTCGCCGGCGGTCACATCGTCCCCGCTCATCACGACGATGTTGCGAACACCGAGTGCGGCCGCACCCAATAGGTCAGCCTGCAGCGCGAGGCGATTGCGATCACGGACGGTCATCTGCATGATCGGCTCGATGCTGCGCTCCACCAGCAGGTGAGCGGCGGCGATGGCCGACAGATGGACATGGGCACCGGTGTTATCGGTGCAGTTGATGGCGTCGACGACGCCGCGCAGCATCTCGCCGTTGCGGGCGACCACCTCCGGATCGGCGCTGTCGCTGGAGGTGAGTTCGGCCGTTGCGACGAACTGACGGTCATGCAGCAAATCGGCGAGGCGGCTAGTGGCCCGCATGAGGGTCCCATCCCATCGGCGCCCTGGCGTCGCGCCCGCTGACCAGGTTGATCCAGGACGACGTTCCCTGCAGCTGCCAGTCGACGGGCTTCTGCATATGCTGGATGTGGTCGCGCCAGAGCGGCATCTTTCGAGAGCCCTCCCAGGCCTCGACCCAGACGCAACGCTTGTCAGGAAAAACTTCGCAGTTCCCGTCTGCTCGGACGCCGCCGCACGGACCGTTGCGCAGGTTCTTGGGACAGCGCATCGGACAGCTGAGCCCGGTGGAATGCAGGATGCACTGGCCGCACATGCGGCAGTCCCAGACCGCCTCCTTGAGCGGCTTCTCGACGGCGAGCACGAGGCGCTCGGCCAGCTTCACGGGTTAGCCCTTCCGCAGCGTCTTATCGATGAGCTCGACCGCCTGGGTCAAGGCCGCATTTTCGGCGGCCTGCGCCGCGCCCACGATCTGTTTCGCGGTCCGGGTGGCGATCGAAGCATCCGGCGAATAGTGATCCGCCCCCGCCAGCTTGGCGTATTCCTCGGTGACCGGGGCGCCGCCGACCATGACGACAACTTTGTCCCTGAGTCCGGCTTTCTCGAGCGCCTGGATGTTGACCTTGAACATCGGCATGGTCGTGGTGAGGAAGGCGGAGAAGCCAACGATGTGGGGCTCGTTGGCGCGCACGGCCTCGACGAATTTCTCGGGCGGGCAGTTGACGCCGAGGTCGACGACTTCGAAACCGGCGCCCTCGAGCATGATGATCACCAGGTTCTTGCCGATGTCGTGGATGTCACCCTTGACCGTCCCGATCACGATCTTTCCGATCGGCTTGGCACCGGTTTCCGCGATCAGGGGTCGCAGGATGACCAGCGCGCCCTGCATCGCCCGCGCGGCGATCAGCATCTCGGGAACGAAGAAGTCGCCCTTCTCGAAACGGCGTCCGACCTCTTCCAACGATGGGATCAGCGCCTTGAAGAGGATGTCCATCGGATCCATCCCCAGCTGCAAGGCTTCCTGCGTCAGCGCCTTGACCTCGGGCGCATGGCCGTTCAGCGTGTGATCGAACAGCTCCTGCCGAATTTCCTCCTCGCGACTCATGCTCCTCCTCCTGCTTTCAGACTGTCAGGGGTTCGCGGGGATTCCCCGCGTGGGATGTATCCGAGTCGACGCGAGATTGCCTCGCCTGCCTCTTTCGTCGTTTCTCCCAGCTCGGTGAGCCGGTGCGGCGTGACCCGGTAGGAGGGGCCCGCGACGCTCACCGCCGCCAGCACCCGGCCGTCGGGCGCAAACACCGGAGCGGCGACCGCATTCAAGCCCAGTTCGAGCTCTTCGAGGGTGAAGGCATAGCCGTCATCGAGCACGCGCGCCAGCTGCTTCTCGAACACCCTGGGATCGGTGATCGTCCGCGGCGTGAGGCGAGGCAGCGACCGGGCCAATAAACGGCGGCGCTCCTCCGCGCCGAGGTGCGCGAGCAGAACTTTCCCGTTCGAGGTGGCGTGCAGCGGCGTCTGTTTCCCGACCCAGTTGACGTTGACCACCAGGTTCGGCGCGGCAATTTGTTCGATGTTGATGACCTGATCGCCCTGCAAAATCGCCAGGTTCACCGTTTCCCCGGTGCGGGCGGCGAGCTCTTCGAGCACCGGGCGAGAGGCGCGCGCCAGATCCAGTTCCGCAACCACAGACCCGGCGAGCCGGACCAGTCCGTAGCCAAGCCGATAGCGCTCGGTTGAAGGGTTCTGCTCGACCAACCCATGCTCCTGAAGGGTGGCCAGCAGCCGGAAAACGGTAGATTTGTGGACCTCCAGGCGCCGCGCGAGATCGGTCACCCGCATTTCGGGCTCGCTGCCGAGCAGCTTCAAGATCTCCAGGGCCCGGTCCAGTGATTGCACCTTGTTGCGCATAGCAAAACTGGTGCTCATGGCACAACAAGTCTAGCGCACGATTTCTCAGCCCGCAAGACCGGTCAGCTCGTCGGGGGAGGCGTTAGGAGAGCTGGTTCTCGGGGAAGTCAGGCACGGCGGATGTTCCTTCGGCAGCGGAGATCAGGCGCTATGTGTCGGCGCCGCCCCGGCCTTCTCCCTGCGAGAAGCGCTTCGCGCCTTCGATTGCCTCTCCACTGTCCATGGTGCGACGGCCCCAGCGCAACTCATTGCGGAGCGCCTGATCGAGAGGTAAGCCCCACTGTTCCAGCAGCGATTGCCGGTCATTGCGGAGGCCTGACTGCGGGAACTTCGAGATGCGCGTCGCAAGTTCGAGCGCCTGACTCAGCGCATCGCCAGGCTTCGCCAACCGATTGACGAGGCCGTGCTCGAACGCTTCTTGAGCGCGGAGAGTGCGGCCCGTCAGGATGAGATCCATCGCCAGACCCTGGCCTGCAATCCGAGCCAGACGGACGGTGCCGCCATCGACGAGTGGGACGTCAAAGCGGCGATTGAAGATCCCAAAGGTCGCGTCCTCGGCCGCGACACGTAGATCGCACCACAGCGCAAGCTCCATTCCGCCGGCGACGCAATAACCTTCGATCGCCGCGATCACCGGCTTCGAAAGTTGCAGGTAGGTTGGTCCCATCGGTCCATCGCCCTCGCCCACAACTGGACCGCCACCTCCGGCGAGCGCCTTCAGGTCGAAGCCCGCACAGAAATGGCCTCCCGCTCCGGTAAGGACGGCAATCCGCAAGGAATGGTCGGCGTCAAACGCCCGAAACGCCTTCGACAGCTGGTTCGCGGTGGCTCGATCAACGGCGTTACGTCGATCGGGACGGTCGATGGTAACCAGGAGGATGCTGCCGTGACGATCGAGCTTGACGGTCATATCAGCAGGCTAGCGTGGTGGACGGCAGTCGGAGCCGTGGGATTGCTAGCGTAGATCTCGTGGACAGAAAGGCCGTAGCAAAAGTCCTCGAAACACCGATTGCACAAGAGCTGATGGCATCTCATTTCGTATGCCGCCTCGGCTACATGGGACCCGACGGTTACCCGCGAGTCGTGCCCATCGGCTACATCTTGAAAGGCGAGCAGTTCATCGTCTGCACATCCGCGAACGCGCCTAAAGTCAAGGCGCTGACCTCCAATCCGCGAGTTGCGTTCACCGTTGATACCGAAACCCAGCCGCCGCGAATCTTGCTGGTCCGAGGCACGGCGCGAATCGAAGTGGTTGATGGAGTGCCACCTGAATATCTGGAGGCGTCGTTCAGGTACGTGCCACGCGAGCAATGGAGCGAATTCGAGACCCAGGTGCGCGCACTCTACAAACAGATGGCGCGTATCAGCATCATCCCTGAGTGGGCGAAGCTCATCGACTTCGAAACGACGCTGCCCAGTGCTATCGAACAGTTGATGGCTGGACGGGCCTGAGCGGCAGCTCCCAGCGCCAGACCTCGCCCTCGTCCGGGTCGATCGACTCTCCGACCTGTCTGAAGCCGCAATGCTTGAGCACGCTTGTCGATGGCGATTCGCGCGGCAAGGTGTGGGCGACCACGACCTGAAGGCCCGCACTCTTCGCCTGGTCGATGAAGGTTCGGACCGCCGCGGTTGCGATCCCGCGGCGCTGACGGCTG
>DASTJZ010000165.1:0-4515 GCA_035716185.1 Candidatus Dormiibacterota bacterium
ATGAAGGCGATGGCAATCGCGGCGAGTGACCACGCGCACCAGGCGAGGGGATGACGGATCATGGTCCGCGTCGCAGAAAATTGACGACGCCCAGGCCAAGCAGCAACGCCGTCGCGCCGGCGAGAAGTAGCCAGGTTCCGAGGGGGGACGACGCTGGGGGACGCGTGGTCGGACCGGTTGCGGCGAGTGCCAGGTGCCGGCTGGGGGAGGCGCTGGGAGTTACCGCGTCCAGGCTGGGGCTGGCAGTCGCTGTTGGCGTCGGCGCGCTGCTGGCCGGCGGCGCGGTCGCTGGCGCTCGAGGAGCAACCGGCGTGGTTAGTGAGTGGCTGGTTGGTGCGCCAGCGTTTGGGGGCGGCGCGCTGCAAACCGCGACGAAGGCGATGTTCGGAGGCGTCTGCCCGGATCCAGCGGCGTAGCGCCAGCCGTCCATGTCGCCGTCATGAACCGCGGAACCGCTGGCGCCGATCGCCGACGGTTGCCACCCGGCGGCCTGACGCCGCGAGTACTGCCAGTAAGGGCCGGAACCGAAGCAGTCCGAAGGCACCGACGATGGTTCGTTGTCGAGCTGGCAGATGGCGCTGCCCATCGAGCCGAAGGTCTGCGCCTGGTACTCGACGCCGGAGCGCTGAATCAATTGCAGGCCGGTGATCTGGTCTTCGACAAATCCCACGCATCTGGTGATCACGCGCCCGCTCGAGTGTTCGACGAGGAGTGCGGCGTGATGCAGCGCCGCGTGCGCGGGACGGATGGATAGAAACGCGGCCGCGAGCGCTGCGGCGCCCGCGGCACATAGCCAGGCGGTTTTCGGGCTCAGTGAGCGCGTCGTGACCGGAGTCTCCAGCCCAGCACGATGAGGGCGAAGCCCACCGCGATCGGCGGCAGGGGCGACGACCCGGTGCGGGCCAAGATCGGGGGAGTCCCGGCCGTCGGTGTGGGGGTCGGCGAGGTCGAGGTCGGCGTTGATGGCGAACAGGTGGCCGGCAGGGTACCCGTGGTGGGTCGAACGGGCAAATAGGTCGACGCCAGCGCGACCAGGGGCTGGGTGGTGGAAAACACGTCGCCGGAACCCGAACCGTCTGCGCCCCGTCGCGCGTAACCGAAGGCGCCGCTGTCCGAGCCCGACGTGATCTGGAAACTGAGCAGGTCGGTGAGGGCGTTCTTCTGACCAAACGACCACGCGGCCGACGTCGGGTCCTGCCCATCGGCGAGCAGCCCCTCGATCACCAGGCCATCCGAGCTCGGGTCCGAGTCCGTCACGAAGCTGTCGTTGCTGTACTGGAAGCCGCCGCTGTCCGACCGCTGCTCGGTTTTCAAATAGACGAGGGCGGGCGCGCTGACGTCAGCCGTCAGCACATTGGCGGATTTGAGCGCCAGCATCGCGAGCGCGGTGGTGTTGGTGTCGGACCCGTTTCCAGCGCTGAACGGCCAGCCGCCATCCTTGTTTTGCTGCGACTTCAGCCAAGGGATGGCCTTTGCCGGCAGCTGCCCCTGAGGGACGGCCAGGATCGCCAGCGCGTCATTGAACACCTGCGGATTGAAAGCGCCGCTCGATGCGTCGTAGGTGCACGCCAGATCCTGGAGCAGGTTTCGGCCGGCAAAGCTGCCCGCATCCAGCCCGGCCGCGGCGACGGCCATGATGAGGCTGCCGATGTTGCCCGCGCTCTTTTCCTCGTCGGCGATGTGAAGACGGAGGGAGTCGATGGGTGTTTTCCCCGAGGTGGAGAAATCGGCAAGTGATTGATGGTTGGCGCTCAGTCCCCACACGGTTTCCTCGGTGCGGGACGCGTTGCCCGCGACCGTGCCGTCAGCCGATTGTTTGGCGTGAAGCCACGCCAGGGCGTGGGTCGCTGCTGTGGTCTGTGGGGTAAAGGCCGACGCCGGTAACGCGGTGCTGATCGCCGCCAGTCCGGCAGCGGCCAGCGCGAAGAGTTGTCGTTTCATGATGTCCTCCAGAGCAGTGATGCGCAACTGGAGGCCGATCGGAGAAGATGCGTGGCACCTCCCTCTCAGCCTCGAAGAGGGTCGTGGTCCCCGGCAGGCAGGTCTCCTGGCTCCGGATCCTCACCGATGGACTCCTTCCCAAGGCCACGGCCTCAGTGGATCTCGTCCACGGCTCCCCGGTTACAGTGACGGGTTCGCGCCGGACTTGCACCGGCTTCCCTTTTCAGCTCTCGCGAGCCACCTGTCGGCGTTGTTCAGTTGTGTGCGGCGCGTCGGCCGGCCTCACCTCCCCTGGAAGGTGAGCGACATTATAAGGATGCGGGCCTAGGCGACCCGGCTCTGCTCGAAGTAGGCTTCGAGTTCCTCGATGGTGGGGACCCGGTTGACCTCGTCCGGCTCGACATTCATGAACTCTTCCTGGGCCGTGAAGACGAGCTCGATCAGGTCGGGGATCTTGATATCCGGTGAGTAGGGCACGCCGAAGGCCAGCAGCTGCTCGACGATGGGCCGCGGCACGATCGTGCGCTCCGCCAGGTTCATCTCCTCGAGCGCCCAGAGAATCCGGTCGAGCGCATAAAGGCTGAGCTTGCGCTTGGCGTCCTGGGCCCGGGTGTGGAGTACGCGCAGCGTCGTCCGTTGCGTTTCGGTTTGAATCGCTTCGTACATTGTTTGGATGGTTCCTCCGACGCTTGCAGATGTTCGGTCAGCGACCACGGTACGGGCAGCTCGGCGGAGGCAGCAAATAAGTTTCGTTAAAACATGTAAATAGGCGACTCTCTGTCACCGGCAGGCTTTCGAAAACGGGCGGGATAATACCCACAATGGCGTACAACGATCCAGGAGAAGAACGGGGGCCGGGCCGCGATGCGGTCGATCTCTATACCCGCACCTACAACACGCTGCTGCGCAGTTCCGGCGAGACCAAGCTCAAGGTGCTGGAGCAGTCTCACATCGGGATGGGTTCCAGCCTGCATCCCAAAGCAGGTTCGGCCGAGCCCGACACCGGCGCCCTGATCTATGCCCTGCGCCGCCTGCCGCCCTCGATTACCGCGGTGCGCCGCATCGTGCTCGGCCAATCCGCCGAGGTCTTCAAGCGAATGCTGAACGTCGACGTCGAGCAGTGGGAGATGCAGAGCGCGCCCGGCCGGCGCCGCCGATATTACTACGACGGCAAGGAGACCCTGGCGGTCTATATCGCCAGTCCGTCCGACATCGACGACGTGATCCCGCAGCTGGTCGCGCTCCAGATCGAATGGAACAAGTTGCACGCGTTGCTGAGCGTCGAAGACCTGACGCACGCGGCGGACGTCGCGGATCAATTCCGCGTCCTCGAGCGCTTGGGCATCTCCGAAGACGACGCGCTGCGCCTGGTCGAGATCTGGGGCGACCTGCTGGCTCCGCTGCGCCGGATCCAGGCCGAAGAAAAAGACTTCCGGATTCGGATGCTGGGCGGGACGCAGATCGGCTACATCAAGGCCACCAATCGCTGGTGGCAGCCGATCGAGTCGCTGATGCAGAGCGAGCACGTCGGTGACCGGCCCGTCTATTTCATCTCCAGCAACAGCCACAGCCTGGTCAACCTGCTGAGCGGGTCGGCCCGCCGGCATCAGGAAGAAATCATCGGCTTCATCGAACAGAGCAACAACCTGGAGCTGGTCCCCGAGCTACGCAAGCTGCGCCAGGGGCAGTCGCGCGGCAACTGGGACAACTTCCTCTATTACGCGGCCCGCTCCTATTACGGCCAGTCGCCCGATGCGGTGGCGCGCCGCGCCGCGCGGACCGCGGAGGAAGAAGCGCGCGGCATCTACTTCCTGCCCAGCCAGGCCGGGCTGGATGTGGCGGCGCAGGTGATCATCCTGGATCGATTGATCGCCGCCGATCTGGACCCACGGCTGGGCGATCCCTCCGCCGAGCGTCTGCGACAGAGTCGCGCCGTCCTGATCAATGTCAACTACCCTCTTGGTCTGGGCGCCTACAACGTGCTGCGTGAGGTCGCGGTGAACGTCGGCACCCTCCGCGGCGTCTACGTGCTGGGCAAAGCGGCGACGCTCAACGGCAGCATCGGCGACATCATGATCTCGAATGTCGTGTACGAGGAGCACTCGGAAAACACCTACTGGCTCGACAACGTCTTCAGCTTCAACAGCGTGGCGCCCTTCCTGGTGTATGGCTCGGCGCTGGATAACCAGCGCGCGGTCACGGTGCGCGGCACCTTCCTCCAGAATCGCAGCTATCTCGACTTCTACCATCGCGAAAGTTTCACGGTGGTCGAGATGGAGGGCGGGCCGTATCTCAACGCGCTGTACGAGGCCGCCGAATCCTCGCGCTATCCGACCCGGCAGAACATCAACTTCACCAAGTTGCCCTTCGACCTCGGGGTTCTCCACTACGCCTCGGACACGCCGTACACCCAGGCTCGGACGCTGGGCGCGCGCGGGCTGTCCTACTTCGGGATGGACTCGACCTATGCCTCGTCGGTCGCCATCCTGCGACGCATCCTGACGCAGGAGCAAGTCCTTACGAGCGACCTTGCGGCGCCGCGCTGGGCGGACGCCGAAGCGCGCCAGGGCGCGT
>DASTJZ010000166.1:0-11449 GCA_035716185.1 Candidatus Dormiibacterota bacterium
CCAGGCGGGCGGCAAGGTCGTCGACGCCTGGGCGGCGCAGGCTGACGTCGACGTGAGCGCAATGCGAAGCAATACGTTCGAGATCGAGTGGCCGCCTCGCTCGGGAAAAATGCGAGAGTTTCCAGAAGTGGATCGAGCGGGGTGGTTTGACACCGAGACCGCGCGGCGCAAGCTGCTGCCCGCCCAGCGCGAGTTTCTCGATCGCCTGGAAGGATCGCTGTGAACTTTTCCGAACTGAGCACGTACCTCGATCGGCTGGAGGCGACCAGCAGCAGGAATGAGCTGGTGAAGATCCTGTCCGAGCTCTACACCAGGAGCTCGCCGGATGAGATCCAGCCACTGACCTATCTGATCCAGGGCCGACTGGTGCCGTTTTTCGAGCCGGTGGAGATCGGCCTCGGCGACAAGCTGGTGATCGCCGCCATCGCCCAGGCTTACGCCAAGCCTGCGGATGAGGTGTCGAAGCTGTTCGGCCGGGTCGGCGACCTGGGATTGGTGGCGGCCAGCCTCGCCGGTACCCCATCCGGCGCCGCGCCGCCGCTGACCGAGGTGCATTCGCGGCTGATGGAAATCGCCCACGCCGCCGGCGCCGGCTCGGTCGAGAAGAAACGGTCGCTGTTCGCGGGGCTGCTGAAAGACGTCGACGCAGCCTCGGCCAAGCATCTGGTGCGCATGGCGCTCGGTCGCTTGCGGCTCGGCATTGGCGATCCGACCGTGCTCGACGCGCTGTCCCATGCCAAGAAAGGCGACCGCACCTTGCGCCCGATGCTCGAAGCGGCCTACAACCGGACGTCGGACCTGGGCATGATTGCGAAGACGTTCTGGGTCGGCGGCGAATCCGCGGTCGAGGGGCTGAAGGTGACAGTGGGACGCCCGATCCGAAGCCAGCTCGCCGAACGACTTCCCAACCCCGAGGCGGTCATCAAGCGGCTTGGACTCGTCGCGGTGCAACCAAAGTACGACGGGATCCGGGTGCAGATCCACAAAAACGGTTCCGAGGTGCGCATCTTTTCCCGCAACCTCGAGGACTTCACTCTGATGTTCTCCGAGCTCACCAGCGCGGCGAAGGCCCTGAGGGACCAGACGCTGATCCTGGATGGCGAGGCCATCGCCTACAGCAAGGAAGCCGAGGAGTACCTCCCATTCCAGCTCACCGCCAGCCGGCGACGGGTGCACGGCATCGAGCAAGCCGCCGCGGACCTGCCGCTGATCGCCTTCATCTTCGACATCCTCTATCGCAATGGGAAGGTCCTCACCGAGCTGCCCTACGAGGAGCGTCTCGCGATCGCCGATGACGTCATCCGCGGCTCGACCGTCCTCCTGCCGGCGCCGATCATCAAGACTGACTCGGTCGAGGTGCTGACCAAAACGCTGCTCGACAACATCAGCCGCGGTCTGGAGGGCGTCGTGGTCAAGCGACCTGATTCCCCTTATCAGGCCGGCGCCCGCAACTTCAACTGGGTCAAGCTGAAACGCCACACCAGCGGCCAGTTGAACGACACCGTCGACCTTGTCCTGCTCGGCTATTACTTCGGCAAAGGCAAGCGCGCGGAGTTCGGCGTGGGGGCGCTGCTGGCCGGCGTGTATGACGCCGACAAGGACCGCTTTGCGACCATCACCAATCTGGGCACCGGCCTGTCCGACGCAGAATGGCGCGAGATCCATACCCGCGCCGATAAGCTCCAGGTGGATCACAAGCCGGCGCGTGTCGATTCCATCCTGAAGCCGGACGTCTGGCTCGAGCCAGAGGTTGTCGTCGAGGTGGTCGCCGACGAGATCACGCCCAGCCCCAGGCACACCGCCGGCATGACGGACGACAAGCAGGGGTTTGCTCTGCGCTTCCCCAGGGTGGTTTCCTTCCGCGGTGCGGACAAGCGACCGGAGGACGCCACCACCGTCAAGGAGATCGCCGAACTCTTTCGTCTGCAGCGCGAACGGAAAGTGCCCGCCTGAAACCTCGCAGCGATCGAACTTCGGCAGTGCATTGCCCGATGAGTTTTCCTCTTGGTTACGGTCTAACCGGCAGGTACCATCGTCTACGCGGAGGACTGTTCAAAAGGAGGACGCGATGAGCGGAGTTCGAGTTCTGGTTGGGACGCACAAGGGCGCCTTTGTCCTGACGTCTGATCCCAAACGCCGCGAGTGGGACGTGGCCGGCCCGTTCTTCGGCGGCTGGGAGGTCTATCACGTCAAAGGCTCGCCCGCCGATCCGAACCGGCTTTATGCCGCCCAGTCGACCGGATGGTTCGGCCAGCTGATTCAGCGTTCGAACGACGGGGGCAAGACCTGGGAACCCGCCGGCAACAAGTTCGTCTACGACGGCGAGACAGGCAACCATCTCTGGTATGACGGCACGCCGAAACCCTGGCAATTCAAGCGAATCTGGCACCTGGAACCGTCTCCGACAGATCCCGACACCGTGTACGCGGGCGCCGAAGATGCGGCCCTCTTCCGCTCGACCGATGGTGGGCAGAACTGGGCCGAGCTACCGGGGCTTCGCCGCCACGACACGGCGCCCAACTGGGCGCCCGGCGCCGGCGGTCTCTGTCTGCACACCATCCTCTTCGATCCGCGGGATCCCAACCGGATATATGTCGCGATCTCCTCGGCGGGCGTGATGAAGAGCGAGGACGGCGGCGGCAGCTGGCGGCCGGCGAATCGCGGCTTGCATTCGCCGTACATCCCGGACCCGAACGCCGAGGTCGGGCATTGCGTGCACCGGATCGCCATGCATCCGTCGCGTCCCGACACCCTGTTCATGCAAAAGCACTGGGACGTGATGCGCAGCGATGACCGCGCCGAGTCCTGGACGGAAATTAGCGGAAACCTGCCGAGTGATTTCGGCTTCGTGATCGAGGTGAATCCGCAGCAGCCGGACACGGTCTACGTGGTTCCGATCAAGAGCGACTCCGAGCACTTTCCGCCCGACGGCAAGATGCGCGTCTATCGCAGCCGCAACGGCGGCAACGAATGGGAGGCGTTGACCAACGGTCTGCCGCAGAGCGACTGCTACGTCAACGTGCTGCGCGATGCGTCGTCGGTCGATTCCCTGGATCCCTGCGGGGTCTACTTCGGGACGACCGGCGGACAGGTCTACGCGTCGGCGGATGCGGGCGATAGCTGGCAGCCGATCGTCCGCGATCTACCCGCCGTATTTTCGGTCGAAGCCCAGACGCTGGCGTGATCCGGGTCGTGCTGCCGGCGCACCTGCGACGGCTGGCGAAGGTCGACGGCGAAGTTCAGCTCGATCTCCCTGGCGAGGTCACCCAGCGGTCGGTTCTGGATGCGCTCGAGCGGCAGTATCCGATGCTGCAGGGCACGATTCGCGATCACGTGACCCGCCAGCGCCGGCCGTTCATCAGGTTCTTCGGCTGTGAGCAGGACCTGTCCAACGAGTCCCCCGATGCACCCCTCCCGGCGGAGGTCAGCAACGGCCGCGAGCCCTTCATGGTCGTCGGCGCGATCGCCGGCGGTTAGGCGGCTTCGCGCAGGGCCTGGATTTCGCGGTTGAGCGACAGCCGTTCCAGCCCTTGTGACTGCAAGGTCTGAACCCGTCGCGTCGTCAACCCCAGCCGGCGGGCGATCTCCTGGATGGTCTGGGGCTGCGGGTCGCCATTCAGGCCGAAGCGGAGACTGACGACCTCGCGTTCATCCTGCGGCAGCGTTTGCACCGCGTCGCGAAGCTTCTGTTGGGTCAGCGAGAGCGTGAGAATTTCCTCTGGACTGGGCGCCTCGCCGGCAATGAAATGACTGAGGGTCGTGCCTTCATCCTCGCTCGACACCGGCCGGTCCAGGCTGGTCACGGCGCGAGCCGCGTGGCGAACCGCGGCCACCTGCCGCGGCTTCGCGCCAATCACATCGGCAAGCTCCTTGTCCGTGGGCGCACGCCGCAAGCGCTCGACCAGCTCGGGCTCGGCGCGAGCCATCTTGCGCTCGATGTCCAGCACGTTGGCCGGCATCCGGATCTCGCGACCGCGGGTTTCGATGCCGCGCTGCACGGCCTGACGCACCCACCAGGTGGCATAGGTCGAGAATTTGTAGCCACGCCGCCAATCGAATTTGTCGGCAGCTCGGATCAAGCCCAGCACGCCTTCCTGGATGAGATCGATCAGGCTGAGGCCGCGATTCTGGTAGCGCCGCGCGACGGAGACGACCAGCCGAAGGTTCGAGTTGATCATCCGGTCACGAGCGGTCTTGTCGCCTCGCTCGATCCGTTTGGCCAGCTCGACCTCCTCCGTCGCGGTGAGCAATGGAAAGCGGCGCAGCTCGTTGAGGAAGATTCCAACCGCGTCGGCGGTGGCCACAGCGAGATCGCCGTTCGCGTAGGTGGTGGCGGCGGTGTTCCCGTTTCCACAGTCGTCGCGGACGTCGATGCCTTCGGTCTGGAGCTCGGCAAGGAACTCCTCCGCGTCGGCGTCATCTAGCCCCACCCGCTTGATGGTCTGTTCGACTTCTGAGAGCTCGAGGCAACCTTCCTCGGCCCCACGGTCGATCAGGCCCTGGAGCACGGCATCTCGATCGAAAGTCGCCGGCGCCGCCGGCTTCCTGGTTTCCATCCTTATCTCGTTTCCATTATTCGCCGATGGCAAACGTCCTGCCCGGCGGATCAGGAAGGGCGGGATGCCTCGGGGACGGCGGTCGCCGCGGCTCGTTGTTTCAGGTGGCGGTCGAAATCAGCGGCGAAGCCGTGCAGGTTCTTGGCGACGTCCTTGAGCCCGACCAGCCGTGGTTCGCCGGCTAGCGAGTCGGCGACGTTTCCGAGGGTCTCGAGCCGCTCGCGAAGCACCTTCCAGGCAGCTTCCCGGTGGGGCAGGATGAAGAAGGATGGGCGCACCATCTCGAACGCTGGCCCGGCGGTGCGGCCGGGGTACTGCGATCCGACCGGGAGGGTGGTGAGCACCGGGCCAAGGCTGCGCATCGTCCAGTTCATCACGTGCTTGACCGTCCTGGCTATCGTGTCCAGCTCCTCGGGCGTCTCGCCGTGATGGACGAAATAGCGGGCCTGGAGCTGGAGGATGACCTCGTAGATGGCGGTGAAGAGGTCGGCGACCCGCCGGGTCAAGGGGTCGTCGATCAACGCCGGCTGGTCGACATCGGGCGGCTGATGCACGAACACCGGGAGCACGGGACGGGCCGGCTCGAACTTCGGATCCGCCGCCCGGAGGGCGAGGAAGTCCTCCAGGATGCCGACGAATTTCCCGAAGTGGGATTTCACCCAGTCGCCGCGGGCGCCTTCCCCCTGTTCGACGATCACCTCGATGGCGGCGCTGGCCGAGGCGAGGTCGCTGACGGCGTGGAGGTCGGTCCACTCGAAGATGTCGGTGGTCGCCTGGGCCTTCGGCGGTCCGAGGAACACCGCGGCCTCGCCGAAACGATTGACGAGATGGGCCAGGCCCGCCTCGATTCCGCGGTAAAGATGGCCGACGGTGTGCCACTCCTCAGGTTCGGCCGTCAGCTCATCGTGGTCGGGGGTAACCAGCGGCATCTGGCCGAGCGGGGCGAAGCCCTCGGCGTCCTTGAGGGACATGCCCTCGGGGCGCTCTAGAAACATGAAGTGGCGGAGGGCCGGCTCGCCGAAGGGGAGCAGCGCGATCTGGACGTCGGAGGGGTACCAGCGCGAGAGGATCGGGAAGTTCGGGCGCTCGAAGTGCGGCGCCGCCCCGACGGCGGTCAGGATGTTGGTGGCCAGGGCCAGGTGCAGCATCTCCTGCTTGACGACGTCGATGATGGTCGTTTCCCAGGCCTGGATCCGGGCCAGCTGCTGCGGAGTGATCCCCTCATCGACGCCCCGCTTGAGCGAGAACTGGGCGTAGAGGTATTCGCAGAGCAGCCCGTGCTCGATCTCGCAGGCTTCCCCGAGCAGGAAGACGAGCTCCTCCCGGCTCTCGATCCGGAGGGCCGGCTCGACCACCTGGCCGTTGGGACGCCCGCCGGCTGCCATAGATGGCATTCTGACGCGTCCCGGCGGTCGCTGGAAGGGCGGCGAATACGCGTTGTATTTGGCGCACCGTGGCTGACATCCAGAAAGTCCCGGCGGACTTCCACCAGGCGATGTTCCGCATCGCGGCCATCGCCTTCGTCACCGCTGCCAGCGTCAATGTGGGCAGCAGCTTCATCGGCGCCCCCCACTTCGACTACACGGGCATCCTGATCGTCGGCATCCTTTCTTATGGTGGGGCGCTGGTGAGCTGGTTCTTCCCCTGGCACCGGCTGCCGGTGGAGCGATTCCTGGTCGTCATCGTCCTGCCTGGCCTGGCGCTGCTCGGCTTCATGCTGATGTACACCGGCGGAGTTCGGTCCCACATCCTGCCGATCTTCATCGCCCCGGCCGTCTTCATGGCCGCGGCCTACGGCTTCCGCACGGGTGCCGCCATCGCGCTGTTCACCGCTGTGACTGCCACGCTTCCGCTGTTCATCAATGGCTGGGACGACTACTACCTCCGGATGGTGATCGTGCTGGCCGTCTCCATGATGCTCTGCGCCTACATCAGCGCTCAGGTCCGTCAGGCCCTGCTCAAAGAATCGGAACGACGGCGCCAGGAACAGGAGGAGAGCTCCGTCGCCACCATCGGCGCGCTGGCCGCGGCGCTGGATGCCAAGGACCGGTACACCGAGGCCCATTCGCGGGAGACGGCGCAGCTCGCAGTCAACGTGGGCAAACGGCTCGGCCTGCAGGCGGACCAGCTGCGCCTGCTCGAATACGGCGCGCTCCTCCACGACATCGGCAAGATCGGCATCCCCGGTTACATCCTGCAGAAGCCCGGGCCGCTGACGCCCGAGGAGTTCGCCATCATGCGCGAGCACCCCGTGATCGGCGAGCGGATCCTCGCCTCCGTCCCATTTCTGGCCCCGCTCGGACCCATCGTCCGCGCCGAGCACGAACGCTGGAATGGCACCGGGTACCCCGATGGATTGAAGGGCGAGGAGATCCCGATCCAGGCCCGGATCATCCATGGCTGCGACGCCTTCCACGCGATGGCATCGGACCGCGCCTACCGCAAGGCGCTGCCAATGGACGCGATCATCGCCGAGTTTCGGCGGGAGAGCGGCCAGCAGTTCGATCCCAGGGTGGTCGACGTGTTGCTCGAACTGATCGAGCAGGAAACCCCCGAAGTCAACGCGCCGGAGCAGACCACGGACCACGCGGTGCCCGACGCCACGCCGGCTCCCCGCTCGTGGGCGCAGCACATGCAGACGGTCGAAGGTCTCGGACAGCAGCTGGCGCGCGCGACGAGCATCGAAGACATCTGTAATCGGATCGGGGAGACGATCGTGACGTTGCTTCCCCACGACCAATGCCGGGTGCTGCTGGTCAACGAGGAGGGCAACCGGCTCGAGATCGTGTATCTCAACGGCAACGACCGGGAGGAGTACCGGGCCGTGACGCCGGCGAATGCGTCGGTGGCAGTGGGGGAGGGCATCGCCGGGTGGGTCGCCGAATCGCGTCGGGGCGTCGTCCTGGGCGACACCGAACGCCATCCGAAGGCCGCCCACGTGGCCGGCACCACCGTGGTCGATGAGTCGATGCTCGCGGTGCCGGTGGTGTTCGAGGACGAAGTGCTCGCGGTCATCGTGGTGCTGAAGATTGGACTGAACCAGTACTCGCTGGATCAGCTGCGCCTGCTCACCATCCTGGCCAACCAGGCGGCGGTCTCCATGGCGAATGCGCGCCTGATCGACCGGCTGGCCTCGGCCGCGAGCATCGACGCGCTGACCGGCCTGCTGAACCGGCCGGCCTTCGAGGACGCGGTCAACAAGCAGCTGCTGCGGCCGCCATCGTGGGGATCGCTGCTGATGCTCGACGTGGTCGACCTGCGAGAGACCAACGAAGCCTACGGGCACCGCGCCGGCGATGCCGTGCTGAAGCGGATCGCGCGGGCGGTGCGCAGCTCCATCCGCAGCGATGATCTGGCCTCCCGCTGGATCGGCGACAACTTCGCCATCCTGGCGCCAGGTATCGACGCCGCCGGCGCCCAGGCCCTGGCGGCGCGGATCGACGCCGGCCTGCAATCGGAGCGAATCTCGATCCATTCGGCCAGCGTTGAATACCACGGGGACGTCCTGGCCGCCCAGGATCTGGTGGCCGCCGCGCTCAAATCGCTCGCCTTAAAACGGGACGCTGCGGCCGCCTGACGTTTGGGCAAAGCCCCACGCCCGAATGGGCAGGAT
This sequence comes from Candidatus Dormiibacterota bacterium, assembly GCA_035716185.1. GTDB lineage: Bacteria > Chloroflexota > Dormibacteria > CF-121 > CF-121 > CF-13. The sequence continues at coordinate 8,170 of DASTJZ010000166.1, forward strand.
GCTCAGAGTTTCGCGCAATTTGCTTGACGGTCCAAAACGGCTCCCCTAACCTCCCCATTCGCCGCTGAATCTTCGACCGCCACGGGCGGGATGACCCATTGCCGAGGGAGGGAGTGAGGCTAGAGCTACTGCGCGGGCGCCACTCGTCGGCCCTGAGCCCCAGCTTGCTGCTCCAGCACGCGTGGAAGCTCGGCGTCAGCGTACTCATGCTGGGCGTCGTGGCCATGGCACGGAGTTCCGCGCCACCATTCCTCCACTCGAGTCCGCGAGCCGTGACGGCGAATTCCATCCCCACCACCGTCCAGTGCGGCACCATCCCCGTCGATTCGAGCCAGACCGTCGTCTGGAATGCGAGCGGGAGTCCCTACATCCTTCCTTGGAATGACCCCAAGATCCCGCCAACGGACCCGACCCGCCAACCCAACTGTCTCACCAAGGACTCGAAGGGAAATACCATTGGGGATGACGTCCACCTCGCGCCCGGCACCAAGCTCATCATCGACGGCAGCCTGGGACCGGTGCAGATCTTCTCCCACGGCGCCGGCATCACGGTCGACGGTGGAGAGATCAAGACCATCTTCACCGATAAAACGAATTTCGTCAGCTTCGATGCCGAACCAGACGTCGCGTCGTGGGATGGGGTCGCGATCCATGCCTCCGATCCCACGCATGTTGGGGACGCATCGTTCTCGTTCGTCTCCATCCAGCATGCGCTGACCGCGATCAGCATCGATAGCGGCGCCAACGCCTCGCCGGATAGCGCCAACTACGGACTCACGGTCGCGAACAGCGGCATCGGCCCGTCCTACTTCGACGGCATCGATGCCAGAGACACGCCCATCTCGGTCACGGGGTTGGGCGATGGGCAGTACGGGACCGTCAACAACATTGGCTCCCAGGGGATCAACGTGACGTTCGACAACGCGCCGGCGATCAACGAGGATGCGCTGAAGGTGACCGGCATCACCTTTGGCAGCTCGGTGCCATTCGGTGAAACCGGCTGCCCGCCGGAGCCACTTGCCTGCGCCAACCGCGTGCTTGGGTTCATTGGCAACAACGCCGTGCTGGCGACGGTGCTGCCGAGCACGGCGAAGCCCGTGGTGATCGACCAGAACAAGTTCTTCCGCGCCGGATCCTTCGGCATCGATCTCCTGAATGCCAACCATCCGCAAATCACCAATAACGGCTTCGTCTGCAACGGCTCGGGTTCTCCAAGCCCGGTCACGACGTGTGTTGCCAATGGGACGTTGCAGCGGTTCTCGGCGATCTACCTCGACAACGTGACCGCGGATCTCCCCGATACGACGACAACGCCACCCACGTCTCCGGCGACCAGTGGCGTGAGCAACAACGTCGGCCAGGAAAACGGCCTGGACGCCATCGTCCTGAGCGGCCGGGTCACATCGAACGTCACCTGGATGACGCCGACGAACGATCCGAACGGCCCTGAGATCAATGGGCCGCACTACCTCGGCTACATGGTCGCCAATGTCGCCGGCACCGGCGGCCTGGAAATCCTGGGACAAACGCTGTCGGTCGACGGCGCCAACGACGTCGTCAAGGTGCAGGGCGGCGGGATCACCCTGACCGGCGGTTTGCTGAAAGCCGAAAGCGCCGGCCGCAAGACCTTCACGAGCATGCGCGACAACTCGATTGGCATTCAGGCCTGCCCATCGGTCTTTGTGCAAACCTGCCTGACGACCCTTCCCTCGAATGAGTGGGTCGGTCTCGACCTGGCCGGCGCTGCCGCCCAGATCAATAACGCGTACATCCTCTATCCAACCAAGGGTGTCTACGCGACGAATGCGCCGCCGAGGTTCCAGGCACCGGATACGACATCCTACGGACTCGTTCTGACGGGTTCCACCATCGGCCCCTCCTTCTCCGACGGCATCGCCACCAGCGGTATGGACGCCTATATCGCCGGCAACCGCCTGTGCCGGATCGACGAATCGCCCAAGAACCCGGACGGCAGCCCGAACCCGAACTACCTGGCATGTGTCGGGGCTGGCCCCGGGGACCATGGGATCAATCTGGACTCCAGCGGCGGTGCTCACAAGCTCAGGCTGCTCAACAACACCATCCAGGGCAGCGCGAATGAAGGGATTCTGGGAACCGGGCTCGGGTCGGCGACCATCGATGTTGAATCCAACGCCGTTGACAAGGCCGGCGCCTACGGCGTGCGGCTCGCGGGAGCACAGAACCCAACGATTGCGACGAATGTCATCACCCGCAGCGGGACAGGGGCCACGACCTATTCGGCCATGCTGCTCACCGGGCTCAGCAATGCAAACTTCCAAAAGTCTCCGGCGCCGGCACCGACCTCCATCCCGGCCTGCACCTGCATCGACTGGAACAGCGGGTACGGCAACGGCCTCGATGCGATCGCCTTCGATGGCAGCACCGGACCGCTGAACTGGAAGTCGCCGGCCAACGTCAACGCCAGCGCGCCGCTCGGCTACCTCCTGGACGACAGCCTGCAGGTAAATGGGGCCCTCACGCTCAATGCGCAGGACGTGGTCGAAATCGTGCGAGGAAAGATCACGGTATCGAATGGCGCGCTATCGGCGAGCAATGCGCTCGTCTCCAGCATCAAGCAGGGCGCCGATAATCTTCCGGCAGGCTTCGGGGCGGTCAACCTGCCGACCTGCGGCTCGATTTTCGACCCGCTCACGTCCGGCATCTGCCCGAAGCCGGCGCCCGGCGACTGGGGCGGTCTGGTCCTGGATGGCCAGCGTCTGAACACGTTCACGGGCTCGACCATCCGCTTCGCCGGGATTGGGATCGAGGTCGATAAGCCCGCCAATCAGCCGCTCTCACTGGCGCAGACCAGCATTCAGGAGGTGGCTGACACCGCGATCCATTCGGAAAGCTATCTGGTAGTCAACGGCGCCCAGCTTTCGAACACCGCTCGCAGCACCGGAAACGGCATCTGGTTCGACAGCGGCGCCAGTATCAGCGGGACGCAAATTTCGAACAGCGGTCAGGAAGGCATTGTCGGGACCAGCTTGAACACCGCTGCCTCCCCAGTCGTGATCACGGGAACCTCCATCAACGGTGCTGGAACCTACGGGATTCGCCTGATGCCGGCCGGCCAGGCCCTCGCCGGAGGCGGCCTGACCATCACGAACAACGACGTATCCAACAGCGGGACCGGCGCGTCACCGTATCCGGCGATCTACCTGGGCGGGGTCTCGGCCGGAGTGGTTCTCTATCCCGGTGAAGTTGCAGCTCCCGCCTCCGCGGTGTCGATTCAGGGCAACAGCGGGAAGGGAAATGG